>JAXIPB010000042.1:0-63315 GCA_045403155.1 Micromonosporaceae bacterium
CCAGGCAACCAATGGACGCGACAAGTGCGCCACCCGCGCTGCCCGTCCGGGGAACACGCGCCGCCACCTGTGCGAGTGCCGCCGCAAGCACACCCACCGCCGCAACGAGCGTGGTTACGGAAGCCACCAGGCCCGGCGCGATGCCAGCGAGCCACGCGACTGTACCGACGGCGATGGGCGCCGTGATCGCCGCGCCGCCGCCCACCGAGTCCGCCACCCGGATGACGTAAGGGCCGAAGCGGGCGGACCAGGTTGAGGCTACGAGTACCGTCGCCGCGGCGACGACGGCCAGGAAGGCGCACACGGCGGCCGTGAGCTCGGGCCGGGCCAGGCTGGTCGTGACCGCGTGCAGGCCCAACAGTGTTGCTGAGCCGAATCGGATGAACGCGCTGCGGCCGTTGGCGGCGAACAGCGACGTCACCGTCGCCACGGTCGAGGCGGCGGCACCGAGCAACGGCACGGCCCACCACGCCACGCCGCCGGCACCCGGCGCGGCAAAGACGGCGAGACAGGCGCCGATCATGGCGGCGTCGGTTCGCCATCGCGGTGGTGTCCCCGCCATCGCGAACACGGCCAGCAGGACGGCCGCGGCGAAGACCTGCCACGTCGCCGCCTCCACCCGGGCGGCGTATGCCGAGAGGTCCGCAGACCAGACCGATGGTGTGATTGCCGCGCGCGCGGTGGCCGTCGCTGTCCCAAGCGCGCTCACTGTCACCACGGCCGCGACCAGCGCAGCGCCGAGCAGACTCCCCAGCTGTGGGCCGCGGCGACTACCGGCGGGTAAGAAGCCGGTCACAACGGCGATTCCGGCCGCTGTCGCCGCGGTCAAGACAAGCGTGTACTCGGGCAGTGCGAGGGCGTTGACTCGGCTGACCGAGCCAATGATGGTGAGCGCGGCCGCGCCGGTGGCCACGTGACGCAGTGCCTCCCGGCCCGCGAGCTGGCCAGCGACGACACCAACGGACGCGGCGAGTAGCAGAACGAGCGAAGCGGTAAACGCTTCGAACACGGTGTCCGCCCGGACGAGCAGGTCCAGTGCGAGGCCGGCCGAAAGGGAGATCGCCATGCCGAACAACAGCCACGCGAGTCGGGTCAACATTCGCGGCCGCCCGCGCCGCCCCGACGTTGGCGGACGCCATGTTCTGACAAACGATCCGGCTCTGGAGTGGAGCAGCGCGGCGGCCCCGACGTTCTGGGCCGCCGTCACCGCGAACACGATGGCGAAACCGTCCTGGCCGGATCTCAGATGCCAGGCGATCAGCGGTACCAACGGCTGCGTGGCAAGCAGGAACCCGAACTGGGGGGCACGCAGGTGGGCCACCCTTTGGTACCCGAACGCAAACATTGCGACCAGGAAGAACAGACTAAACGCGAAGAGTGGTCCCGATACCCGGTGCGCGCCCGCCACGTCGGCTCTGAAGGCGACGTAGCCATCCAGCAGCAGCAGGACCAGACCAAGCCCGGCGATCGTCTCGGCCGTCGCGGTCAGCGTTCGCTGAATCAAGAGCGGTGCGCCCAGGCAGAACGTGGTGGCGATGCCAAGGATCAATGCCTGCACGTCGCTCTGGTTTGTGGTGTAGAAGACCCCGGCGAAGACGACGGCTGCGATGCTGAGCAGCACTCCACCGAGCGTGAGCAGCGTGTTCTGTGCCGATCTGGGGGATGTCTCCGCGGCGATGGGTGGCTCGCCAAGCCGGATCGACGTCACGGCGGTTGACCCGCCGGTGCGCTGGGTCGGCACCCCCGGTGGGCGCGTGCCTGGTCGCGAATCTGGTCGAGTGTGGACGCGTTCGGCCGCGAGTCGCAGTGCTATCGCGTTCGTCAGCGAGGCCCGTCGATCCTGCAGCCTCGCCCGGCGCGTGCGCAGTTCGGACTGGTCATCGGCGAGTCCGGCAACGTCCCTGTTGATCCGGGCCAGCGCCTCGGCGACGGGGTCATGCCGACGCCCGCACGAGCGACACCCGTCGATTGCATCGGCGACGCCACCACAGGCCGGGCACGGATAGGTGTCCACGGCAGACACTCTGCCGTGCGCCGGCGCGGGACGCCACGACCCGCCCGGCGACGCCGATCAACGATTTCCGGTTCGTGCGTTAGACGTTCGGCCGACCCATTCCGCGGAACTCCCATCCGGCCGCCGTCCACAGGGGTTGGTCGAGGCAGTTGAGTCCATCGATGACGCGCTTGCCGCGGACGAGCTCGCCGAGGACGTTGGGGTCGGCGTAGCGGAACTCCTCCCAGGCGGTGAGGACACACACCAGGTCGGCGTCGCGCACCACGTCGATCATGCTCTGCGCGTACATGGCCTCAGGCAATTCTCTTTTGGCGTTCTCCATGCCCTGCGGGTCGTACACGCCGACCTCGGCGCCGGTGCGGGCGAGCTTTCGGGCGACGGCGAGGGCGGGCGAGTCGCGCACGTCGTCGGTGTTCGGCTTGAAGGTGGCGCCCAGCACCGCGACGCGAAGGCCGCCGAGGTCAGGGCCGGCGGGACCGTACGGGCGGTCCAGGAGCTCAGCGGCGAGCTGAACCACCCGGGCCCGCCGGCGCTGGTTGATGAGGTCGACTTCGTGGAGGAACCGCAGCGCCTCACCGGCACCCAGCTCCTGCGCCCTGGCCTGAAATGCGCGGATGTCCTTGGGCAGGCATCCGCCGCCGAAGCCGACTCCGGCGCGCAGGAACTTCTTGCCGATCCGGTCGTCGTAGCCGATGGCGCGGGCCAACTGGCTCACATCTGCTCCGGAGGCCTCGCACACCTCCGCCATGGCATTGATGAAGGAGATCTTCGTGGCGAGGAAGGCGTTCGCCGCGACCTTGACCAGCTCCGCGGTCGCAAAGTCCGTCACGACCACCGGGACCTCGCGGTCCTCGTTGACGGCGAGGTCAAAGACACCTTTGTGGGCGGCGAACAGCATCGAGTGAGCCCAGGCGCTCTTGAGACCCAGGACGAGTCGGTTGGGCCGCAGCACGTCCTCAACGGCGAAGCCCTCCTGCAGGAACTCGGGGCTCCAGGCCACCTCGATGCCGAGGTCGGCCGGGGCATGCTTGCTGACGAGCTGTTCCACCCACTCGGCCGTACCGACCGGAACCGTGGCCTTGCCAAAGATGAGCGCCTTGCGGGTCAGATGGGGCACCAGCGACGTGACCGCCGTCTCAACGTAGCTCAGGTCGGCGCTCATCCCATCCGGGCGCTGCGGAGTCCCGACGCAGATGAAGTGGACATCGCCGAACTCCGCGGTCTCCCGATAGTCGGTGGTGAATCGCAGCCGGCCCGCGGCGAGGTTGCGGCGAAGAAGCTCGTCGAGTCCTGGCTCATGGATGGGGATCTCCCCGGTGGCGAGCTTGGCGATCTTGGGTTCGTCGACGTCGAAGCCGAGGACTTCGTAACCCAGTTCGGCGAAGCAGATCGCGTACGTCGAGCCGAGGTAGCCGGTGCCAACGAAGGTCAGCCTCGGACGCTGCGCCCCGGACGGCATCGCGATTGGAGTCGGCTGCTGTGCCTGGGGCGGGGGGTACGCCGGCGTCGGGGAATAGGGGAAGCTCACACGTCTCTCCGCTCGCTTGGCCTGGGCTCAGCCTAAGCCTGTACCAGGACGCCGTGGGGGCGCGGCGCACCCGGCGAGGATAGTCGGTTACCTGCTCACAACGTTAAGTGATCTTCTCCAACCCCCCCTCTTCCCGTCGATCATGATCCGCAGGTCATGATCGACGCGATTCGGCGACACTCAGATCATGATCACGGCGATCTTGAAGGCGCTAGAGCGGCCTCGTCTGGTCTGGGTCGGTGTCGCCGCCGGCTGACTGCACGTCGGCCGGTGCGCTGAATGAGGGCGTGAGCGGCGTCGCCGGGGCCGGCGGCGTATAGACCGGGGGGTCGTACGCCGGTGCGGCCGGGGCGTCATACGTCGGCGGCGCATAGGCCGGCGCCGCCGAGCCTGGACTTGGCGGGTAGTTCGGCGCGGCCTGGTATGACATACCCGCGGGTTGGGCGCTACGGCGCCAACGGCGGGGGCTGAAGACCGTGAACAGCAGCGGCACGGCGAGCAGAGTCGTGCCAAAACCGACGGGCACGTAGAGCAGATCCTGCACGCCGAGGAAAGCTGTCGGCATCGTGTCCGCGAAACTGCCGGGGCCGATCAGCGCCCAGAGCGTCAGGCCGAGGTACGCCACGCCGGTCAGGATCGGGCCGAGCGGCGACAGCCGCGCCATCACCAGCAGCGCGTAGAGGCTGCCGGCCGTGAGTGCCGCCATGAGCCCGAGCACGGCCGGGCCGAGGTGAAGGGATCCGCCGAGGTCGTTCGCCTCGCGGAGCTTGACGGCCGAGTAGCCCGCAGCTATGTAGATCAGTGGGGCCAGGATGAGCGCCAGCACGACGCTCACGAGATGACGACGCATCTGCACTCCTCACGATCGGGAACGCTCGCACCGTAGCGTGTCGGCAACGCATCCGGTGTCCCACGAATGGATGGGTCCGGGGCTCAGGCAGGATGGTGAGCGCACCGATGGGAGGAGACGACGATGACCGCGGGCGAGGTGCTATGGACGCCGCCGGCCGACATTCTTGACCGGTCCCGCGTGGGCGACTTCGTCCACTTCGTGGAGCGCACGCGAGGGATCAGCGTCGATGGTGATTACGCGGCCCTGTGGCGCTGGTCGGTGGAGGACCTGCCGGCGTTCTGGTCGTCGGTCTGGGACTTCTTTGAGGTCATCGCGCAGAGCGAACCAAACCAGGTGCTCGCGAATTCGGCCCATGGCGCGATAATGCCGGGCGCTCGATGGTTCCCGGGCGCGACGTTGAACTACGCCGAGCACGTGCTGCGCATGCCCGGAATCGCCGGCGACGAGCCGGTGGTGCTGGCGTACTCGCAGTCCAGGCCACCCGTCGTGCTGACCGCTTCCGACCTGCGCGAGCAGGTTCGCCGGGTGCGGGCCGGGCTGCGACGCCTTGGGGTGAGTCAAGGAGATCGCGTCGCCGCATACGCACCGAACATCCCGGAGACGTTCGTGCTGATGCTCGCGACAGCGAGCCTGGGCGGCGTCTTCTCCAGCTGTGCACCCGAGTTCGGGACGCGCTCCGTGGTCGATCGGTGGCAGCAGATCGCGCCAACTGTGCTCGTCGCCGTCGACGGCTACGCGTACGGCGACAAGGACGTGGAGCGTGGCGTCGAGGCGGCCGAAATCCGCGCCGCCCTGCCTTCGCTCCACCACGTCGTATCCCTTCCGTATCTGCGCGAGTCCGCCCGGCCACCGGAGGGCGCCATCGCCTGGGCCGACATTGCGTCTGACACTGACGAGCCACTCGAATTCGACGCAGTTGCCTTCGATCACCCCCTCTATGTGCTCTACTCCTCCGGCACGACCGGGCTACCCAAGCCGATCGTGCACGGGCACGGCGGGATCCTGTTGGAGCACCTCAAGATGCTGGCACTGCACAGCGACCTGGGTCCGGGGGACCGTTTCTTCTGGTTCAGCACGACCGGCTGGATGATGTGGAACTTCCTCGTGTCCGCGCCGGCCGTTGGATCGGCCATCGTCATGTTCGATGGCAACCCGGGCGAACCCGACATCGGCGAATTGTGGCGCCTGGCCGAACGGGCCGGCGTGACCTACTTCGGCACCTCGGCGCCGTTCATCCTCGCCTGCCGCAAGGCGGGAATCATTCCGGGCAAGCTCGCCGATCTCTCCCGGCTGCGGGCGGTGGGTTCGACCGGCGCGCCACTGCCGCCCGAGGGCTTTCGGTGGGTGTACGAGGCGGTCGGCGAGAACGTCCAGCTCCATTCCATATCGGGTGGCACGGACATGTGCACCGGATTCGTCGGGGCTTCCCCTCTGCTACCTGTCTACGAGGGGGAGATCGCCTGCCGTTGCCTGGGAGCGAAGGTCGAGGCGTTCGATGCCGCCGGAAGGTCGGTGATCGGCGAAGTCGGAGAACTCGTCATCACCGCCCCGATGCCGTCGATGCCGGTCGGCTTCTGGAACGACCCGGACGGCACTCGCTATCGCGAGTCCTATTTCGACGTGTACCCGGGGGTATGGCGCCACGGAGACTGGATCACCATCACCGAGCGCGGCTCCTGCGTCATCTCCGGGCGCTCCGACGCCACCCTAAACCGGGGTGGGGTGCGGCTGGGTACGAGCGAGTTCTACTCGTTGGTTGAGGGGCTGGACGACGTCGTGGACTCGCTGGTCGTGCATATTGAGGCCGCCGACGGTGGAGCGGGTCAACTGCTGCTCTTCGTGGTGCTCGCGGAGGGGGCCGAACTGGATGACGCAGTCCGGGCGCGAATCGCCCGAGAACTACGAACGAACCTGTCGCCGCGGCACGTGCCCGATGAGATTCACCAGGTTCAGGCCATCCCGCGGACCCTGTCGGGCAAAAAGCTTGAGGTCCCGGTGAAGAGGATCCTGTCCGGTACGCCGGTCGACGTCGCCGCCGCGAGGGGAGCACTTGCGAATCCGGAGTCGCTCACCGCCTTCGAGGCGCTCGCACAACCTCGCCGATCATGATCTGCGGATCATGATCAACGCCCTCGGGCGACGCGCAGCCCATGATCGAGCAGATCTTGGAGCTGTCATTGGGGGGATCTTGGCGCTGTCGTTTGGGGATCTTGATGCTGTCATGCGGGATCTTGGACCGTCATGGGTAGGCAATCGCGCGTTCGCTGGCGAGGCGGCGCGCCACGCGCGACGGGTCGAGGTTGCGGCACAGGACGACGGTCGTGCCCATGACCAGCGGCGCCACGAGCCACGCGATGGGGTCGGTCACGGCGTCGCCGTCGATCAGCACCCGGGTGGCGGAGGGCACGCCGCGGGCGACGGCGGCGGCGACCAGGTCGGCGTGCGTAAGGCCGTCGGCGAGTGCCTCCGTGCCCGGGCCGAGGCCGGCGGGAGCGAAGTGGTCGCCGTGCCCGCGTACCTCGATCGCGTAGTCGAGTGTGCCCGGTGGCGGGCCGGGCCGAAATGGGGCGGCGAGCGGCGCGAGCGCGAGCGCATACATGTCGTCGGCGCGGATTGATCCAGCCCGGTCGGCGGTGACGAAGGCGACCGCGGCCGGGGCGCTGCCCGCACCATCAAGGTCGACTGAGAGCCCCGCGGACCAGCATCCCAACAGGACGGCCGCGGTCAGCCAATGCGCGGGAAGGGCCACTGCGGCGACGTCGCCGGCCCCCAGGCCATGACCGTCGATCACGAGATTCGCCGTCTTCGCTACCCAGTTGGCCAGCGTCCGCGCGGACAACTCCGTCCGCTCGCCCGTCGCGTCGTCGTACAACGTGAACATGGGTCGCTCGGCGTCCGTCGATGTCATCGCCGCGAACGCAGCGACAACCGTGGGTGGAAAGCTGCGGTCCATGTCGGGATCACGATAGTGGCCGACGAAGCTTACCGACGAACGGGTGCTTGGCCGCGTCGTAGGCACGCTGAGGCTCCTCCGCGGGCGTAGGCTTGCGCATTGGTCGGTGAGGTCAGCCGACCGACGACGATGTGGCGCCTAAGGAGACTGCTGTGACCGTCGGTCGTACGCCGCGCGTACTGCTGGACGCCACCAGTGTGCCGGCAGACCGTGGCGGCGTCGGCCGCTACGTCGATGGTCTGCTGGGAGCGCTGGGGCGCCGGGGCGGTTTCGATCTCGCGGTGGTCTGCCTCCGCACGGATACTGAGCGTTACGAACGACTACTGCCCGACGCGCAGGTGATCGCCGCGCCTGCCGCGGTGAGCCACCGCCCCGCACGCCTTGCCTGGGAGCAGACGGGCCTTCCCCTGCTGGCGCAGCAGGTGGGGGTCGGAGTGCTGCACTCGCCCTTCTACACGTGTCCGCTGCGGGCGGGCTGCCCGGTCACCGTGACCGTGCACGACGCCACGTTCTTTACCGAGCCCGAGCATTACGACAAGTCGCGGCGCACCTTCTTCCGGTCGGCGATCAAGACGTCGTTGCGTCGCGCCGAACGGGTCATCGTGCCAAGCAAGGCGACGCGCGACGAGCTGATCCGCCTGCTCGATGCCGACCCGACCCGGATCGATGTCGCCTACCACGGTGTCGATCATGACGCGTTCCACGCGCCGACCCCCGAGGAGAAGGCCAGGGTTCGCGCCCGACTCGGCCTCGGCGACTCCTCCTATGTCGCGTTTCTCGGGGCCAAGGAGCCGCGCAAGAACGTCCCGAGCCTTATCCGCGGCTGGGCGGCTGCGGTAAAGGACCGCACCGATCCGCCGGCCTTGGTCATCGCGGGCGGCCAGGGCCACGATGACGAGATCGACCAGGCGGTGTCGGAGGTGCCGGCGAACCTGCGGCTGCTGCGGCCCGGATACCTGCGATTCGCCGACCTGCCCGGCTATCTCGGCGGTGCGCTCGTCGCGGCGTACCCGTCCTTTGGCGAGGGTTTCGGACTGCCGGTGCTTGAGGCGATGGCGTGCGGTGCCCCGGTGCTCACCACGCCGCGCCTGTCGCTGCCCGAGGTCGGCGGTGACGCGGTGGCCTACACCGGACCCGACCAGGACGACATCGCCCGCGACCTCGCGGCGCTACTCGACGACGAGTCTCGGCGGCTGGCCCTTGCGGCGGCCGGCCTGGCCCGGGCGCGTGAGTTCACCTGGGACTCCAGCGCTGAGGTGCATCTCGGCGCCTGGGCCCGGGCCGCATCGTCCTGAGCCGGTGATGCCGGTCGGGCATCCTCAGGCGCTGGTGCCCGGTCGGGCATGATGAACGGATGGGCGCTCTCTACTCGGTCATTCCCGCCGGCGGTAGCGGAACTCGACTGTGGCCACTGTCGCGGGCCGCGCATCCCAAGTTCCTGCACGCGCTGACCGGATCACCAGCGTCACTCTTGCAGGCCACCGTTGCGCGGCTGGCTCCGCTGTCGTCGTTCGATGAGATGTGCGTGGTCACCGGCGCCGCCCATGCGGCGGCCGTGGCGCGCCAACTGCCCGATCTACCGGACGAGAATCTGCTCATCGAACCTTCGCCGCGTGATTCCTGCGCCGCCATCGGCCTCGCCGCCGCGGTCATCGCTCGGCGTGATCCGGACGCGGTCATGGGATCCTTCGCCGCCGATCACCTGATCAGGGACGAAGCCGCGTTTGTGGACGCGATCCGCGCGGCCATCACCGGGGCAAGCACCGGCAGACTGATGACGGTCGGCATCACGCCCACGCATCCCGAGACCGGATACGGATACCTGGAGTGCGCGGAGCCGGATGGGGCGACGGGGGCGGCGCGCGCGGTCACCGAGTTCAAGGAGAAGCCGTCGTACGAGGTCGCCTCGGCGTATCTCGCCTCCGGGCACCATCTGTGGAACGCGAGCATGTTCGTGTGGCGGGTTGAGGCGTTCCTGGCCGAGCTCCGGCGCCAGCAGCCGGCGCTGTTCGAAGGGTTGAGCGCCATCGCACAGTCATGGGGGACCTCCGACCAGGACGACGTCCTCGGTGCGGTGTGGCCCGGCCTGCCCAAGATCTCGGTTGATCACGGGGTCATGGAGGGAGCCGCGGACGCCGGGCTCGTCGCGACGGTGCCCGGCGACTTCGGCTGGACCGACGTGGGCGATTTCGACACTCTTGGACAGGTTCTCGCCGCTCGCGAAGAGGCGGGCGCCGCGACGAACGGGAACGTGATCCTCGCCGAACCGAAGGACGCCCCGGCCCTGCTACGCGACACGACGGGCGCGGTCGTGGTGGCCCAGTCCGGGCGCCTCGTGGCCACGCTCGGCGTGAGCGACATCATCGTGGTGGATACGTCGGACGCGGTGCTGGTATGTGGGCGGGACCGGGCGCAGGACATCAAGTCCGTTGTGGACGAGTTGCGCGATCGCGGCGACGACCGCTATCTCTGAAGGTCCGCTATCTCTGAAGGTCCGCTGCGGCCTTCAGCGCCGGAATGATCAGACGCTCGGTCGCCCCGGCCAGCGGCGCAGGCAGCGCGTCAGGCGCGAACCAACCGAGTTCGTGCGACTCGTCGGAGACCTGCGCCACCGCCCCGGCCGGTGCCAGCGCCGCGAAGCGGATGTCGTAATGCAGCGCCGGCCCGTACCGACAGTTGACCCGATGAATGTCAAGATCGATTGGTACGGGGTGCAGCAGCATCCCGGTGATGCCGGACTCCTCCGTGGCCTCCCGCGCCGCGGCGTCCTCGATCGCGGTGTCACCCTCCTCACAGTGACCGCCGAGCTGCACCCATGTGCGCATTCGACCGTGCAGGCATAGCAGGATCCGATCAAGATCGGCGTGCACAACCAGCGTGCTCGCCGTGATGTGCGCGCCCGGATTGTCGCCGCGGGTCGCACCCGGGGTCGTGTCGAGGAGGTCCAGAAACTCCGCGCGGGTCGACGCCGCGGACTCGTCGGGCGGGATCCAGCCGGAGACGAGGCGGGCGGCATCCGCGTGCAGCGAGTCGGTCACGCCGCGACCCTAACGCCTTCGCGTGTGGCACCCGCGCCGGCGGTGTCGTGGCGGGGCGGCCGCTCCGCGGACCTGGGGGGCCGCGCGGACCCCCGTTGCAGACCGCACCGCCACGACGTGCCTCCCCAGGCCCGGCCGGTGACAGTGTCGCCACAGCCACGGCCCGTAGTCGAGGACATTTAGCCACAGCCAAAAGATGCTCCTCGCGCCCGACACGGTAGAGTCGCAGGCTCACGACGAGAGCGCTCCCACCGATGCTGCGGATCTTTTTCACGACCGACGATGTCGCCCGGACGCGGCTGGCACCTGCGCCAGATCCGCTCTGGGAGACCGTGCTGAGCCTTCACGCGCTCAGAAGCCAGCGATCGAACGCGGTGCATGGCGAGTGGCAGCGGGGCGTAATAGCCGGTCTGCAGGGCTCGCATCTGATGTCTGATCTGCGGCTATTGCTCGTCCTCAACCCACCGAAGGGCTATTTTCCAGACTTCCTCACACCGATCGCCGGCACCGACGGCCTCGACGCGGGTCTGGACGCGGTCGCCGCGACCCCGCCCGAGTTGCTTCGTCGCGACCTCGCGATCCTCGCCGAGGAGCGGTTACTACCGAGCGACGCCATTGCATTGGCGCGGGGCGATGCGCATGCGCTGCGCCAACTGACGGACACCATGCGCGCCTACCACGAGTTCGCGCTGGCGCCGGATTGGGCGAGGGTGGAGGCCGTCGTGGAGGCCGACCGGGCCCGGCGAATCCGCGCCGTGGCCGCGAGGGGTGCGGAGGGACTCCTGGAGAGTCTGCGGCCGGCGATGCGGTGGCACGCCGGTGAACTGCATGTCGACTACCCCTTTAATCAGCAGATGCACCTGGGCGGCCGCGGCCTCCTTCTCGTGCCGTCGTACTTCTGTTGGCGCTACCCGGTGACGCTGCTCGACCCCGACCTGCCGCCGGTCCTGGTGTATCCGGCCGATCGCCCGGCCGCCGCCAGCGCCGGGCCGGAGGCGGGTCGGCGGGCCCTGGGTGCCCTGCTCGGCAGCACCCGGGCCGCCGCGCTCGCGGCCATCGGCGACGGGTGCTCGACCAGCGACCTCGCCCGCCGGGTCGGCATTTCCGCCGCCGCCGCGAGCCAGCACGCGACCATACTGCGTAATGCCGGGCTGATCACCAGCCACCGCGAGCGCAACATGGTGCTCCATTCGTTGACACCACTCGGTGCGTCGGTACTCAACGGCCGCTAGGTGCTTAACAGCCGCCAGGTGCTCAACAGCCGCTAGGTGCTCAACAGCCGCTAGGCGCTCAACGGCCGCTAGCTCGGCGCCACCCCCCAAGATCGCGGCGACTGTACGACACTCGCCCGATCGGATCGCGCCCGACCGGGCTGGTGTTGAACACTTGCGGCGATCATGGGTTCGCCTAGTGGCGCAGTGCCTGGTCCCGCGGGACCCGCCGAGAATCGACATCCGTGACGTCATCATTACCACCGATGTTGCCCGGTACGCCGATGCTGCGGTCGACGTTATTGCTCTGTAGTGGTGGATCGATGGCCGATGGCGAGGAGGCCGATCCGCTCTGCGCGGCGGCTGGGCAACCACACCGTGAGCAGGTCCTGCGCGGCGAGCGCACAACGCAGCCGATGAACATCCGCGCCGAGCGCGACAAGCTGATGCGGGTTATCGGCGGCCGTCACCGCGCACGAGACGATGTGAGCCGTGTTCCTCGGGAGGTCGCCAACGTCGTACGAATCGGTCAGCGTAAAGATCGTGTCGGGCGAGACCGGAACGGCCAGCAGAGCGTTGCCCACGTCTCCGGCGTCGATGCTCCCCTCTCCGAACTCCGACGGTTCGGGAAGGTCGACCGCCGCGGCCAATCCGGCCGCCCGCGCCTCGGCCGTACCAAGGGAGAAGAGGTCGCTCTGCGCATCCCGGATCAGTACGGCGGCGCCGGGGCCATCACCGACGCCGGACCCGGTGGCCAGGTAGCCGCGCACGACTGCCACCGGCACCTGATCCGTCTTGCCCTTGACCAGCTCGGCCGCCGCGCTGAGCTCGTCAACCACCGACACCTGGGTGATCTGGAGTTCGTTGCCGTACGGGTCGTGCTCGCCCCGGTGGTCGCGGATCGGCTCTATCCCAGCGGCGCCGAGCGCGACGTCGGTGAGCCCCGTCCGCCACGGTCGGCCCATCGTGTCGGAGATGATGACGGCGACGTCGAGTCCGAATCGCTCGCGAAGAACAGATCGCAGCGCGCGAGCCGACCCGTCCGGGTCCTTGGGCAGCAGCACCAGCTTGGATCGGTCCACATTGGAGGCGTCGATCCCGGCCGATGCCATCACGAAGCCGTGGTGGGTCTGCACGATCCGGGTCTGGCCGCGGCGGGCGACCGGGCGGGCGGTCTCCGCGGTGAGCACCTCCTCGCGGGCGGCCTCACGCGCCGGTCCGGACTCCGGCACGTCGACCAGCTGCCCCTCGGCCTTGGAGACAATCTTGCTGGTCACGACGAGGACATCTCCGTCACGCAGCCACGGCGCCGCGGCGAAGATCAGCCCGGCGAGGTCGGCGCCCGGGCCGACATCGCCGATGCCGTGCACGGCAATGATCTCGATGCGCTCAGGCATCGGCCACCCCCGCCAGTCCCAACGCCGCGGCCACCATCGCCTCCGTCGCCGGCACGTCGGTCATCCATAGTGGAACGGCTCGCACCGCCACCCCCGCCACCGCGGTTGACCCATCCGACGTGTCGACCAGCCATCCGTCCAACAGACCGTCGGCTGCCCGGCCCCCGTAGAGCGACGCCACGCCGGCGGCGCTGCACTCGACGCCGAGCGCGGCGAGGCACCGGTCGGCCATGCCGCGCACCGGCGAGCCTCCGATGATCGGGGAGATGCCGACGACCGGCGCTTGGCCACTCAGGATGGCCTCCCGCACGCCGGGCACGGCGAGGATCGGTGCGATGCTCACGACCGGGTTGCTGGGAGCGAGGAGGACAACATCAGCCTCCGCCACGGCGTCGAGCACACCCGCCGCCGGCTTGGCCGACTCGGCCCCGACGGAGACGAATCGCCGTGCGGGCAGGGCGCCGCGATGCCGTACCCACCACTCCTGGAAGTGGATCGCGGCCTCGCCACCGCCCTCGTCCGGGACGACGACATGGGTCTCGACTCGGTCATCGCTCGCGGGCAGCAGCCGTACTCCCGGTCTCCACCGCGCGCAGAGCGCCTCGGTCACCGCGGAGAGAGGGTATCCGGCGTCCAGCATTCGGGTACGCACGAGGTGTGTGGCCACATCACGATCGCCCAGGCCGAACCAGGAAGGCTCAGTGCCGTAGGCAGCGAGTTCCTCTTTGACCGTCCACGTCTCGTTGGCCCGGCCCCATCCTCGTTCCGAGTCCGCCCCGCCGCCAAGCGTGTACATGACGCTGTCGAGGTCGGGGCAGATGCGTAGCCCGTGCAGGGTCACGTCGTCGCCCACGTTGATCACCGCGGTGATTGCCGCGTCATGGGTGCGGGCCCACTCACGCACTCCGAGCAGGAAGCGAGCCCCGCCGATCCCACCGGCGAGCACGAGGATCCGCATGGCCCATATGATTGCCGCCGCCTGGAAAGGCGTCGCGCCCGGGATGCCATTAGGCTCGGCTCCGTGACGCTCCCCACCCAGTATTCAGATCCACTCAGATTGGATCCATCGAGCCCGGTACCGATGGCGGGCACCGGCGTCAGTACCCCCGCCCGTCAGTTCACCGAACCGCTACGCGAGATGGGTGCGCTCGCGCTCCTCGGGGCCAACGCGGTATTCCTCCTGCTCGGCTTCAGCGGTCTGTTCTTCGTCATCGACCGGTGGGCGAGCGACTTCGGGCTCCGCTGCGCGGCCGTGTTCTCCACGTTCGTCGGGCCGCTGGCGGTCGGCCTTCCGATGGCGGCGGTTCTGCTGGCCACCCTCGTAGCGCCGATGGTGCCCCGATCGCGGCTGGTCCTGCTCACTGCGCTGGTCGAGTACGGCGTGAGCGCGCTCCTCGGAGCCGTCACCTTCCTCGGCGCCTTCGCCAGCGATCTATCGTCGGTACGCGCCACGCTGGAAGGACTGCTCGGCCGCTCGGTCTGGGTCGGCCTGGTCATCCTGGCCGGGATCGTCGTGGTGCGCGTATGGATGGGCCTGTTCCCGGCCCCGAAGCCGCGGCCGGTCGCATACCCGGGCGCATACGCCCAGCCGACGTACGGCCGGCCGTATCCGGGACAGCCGATGTATCCGCACGCCACGTATCAGCCCGGCTCGGCTTCGCCGACCTACCCTACGTCGGACGAGCCAACCTCAGAGAACGGATGGCCGCTGGTGCCGCCGCCCCCCATACCTGCCCCACCCGTGGGCGACGTCGATCCCACGATGCGGATTGCTCCGACCACCTCGGAGATTGGTTCCGGCACGCCGGGAATGGAGGCGCCGCAAGGCGGACCCACCGTGCCCGCCCGTGCCGAGTCCCCCACCCAGCAGATCTCCCGGCCCGAGTCCAACAACGGAGCGTAGGCTGCCCAGGGTGTCCGACGCTGCCCAGCCAGCCGGCGTGAGCCCGGCCGTGCGCCGCGCGCTGCGGCGCGCCGCAGACGGCCGCACCCTCGACGTGACCGAGTCCGCCGTGCTGCTCGGCGCCCGAGGGACGGCGCTGGTGGACCTTCTCACCGCGGCGGCAACCGTGCGCGACGCCGGTCTGGTGAACACCGGTCGCGCAGGCATCGTGACGTACTCCAAAAAGGTGTTCATCCCGCTCACCCGGCTCTGTCGGGATCGCTGCCATTACTGCACGTTCGCGACCGTGCCGCATCGGCTGCCAGCGGCCTTTCTGGACCGCGACGAGGTGGTCGCCATCGCTCGGGCGGGCGCGGATCAGGGGTGCAAGGAGGCGCTGTTCACCCTCGGCGACCGCCCGGAGGAGAGATGGCCCTCGGCGCGGGAGTGGTTGGCCGAGCGCGGATATCGCTCCACAGTGGATTACCTGCGCGCCTGCGCCATCGCCGTACTCGAGGACACCGGGCTGCTGCCTCACCTCAACCCCGGTGTGCTGTCGTGGTCCGAGCTCCAGCGGCTTCGCCCGGTGGCGCCCAGCATGGGGATGATGCTCGAGACCAGCTCGGAGCGCCTATGGTCCACCCCGGGTCTACCGCACTACGGCTCGCCCGACAAGGAGCCGTCGGTCCGGCTTCGGGTCCTCGAGGATGCCGGCCGCGTAGGGGTTCCATTTACGACCGGCATCCTGATCGGCATCGGCGAGACACATGTGGAGCGGGCGGAGTCGCTGCACGCGATCCGACGGATCGGACGCGAGTACGGGCACCTGCAGGAAGTGATCATCCAGAATTTTCGCGCGAAGCCGGACACGGCGATGCGCGCGGTACCCGACGCGGACCTGGCCGACCTGGCCGCCACCGTGGCGGTCGCCCGGTTGGTGCTCGGCCCGAAGGTACGCATCCAGGCGCCGCCCAACCTGCTCTCGGCCGACGGCGACGCGGGCGAGGCCGAGGTGGATCTGCTCTTGCGGGCCGGCATCGACGACTGGGGCGGCGTCTCGCCCATCACCCCCGACCATGTCAATCCCGAGCGGCCATGGCCGGCCATCGATGCGTTGGCGCGCCTGTCGGCACAGGCTGGGTTCGCGCTTCGGGAGCGGTTGACCATCTATCCCGAGTATGTGCGCGCGTGGCTGGCCGGGACGCCATGGCTGGACCCGCGCCTGGCGCCGTACGTGACGGCGCTCGCCGATCCAGCGACCGGGCTGGCGGTGGAGTCGGCGCGGCCGTTCGGACGCCGGTGGCAGGAGCCGGACGGCGGTCTCGCGGATGGCGGTTCCGGCCGCGTCGACCTGTACGCCAGCATCGACACGACCGGGCGTACGAGCGATCGACGGACCGACTTCGACACCGTGTACGGGGATTGGAGCGCGGTCGCCGCGCAGGCGAGCCGGACCGGTGCGAGCGGGAACGGCGCGAGCCGGGCCGGTGCGAGCTGGAACGGCGCGAGCGGGGACCCCACGGGCGGCGACGGCGCGGTGTCGCGCCTCGACGGTGACCTTCGCCGCGGGCTTCGCCTAGCCGCAGACAACCCCGCCGCCCTGCTCGACCTCGCAAACGAAGCGGCCGCGCTCGCCCTATTCGGAGCCGATGGGCCGGCGCTGGACACCCTGGTCCGCCTCGCCGACGACCTCCGTCGCGATGCGGCCGGCGACGACGTGACCTATGTGGTCAACCGGAATATCAACTTCACCAATGTCTGCTACGTGGGGTGTCGATTCTGCGCGTTCGCGCAGCGGGAGCGCGACGCCGACGCCTACCGCCTCTCCCTCGATCAGGTCGCCGAGCGAGCCGAGGAGGCTTGGTCCGACGGCGCCACCGAGGTCTGCATGCAGGGTGGCATCGACCCCGCGCTGCCCGCCACGGCGTACGCCGATCTCGCCCGAGCCGTCAAGAAGCGCGTGCCGGGCATGCACGTGCACGCCTTCTCGCCGATGGAGGTGGCCACGGGAGCGGCGAAAGCCGGAGTGCCGGTGCGCGAGTTCCTGGCCGAGCTTCGCGATGCAGGGCTGGACACCATCCCGGGCACGGCGGCCGAAATCCTCGATGACGACGTGAGATGGGTGCTCACGAAGGGGAAGCTGCCCGCCGCAGCCTGGATAGACGTCGTCACTACCGCGCATACGATCGGCATCCGATCCAGCTCGACCATGATGTACGGCCACGTCGATCACCCCCGCCACTGGCTGGGCCACTTCCGTGTGCTGGCGAAAATTCAGGACACAACGGGGGGATTCACCGAGTTTGTCGCGCTGCCCTTCGTCCACAACAACGCGCCGATCTACCTCGCCGGGATCGCCCGCCCGGGCCCGACGTGGCGGGAGAACCGCGCCGTCCACGCCATGGCGCGGGTGCTGCTGCACGGACGCATCGACAACATTCAGTGCTCGTGGGTGAAGCTCGGGGACGAGGGCACCATCGCGATGCTCGGCGGCGGCTGTAACGACCTGGGCGGCACCCTCATGGAGGAGACGATCTCGCGTATGGCCGGATCGGAGCACGGGTCGGCTCGTACCGTCGGACAGCTGCGCGCACTGGCGGCGGCGGCGGGCCGGCCCGCGCGCGAGCGGACGACGACGTACGCCGCGGTCTCGCGCTAATGCTCTTGGGACCCCTATCGTTAGCGGCATGCCCGAAGATCCGGTCCGCACCGCCTTTGTTCTGGGTGGCGGCGGGATGCTCGGCGCGCACGAGGTGGGAATGCTCGCGGCACTCGCCGAGGCCGGCATCCGACCGGATCTCGTCCTGGGCACCTCCATCGGGGCCATCAACGGCGTCTTCGTCGCGGCGGATCCGGCCAACGCCGCGAAGGGCCTTGAGACGGTGTGGCGGTCCGATGTCGTACGGACCGCGTTCCGTAGTTCGATCATCGGACGGCTCGGCACACTCGCCCGGTCCGGTACTCATCTGCACTCGAACCTTCCCCTGCGCCGGCTGCTCGGCGAGCACCTGGGGGAGCGGCGTTTCGAGCAGCTGTCCGTACCGTTCCAGTGCGTCGCGGCAAGCGTCGAGCGGGCCGCCGCGCACTGGTTCCACAGTGGTCTGATCATTCCGGCGGTGCTCGCCTCCGCCGCCGTGCCGGGCCTTCTGCCGCCGGTACGGATCGGCGGGGAGCACTACTTCGACGGGGGCCTGGTGCACAGCATCCCGGTCGGGCGCGCTGTGCAGCTCGGCGCCCGCCGCATCTTCGTCCTACACGTTGGCCGCATCGAGCAGCCACTCGTGGCACCGCGCCGACCGTGGGAGGTCGGCCTGGTCGCGTTCGAGATCGCGCGCCGGCACAGATTCCATGAGGAGATGGCGTCCCTTCCGGGTGACGTCACCGTCCACGTATTGCCCGCTCGGCCCCCCGCCGAGTCGGGCTCGGGCTCGGCCGCGCGGGCCGAGCTCACCTCGCAACTTCGATATCGGGACCACTCGCGGGTTCAGGCCTACATCGACCGCGCCCGCGCGGCCACCACGGGGTATCTCGCCGGCATCGATTCGCACAGCGCCGAAACGTCCTGACCCAACACCCGCGGAGGTGGCCACCTTGCTCCCGCCCCGTTTCGTTCGTCGCCTGATCCTCGCGCCTCTTGTCGTCCTGCTCACGGTCGCCGCCGTCGTGCTTTCGCCGCTGCTCTTGGTGCTCGCGGTTGTCGCCGTGCCGTCCCGAGCCGGGCGACGACGGGCGCTGCGACTCATCTGGTTCGCGTTGGCCTGGCTGGTGATGGAGTCAATTGCGCTGGTCGCGTGCCTGGGTCTGTGGCTGGCCAGCGGATTTGGCGGCCGGCTTCGGACCGAGGCCTCAATGGACCGTCACTACGCGCTCGTGCGTTGGTTCCTGGCCACCCTGTATCAGCGCGCCGTTCGCATCTTCCGCCTTCGCGTTGAGATCGAGGAACCGCCGGCGACGCCGGAGGAGATGGCGGCCCGGCTGACCCGGCCCGTCATCGTGCTCAGCCGGCACGCCGGCCCCGGCGACTCGTTCCTGCTCGTGCACCACCTGCTGAGTCTGTACCGGCGCAAACCGCGGATCGTGATGAAGGCTGCTCTCCAGTTGGACCCGAGCCTGGACGTCGTGATCAACCGATTGCCGCACGCATTCGTCCGTCCACAACGGCCGGTGCCCGCTCCCCGGCCGGCCCCAGCTCCCCTACCGACGGCCCAACCGGTCGCGACCGAAGGAGTGGCCGCCGAACCCCCCACGAACAGCGCTGTCGTCCAGGAGATTCGCCGGCTCGCCGCCGGGCTTGGCCCGACTGGTGCCCTGGTCATCTTTCCGGAGGGCGGAAACTTCACGCCGTCGCGGTGGCGGCGGGGGATCAGCCGGCTGGAGCAGAGCCGGCGTTACGAGGAGGCCCGCCGGGCTCGTGGGATGGCGAATCTGCTCCCGCCGCGATCGGGCGGTGCGTTCGCGGCGATCGAATCAGCCCCCACGGCGGACGTCATCTTCGTGGCGCACACCGGTCTCGACGATCTGATCACCGTCGGGGACATTTGGCGCGCCCTCCCAATGGAGCAGGTCATCAGGGCGCGGTGGTGGCGGGTGCAGGCCGCCGATGTGCCGCGCGACCGCGACGAGGTCGTCCGCTGGCTGTACGACTGGTGGGAGCGCATCGACGCCTGGATCGACCAGAACCGCGTCCTCGACCGCCGATCATGACTTGGAGCCCCCTCTCGACCGCCGATCATGACTTGGAGCCCCCCTTCGACCGCCGATCATGATTCGCGGATCATGATCGGCGCTGTTTGGGGACCGTGACCTCATGATCGAGGGGATCTTGGCGGGATCTTTGAGAGTGGGATGGCGGCCTTTGACCGTTACCTGAGGGCGCTGTCACTCGATAGAGAGACAGCATGCAGCCACTTGGGCCCAGTAAGCGGTGTTAGACCGTGACGCCGGATCTGCCGGTAATCAAGACACTTTGCCGAGTGTGCGTCGGATTCGCCCGCGAGTCAGGCACGCCACGCCAAACAAAGGCGTGCATTTACCAGATCCGGCTTGACGGAGAGCGTATTACACGCGTGTAATTCCACAGGGGAAGTTCGGAGGCGCGACGGCACTGCCGCCGCGCCACAAGTAAAGACACGTGCGCCTTTCGCGTGGGGGGTTGCGCCGGCCGGGCCGGCGCACAGCAAGGAGGCAAAGTATGGAGAGCGGCCGACTGGTCGTGATGGACCTTCTGGGGAACGCACCCGAGTGGCAGGAGCGGGCACTGTGCTCGCAGACCGACCCGGAGGCGTTCTTTCCCGAGAAGGGTGGCTCCACCCGGGAAGCGAAGCGAATCTGCTCGCGCTGCGAGGTCAAGGGCGAGTGCCTCGAATACGCCCTCGGCCACGATGAGAGGTTCGGCATCTGGGGTGGCCTGTCAGAGCGGGAGCGCCGTCGCCTGAAGCGGCGCGTTGCCTGACTCACGCGGGTTGGCCCGGTCGGTCTTGGCCGGCCGGGCCCCGGCGGGCGCCGGAGGTTCAATCTCCGTGCACATCCTCTGGATCGAGACCGAGCAGGTTCGCGACTTGTTCGATGATCACGTCGTGAACGAGATCCGCCAGGTCATCCCGATCTGCCGCGCGAAATTCGAGCGGTCGCCGGTAGAGCACAATTCTCGGCGGAAGGTCGATCCGGCCGGGCCCGCTGGGCAGCAGCCGCGCCAGCGGAACATCGCCGTCCTCGAGCACATCCGTGTCGTAGACGTTGAGATCCGGGGGCACTTCCTCGACTGCGAACTCGACGCCGGCCAGTTCGCGCGCGTACCGCCGCTCCAACGACTCGACGGTATCCAGGACAAGATCATCAAAAACCTCCGCCCGGGTACGCGCCAGCGGCACCGACGCGGGCACCAGCCGACCGCGTAACCCACGTCCATGCCGGTCGCGGCGTGCACGCCGGCCGGGGCCGCGCAGACTCCGGCTTCGGCGGCGGCGGGCGTCGGAGTCGTGGGTCACCTCGTCAGCCTAGCGTCGCCGAACACGCGGTGCCCCGATGCCGCAGCACCGTGATCTCCATGCCGCAGCACTGTGATCTCCGTGCCGCGGCGCTGTGATCTCCGTGGAGCGCCGCTGTGATCTCTGTCGACGGCGTGTCTCGCGGCGCGCCGCGCGCCCTTGGACCTGGCTTGGCGATACGTTTCTGCTTCGTGAGCGTGAGGCCCCTCTATCGCGAACGAAAGGCAAACTCAGTGAGGTCCCCCCGGCGCTGCTCTCGTAACGGATGTACGAAGTCGGCTGTAGCCACGCTGACCTATGTGTATGCGGACTCCACCGCGGTGGTCGGCCCCCTCGCCGCCTCCGCAGAGCCCCACTCCTACGACCTTTGTGAACGCCACGCCCTAGGCCTGACTGCGCCGCGCGGTTGGGAGTTGGTTCGTCACGAGGGCGAGTTCGACCCGCCGCCGCCGGCGCCCGACGATCTTGTGGCGCTGGCGGAGGCGGTACGGGAGGCGGCCCGACCGGCCCGCGAGGAATCTCCGGGCCGAATGCCGGGGCGCACCCATGCTCCGGTCGGCCGGCGCGGCCACCTTCGCGTGCTCCCGCCGCCGACCCGGTAGGACCGACTACCCGCCGAGCAGGCGGCCAAACAGAGCGGCTCGTCGAGAGCTGCGCCCCGATCGTGCCTCGGCGACGTCGGCCGACTCCATGAGGCGGAGCCCGGCGTTGACGCCGAGCCATCGCAGCGGCTCCGGGGTCCACCGCGGCCATCGGTGATTGACCCAGGGGTGCCGGATCAGGTCGCTGTTTTCGCCGCGGATCAGGTCCGCGAGCGTACGACCGGCCAGATTGGACGTGCCGACTCCGTCGCCGACGTAGCCGCCCGCCCAGGCCAGTCCCCGCTCCCGGTCGAGGCCCACCGACGCCGCCCAGTCCCGGGCCACCCCGAGCGGACCGCCCCATGCGTGCGTAATGGCCGGGCTCCCGACGGCGGGGAAGAGTTCACGCACCACTCGACTCAGCTCGTGGTGAACCCGCGGCTCGTCGTCAAAGTCGGGCCGGACGGCCGAGCCGAAGTGGTAGGGCGCACCCCGCCCGCCGAACGCAAGTCGGTTGTCGGCCGTCCGCTGCCCATAGATGATCAGGTGGCGGTGATCCGAGAAGGTCTCCCGCTTGGTCAGACCGGCCGAGTCCCAGAAGGACTCGTCGAGCGGTTCGGTCGCGATCATGAGCGAGTAGACGGGGGCCAGGGTTCGGCGGTGGCCAGGCAGCGCGGCGGTATAGCCCTCGGTCGCCCGCACCACGACCTCCGCCCGCACGGTGCCGTGGTCGGTCTGAACGGTCCACGGCTCGATCGACGTGGCTCGGGTCCGTTCGAAGATCTGCACGCCGCGCCGCTCAACCGCGCGGGCCAGCCCGCGGACGAGCCCGGCGGGATGGATCGCCGCGCAGTGCGGGGTGTAGGTCGCACCGAGGACGTTCGTGGCCGCGCAGCGCTCGCGCGCCTCGTCGGCGTCGAGCAGGGCGAGGTCGTCGGCGCCGAAGCCGTAGACCCGCGCCTCCTCGACCTCCGCGCGCGCCCTCGCCAGCTGTCCTTCGTTGCGCGCCAGCCCGACTGTCCCGCCCTTGTCGAACTGGCAATCGATGCCTTCTGATGCGGCGACACGACCGACTTCGTCCACTGTGGCCTGCATCGCTCGGTAGAGGGCGACGGCTCTGGCCCGCCCGTGCTTGCGCGCCAGCGCGGCCACCGACTGTGGGAACAGGGCGGAGCACCAGCCACCGTTTCGCCCCGATGCCCCGAAGCCGGCGATCTCCGCCTCGAGCACCGCTATCCGCAATGAGGGGTCCCCCGCCGCCAGGTAGTACGCGGTCCACAGTCCGGTGTACCCAGCCCCGACGATCGCGACGTCCACCTCGAGGTCATCCGCGAGGGACGTGCGTGGAGTCAGATCATCCTCCACACTGGACATCCAGTACGAGACCCCCCGATACCCGTCGATCATGACCTCCAAATCATGATCGACGGGTTCTGGCGACGCTGAGCTCATGATCGACGCACGGCCCTATCGAGCCAGGTCACGGTGCGGCCTCATCCGCCTCTCCGTGCCGCCGGACGAGATGTGAGTCCAGGCCTCGCTGAGCACCGAGCGAAGGATCTGCTCAATCTCAGCGAAGTGGGATTCGTCGCAGATCAGCGGCGGCGCCAACTGAACGACCGGGTCGCCACGGTCATCCGCGCGGCAGTAGAGCCCGCCGTCGAAGAGTGCCTTGGATAGGAATCCGCGCAGCAGCCGCTCGGACTCGTCGTCATCGAAGGTCTCCTTGGTGGACTTGTCCTTGACGAGTTCGATGCCGTAGAAGTAACCGTCGCCGCGCACGTCGCCGACGATCGGCAGATCCTTCAGACGGTCCAGATAGGACCGGAACAACGCCTCGTTGGCCCGCACGTGTCCATTGAGGTCCTCGCGCGCGAAGATGTCGAGATTCGCCAGTGCCACGGCACTCGCCACCGGGTGGCCGCCGAAGGTGACGCCGTGAGCGAACCAGTTGGTCTCCTTCCAGAATGGGGCGGCGAGCCGGTCCGAGGCGATCATCGCCCCAAGCGGCACATATCCACTGGTCATGCCCTTGGCGCACGTAATGATGTCGGGCTGGTATCCGTACCGGGTCGCGCCGAAGTACTCACCCAGCCGGCCGAATGCGCAGATGACTTCGTCCGACACAAGCAGCACATCATAGGAATCGCAGATCTCCCGCACCCGCTGGAAGTAGCCGGGCGGCGGCGGGAAGCAGCCGCCCGAGTTCTGCACCGGCTCAAGGAAGACGGCGGCGACGGTATCCGGGCCTTCGAACTCGATCGCCTCGGCGATGCGGTCCGCGGCCCAGCGTCCGAACGCCACCGCGTCTGTGCCGTCGGGGCCGGCCGTCCCGTCCGGGGCTCGATATAGATTCGTATTCGGCACGCGCACGCCCGACGGAACGAGCGGCTCGAAGTCGGCCTTGATTCCCGGGAGTCCCGTGATCGACAGGGCACCCATCGAGGTCCCGTGGTAGGCGATATGGCGCGAGATCACCTTGTGCTTGGTTGGCTTTCCGATCCGCTTGAAGTATGAGCGGGCGAGCTTCCAGGCCGACTCGACCGCCTCCGAACCGCCGGTGGTGAAGAAGATCCGGTTGAGGTCGCCGGGAGCGAGGTCGGCGAGGCGGTCAGCCAGTTCGACGGCCTTGGGATGGGCGTACGACCACAGCGGGAAGTATGCGAGTTCGGACGCCTGCTTCGCGGCGGCATCGGCGAGTTCGTGGCGGCCGTGGCCGGCCTGCACCACAAATAGTCCGGACAGGCCGTCCAAGTACCGCTTGCCATCGATGTCGTACACATATGGCCCCTCGCCGCGAACGATCATCGGCACGGGCGCTTTGGCGTAGGAGGACATCCGGGTGAAGTGCATCCAGAGGTGTTCGCGTGCGGCGGTGTTCAGGCTCTTCTTATTCATCGGGTTCCCCATGCATAGGTCTGTTTCGTCAACTTGAGATAGACGAAGGTTTCGGTCCCTGTGACGCCGGGAATCGCTCGGATCTTGTCGTTGAGGAGTGTCAGCAGGTGGTCGTCGTCGGTGCAGACCAGTTCCGCCAGCAGGTCGTACGCGCCGGCGCAGATGACGACGTAGTCCACCTCCGGAATCTTGGCCAGTGCGTCGGCGACCGACCTCATGTCGCCCTCGACCTTCAGACCTACCATGACCTGGCGGGCAAATCCGAGCGTGAGTGGATCCGTCACGGCGACGATCTGCATCACGCCGGCGTCGAGAAGTCGTTGCACCCGTTGACGAACCGCCGCCTCGGAGAGGCCGACGACCTTGGCGAGCCCCGCGTACGACATCCGGCCATCGCGCTGGAGGCACTCGATGATCCGTTTGCTCACGTCGTCGAGGATCGCTTCGGTCACGCTATGGATCCTGACGCATGATACGGCTGATCGCAACTGAATCCGTTGACAGACAACTCACAAACGCAGGATTCCGTAGCGAATCTCGGCGTCCATGGCGTAGGGTATCGAAGTTCGGTGCTGGGCAAGGGAGCTGACCACCATGCGGGTGCTTCTGGTGGGCGCGGGAGGCGTCGGCGGCGCCGCCGTGCGCATAGCGGCGCGGCGGGAGTTCTTCGAACATTGCGTGGTGGCCGACTATGACCTCGCGCGGGCGCGGGCGGCCGTATCCGCGGTCAACTCGTCCCGCTTCACGACCGCTCGGATCGACGCCTCGTCCGCCACGGATGTCATGGCGCTGTGCCGCGAGCACGGCATCACCCATGTGCTGAACGCCGTCGATCCGCGCTTCGTCATGCCGATCTTCGATGGCGCCTTCGCGGCTGGGGCGCATTACCTCGACATGGCCATGTCATTGTCGCGACCGCACCCGCAGAGGCCGTACGAGGAGTGCGGCGTGAGGCTCGGCGATGACCAGTTCGCCGACGCCGAGAAGTGGGAGCGAACGAACCGGCTCGCACTCGTCGGGATGGGTGTCGAGCCGGGGCTCTCCGATGTATTCGCCCGGTACGCGGCGAATCACCTGTTCTCCTCCATTGAGGACATTGGCGTACGGGATGGCGCGAACCTCGTGGTCGAGGGCTACGACTTCGCGCCGTCGTTCTCGATCTGGACGACCATCGAGGAGTGCCTCAATCCGCCGGTTATCTGGGAGGCGGACCGGGGCTGGTTCACCACCGCGCCATTCTCCGAGCCGGAGGTCTTCGACTTCCCCGACGGCATCGGGTCGGTCGAGTGCGTCAACGTGGAGCACGAGGAAGTCCTGTTGATTCCGCGCTGGGTCGCGGCGAAGAGGGTCACCTTCAAGTACGGGCTGGGCAACGAGTTCATCGACGTTCTCAAGACGCTACATAAACTGGGTCTGGACCGAACGGAGAAGGTGAAGGTCGGCGGATTCGAGGTCTCGCCGCGCGACGTCGTCGCGGCCTGCCTGCCCGACCCGGCCGGCCTGGGCGATCGGATGCACGGCAAGACCTGCGCCGGGACCTGGGTGAAGGGTACCGGCAAGGACGGCGCACCCCGAGAGGTCTACCTCTACCACGTGGTCGACAACGCGGGGTCGATGGCCGAATACGGCTCACAGGCCGTTGTCTGGCAGACAGCGATCAACCCGATCGTGGCACTGGAACTGCTCGCCAACGGAGCCTGGTCGGGAGCCGGCGTGCTGGGACCCGAGGCGTTCGACCCGGTGCCGTTCCTGGACATGCTGACCGAGTACGGATCGCCTTGGGGATTGCAGGAGCTCGGAACTGAGGAACGCATAACCTAGGGACCGTGACTCGCTATGGCGCGATGTACGGACCGGACTTCACGTTTCTCGGCGTACGCCGCTGCGATCTGACCGAGGAGGATTCATTCGCGGGCGCCGACGTGATCATTCTGGGTGCGCCGTTTGATGGTGGCACGTCGAACCGGCCTGGAGCGAGATTCGGGCCGATGGCGATGCGGCAAGCCTGCTATCTGCCCCATGACGGATCCCGCCCCTCACTCGCGCTTCGAGTCGACGCGCTCCAGGATCTGACCGTCCTCGACGCTGGTGATGTCGAGATGTACTCCGGCGATGTGCAGCATTCGATCGCGGCACTCGAGGCCGCGGTCTTCGCCGTCACCTCGTCCGGCGCGATCCCGGTGGTCCTCGGCGGCGATCATACGGTCACACTTCCGGATGCGACTGGTGTCGCCCGCAAGTTCGGCTTCGGCCGCGTGTCGCTGGTTCACTTCGATGCCCACGCCGACACCGGTGACGTCACTTTCGGATCGCTCTACGGCCACGGCCAACCGATGCGGCGGCTCATCGAATCCGGTGCCGTGCGCGGCGATCGATTCCTTCAGATCGGCCTGCGCGGTTATTGGCCGGCACCGCCCACATTGGACTGGATGGCGGCGCAGCGGATGCGCTCGTACGAGATGACCGAGATTGTCGCGCGCGGGCTGGACGAGTGCCTCACCGAGGCGTCCGCGATTGCGGTCGATGACTGCGACGGCGTGTTCCTCTCCGTCGACGTGGACGTTGTGGACCCGGGCATGGCGCCGGGAACCGGTACACCCGAGCCGGGCGGGTTTACCGCGCGGGAGTTGCTCGACGCGGTGCGCCGATGCGGGTACGAGTTGCCGATCGTTGGGGTCGACGTGGTCGAGGTGTCGCCTCCGTACGACCAGGCGGAGGTCACTGCGTACCTGGCCAATCGGGTGGTGCTCGAGGTTCTCTCCGGGATCGCCCGGCGTCGCCGCGACAAAGCCGACGGCGTGCCATGGGACCCGCACCTGTCTCTGCTCGACGGTCGTTGACGGCCGCGATGGCTTGAGGATATCCTAGATCCGTTGCGGGATATCAAGCCGGAGGACGTATGGCGAAGACCCTGATCGACGTAGACGAAGAGGCACTCGCGTCTGCGATGGCGGAGTATCGCGTCACTACCAAGGTGGAGACGGTCAACCGCGCCCTGCGAGAAGTAGCGGCCCGACGGAAGGCGACCGTCGAGTCCTTCATGGCCGCCGCGAGGGAGATTTCGGACAACCTGGCCGAGTGTGACGTACGCGGGCTGGCGTGGAAGTAGCTCCGTGGAGATGATCTATCTCGTTGACAAGTCAGCTTGGGAGCAGCTGCGATACGGAACCGCGGCGACGTTGAAGCTGTCTAAGCTTGCCGAGGCTAACGAGCTCGCGACGTGCCCCATCATCGCTGCGGAGCTGCTGTTCTCGGCCAAGAACCACGAGCAGCTCCGTGCGCACCGCGGACAGCTCGAAACGATGTTGTGGTTGGAGACGACCGACGACGCCGAGCACCGAATGCTCGGTGTGCAGCAGGACCTTGCGCGGCGCGGCCACCACCGTAGCGTCGGCATCGCCGACCTCTTGGTCGCGGCGACCGCCGAGGCGCATTGGGCGACTGTGCTGCACTACGACAGCGACTTCGAGCGTATCGCGGAGATCACCGGGCAGCCCCACGAGTGGATCGTCCCCCGCGGGGACGGCCATGGTCGGACTGCCTGACGGCTAAGGGGCCGTCGTTTCGATGGCCTCCATCAGGATCTCAACGCCACGAACGAGGGTCTCCTCGGGCATGACGAGTGGCGGCAGGAACCGCAGCACGTTGCCGAAGGTGCCGCAGGTGAGCACCAGCAGTCCAGCCTCGTGGCAGGCCTTCGCGATCGCCTGGGTCGCCGTGGCGTTCGGCGCGGGCCCTCCCGGCCCGTCGGAGACCGGCTCGATCAACTCGATGGCGATCATCGCGCCCCGTCCCCGTACATCGCCGATGATGTCGAATCGGGTGGCTAGCTCCTTTAGCTTCGGCATCATCACCGACTCGATCGCGCGGGCCGCGGAGCACAGATCGAGCTCGCGCATCGTCTCGATCGACGCGAGCGCCGCGGAACAGGCGACCGGGTTGCCGCCGTACGTTCCGCCGAGCCCACCGGGGTGAATGGCATCCATGACCTCGGTTCGTCCAGTGACGCCGGCCAGCGGGAGGCCGCCGGCGATGCCCTTCGCGGTCGTGACCAGATCGGGAACGACCGACTCGTGCTCGCTGGCGAACCAGTCGCCCGTCCGGCAGAAGCCGGTTTGTATCTCGTCAGCGATCAGCAGCGCACCGTTCGCGGCGGCCCACTCGGACAGCGCCGGCAGGAAGCCCGGTGCCGGCACGACGAAGCCGCCCTCGCCCTGGATCGGCTCGATCAAGACGGCCGCGACGTTGGCGGCACCCACCTGCTTCTCGACGAGGTCGAGAGCGCGCACGGCGGCGGCCGCGCCGGTGAGCCCGCCGTCGCGGAGCGGATACGACATCGGCACCCGGTAGATCTCGCCCGCGAACGGGCCGAACCGGTGCTTGTATGGCATGTTCTTGGCCGTGAGCGCCATGGTGAGGTTCGTCCGGCCGTGGTAGGCATGGTCGAAAACGACCACTGCCTGCCTCCCCGTCGTGTGGCGGGCGATCTTCACGGCGTTCTCCACCGCCTCGGCGCCGGAGTTAAACAGCGCGGACCGCTTGTCGTGCTCGCCCGGTGTCAGCGAATTGAGATGTTCGCACACGGCCACATAGGACTCGTATGGCGAGACCATGAAACAGGTGTGAGTGAACCTTTCCACCTGTGCTTTGACCGCCTCCACGACGCGCGGGGCGGCGTTCCCAACGCTGGTCACGGCGATTCCGGAGCCGAAGTCGATCCACTCTCGACCGTCCACATCGGTCATCGTCCCGCCCGAGGCGCGATCGACGTAGGACGCCAGCATGCTGCTGACGCCACGAGAGACGGCCGCGTCGCGGCGCTTTTGCAGTTCCTCGGATGCGGTCACTGTCTCACCTCGCAATTTGCTACACGTCGATGTTGTGCATGACGTGCTTGACCCGGGTGTAGTCCTCCAGGCCGTACATGGACAGATCCTTGCCGTGACCGGAGTGTTTGAAGCCGCCATGGGGCATCTCGGCGACCAACGGAATGTGTGTATTGATCCAGACGCAGCCGAAGTCGAGGCGGCGGGAGACACGCATCGCGCGCCCATGGTCGCGGGTCCACACCGAGGATGCGAGCCCGTACTGCACACCGTTGGCCCAGCGAACCGCCTCGTCCTCGTCGCTGAAGCGCTGCACCGTGATGACGGGCCCGAACACCTCGTCCTGGATGATCTCGTCCTCCTGGCGCAGCCCATTGACCACCGTCGGCGCGTAGAAGAAGCCCCGCTCGCCGACGCGAGATCCACCCGTCTGAAGGACGGCGTGGTCGGGCAGGCGGTCGACGAAGCCGACCACCCGGCTGAGTTGGTTGGCATTGTTCAACGGTCCATAGAGGACGTCCTCGTCGCCGGGTCCACCGGTCTTGGTCCCGCGCGCCTGCTCGGCCAGCGCGGATACGAACTCGTCGTGGACGCCGGCGCCGGCGAGAACGCGGGTTGCGGCAGTGCAGTCCTGCCCGGCGTTGAAGTAACCCGCGACAGCGATCGCCTCGGCGGCGGCGGCGATGTCGGCGTCGTCGAAGACGATCACCGGCGCCTTGCCGCCCAGTTCGAGGTGGGTGCGCTTGAGGTCCGACGCCGCCGCGGCCGCCACCTCCTTGCCGGCCCGTGTCGAGCCGGTGATCGAGACGAGTTGGGGCGTCGGGTGCGATACGAGCGCGCGCCCGGTGTCGCGGTCGCCGCACACCACGTTGAGCACGCCCGCCGGCAGAAACTCCGCAGCGATCTCGGCGAGCAGAAGCGTCGAGACCGGAGTGGTATCCGATGGCTTCAGCACTACGGCGTTGCCGGCCGCGATCGCTGGTGCGAATTTCCAGACCGCCATCATCATCGGGTAGTTCCAGGGTGTCACCTGGGCGCAGACGCCGATCGGCTCACGCCTCACGTATGACGTGTGCCCAGCCATATACTCGCCGGCCGAACGCCCCTCGAGGACACGCGCGGCACCGGCGAAGAAGCGGATCTGGTCCACCATCGGTGGGATCTCCTCGCTGGCGGTGAGCCCGCGTGGCTTTCCGGTGTTGCGGCACTCGGCGTCGAGCAGGTCATCGACGCGTGCCTCCACCGCGTCGGCGATTTTCAGCAACGCCCGCTGGCGCTCCGACGGGGTGGTGTCCCGCCAGGTCTCGAAGGCGTGCGCCGCGGCGGTCATCGCCAGATCGACGTCGCGGGGGCCGGACACCGGAGCGGCCGCGAAAACCTCGCCCGTCGCGGGATCGACGAGGTCGGCGTAGCGGCCATCCCGCGGGTCGACGTACTCCCCGCCCACGAAGTTGCGCAATACCTGCTTCTCAGTCACCGTCGTACCCCATCTCAGAGCGGTCTCGCAGCGATTACCCTATCCCATCCGCCATCTTCGCGACCGATTCCGTCGTCGGCAAGCCCAGAGGCAACTGTTTCCGTGCCCTCTGGTCTACGCTGCTTCAGTGATCGATTCGACCTACCCGTTCTACGTCGCCGGGCGTCCTGATACGAGTGGCGACCCACTCATCGTGCGCCACCCGTACGACGGGCGTGAGGTGGGCCGGACAAGTCTTGCCTCGCCCGAGCAGGTCGAGCGCGCCGTGGCCTCCGCCACGGAGGTCGCCCGGGCGGCCGCGGGCCTGCGGGCGCACGTCCGCGCGGGCGCACTTGACCATGGGTCGGCGCGTCTCGCCGAGCGGGCCGAGGAGGTGGCCCGGCTCATCACGGCCGAGAATGGCAAGCCGCTCAAGTGGGCCCGGGCGGAGGTGGGTCGCGCCGTATCAACCTTTCGGTGGGCACGCGAGGAGGCCCGTCGCGACTCGGGGCAGCTGCAACGACGGACACCAAGCCCGCGACGACCGGCCGGATCGCCTGGTACGCCGAGTGCCCCGCGGCCCAGTACTCGGCATAAGCCCATTTAACTTCCCGTTGAATCTGGTCGCACACAAGGTCGCGCCGGCGATCGCGGTTGGCGCGCCGATCGTGCTCAAGCCCGCTCCGGCGACCCCTCTCTCCGTCCTCACCGGCATCGAGCTGTAGCCTCAAGATCTCCGTGATCATGAGCTGGGGGTCGCAGATGAGCGCCGATCATGACCTCCAGGTCATGATCGGCGGGAAGGGATGGGCTCCGGGTCATGATCGGCGCGATGGGGGTGGGTAGGCTCACGCCATAGCGGTGCCGATTCATGCCAAGGAGACCGAGATGCCGGATCTGACAGCCATCGTCAAGGCATACGACGTGCGTGGCACCGTGCCGGACCAGGTGAATCCAGAGGTGGCCCGCGCGGTCGGTGCGGCGTTCGTACAGATGCTCCGGGCTGGCGGGGAGAACGCCGACCGGATCGTCGTCGCGCACGACATGCGCGATTCGTCGCCGGGCCTGGCCGCCGCGTTCGGCGAGGGCGCGCGGACCGAAGGCAGCGACGTGGTCGAGGCCGGCCTAGGCTCGACCGACATGCTCTACTTCGCGTCCGGCCGGCTGAATCTGCCCGGCGCGATGTTCACCGCGAGCCACAACCCGGCGCAGTACAACGGAATCAAGATGTGTCGCGCCGCCGCGCTACCCATCGGCCAAGACAGCGGACTGACCGAGATCCGCGACCGCGCCCAGGCGATCCTCGACGGCCGGGTGCAGTTCGGCGAGCCGACCGGCGTGGCGGAGTCACGGAATCTACTCGCCGAGTACGCCGCCCACCTGCGCGCCCTCGTGGACCTGTCCGGCATCCGCCCCTTGAAGGTCGTGGTCGACGCCGGTAACGGGATGGCCGGCTACACGGTCCCGGCGGTACTCGGCGACGCGGTGCTGCGTCCGCTCCCACTGGAGATCATTTCGCTCTACTTCGACCTCGACGGGACGTTCCCCAACCACGAGGCCAATCCGTTGGAACCAAAGAACATCGTGGATCTGCAGGAGGCGGTACGGCACAACGGTGCCGACATCGGTATCGCGTTCGACGGCGACGCCGACCGTTGCTTCGTTGTCGACGCCGACGGCAACCCGGTGTCGCCGAGTGCGATCACTGGCCTGGTCGCGTCGCGCGAGCTGGCCAAGCATCCGGGCAGCACGATCATTCACAACCTGATCACGTCGCACGCAGTGCCGGAGATCGTTCGAGAGAATGGCGGCAAGCCGGTTCGCAGCCGCGTCGGCCACTCATTCATCAAGGCCGAGATGGCCCGCACGGGGGCGGTATTCGGTGGGGAGCACTCGGCGCACTATTACTTCCGCGACTTCTGGGGGGCCGACACCGGCATGCTCGCGGCGATGCATGTCCTCGCCGCGCTGGGTGAGCAGGATCGGCCGCTGTCGGAGCTTGCCCGGGCCTACGAGCGGTACGTGTCCTCGGGTGAGATCAACTCCACCGTCACCGATCAACACGGGAAGATCGCCGAGGTGGAGAAGGCCTTCCCAGAGGCCGAGACTGACCACCTCGACGGACTGACCCTCAGCTTCGCCGATGGCTCGTGGGCCAACCTGCGCCCATCCAACACCGAGCCGCTGCTCCGGCTGAACGTCGAGGCTCCCGACGGAGCGCGCATGGCCGCCCTGCGGGATCAGGTACTCTCCATCGTCCGGAGCTGAGGCTCTAAGCTGCGGTGGTCAGACCGAACGACAGTGGTGACTGTGGAGGGTGCCCGATGTCTCTCGACCCGCAGCTGGTGGAGATCCTCGCTTGCCCGGACACGCACCACGCTCCGCTGACCCTCGACGAGGCCGCCTCGACCTTGACCTGTACGGAGTGCGGTCGGGTCTTCGACATCCGAGATGGCATCCCGGTTCTCCTCCTGGACGAGGCTCGGCCGGTTCCGGGGAGCACGGATGCGGCCGATGGATGAGACCGCCCGCACGCGGGGGCATCGCAACGTCGATGAATCGTTGATCGACGACTCCGAGCGGGTGCAGGCCGCCGACGCGTCCGGGATGCTTCGGGCCTTGGCATCGGCCGGGGCGCAGGTCCGCGAGTCGGCCGCGCTCGCCGCCGAGGCGAACCTGACCTCGATCGCCGCCGAGGGCCGCCCACGCGCCGTCGTGGTCGCCGGTGTCGGCACCGCGGCCCGCACTGGCGACCTGCTCGAGACGGTCGCCGGCCCGCGGTGTCCCGTCCCAGTGGTCGGACACCGCAGCGCCGGCATCCCGGGGTGGGTCGGCGCAGCCGACGCGGTCATCGCCGTCTCGGCCTCCGGCCGGAGCCCCGAGGCGCTCGCCGCCGCGGAGGCGGCCGGCCGTCGCGGTGCCCGACTGGTGGCGATCGGGCCGCCCGACTCCGAACTTCAGGCGTTGGCCGAGCGAGCGCGCGCGCCCTTTGTGCCCGTTCCTCGGCGGGCACCGGCCAGGGCGAGCCTGTGGGCCTTGACGGTGCCGGTGCTGCTCGCCGCCCGTACCCTCGGTCTCGTCCGCATCAACGAGGCCGACTTCGCCGAGACCGCCACCCGCCTTGACGAAGACGCCGAGCGGTGCAAGCCGGCCGCCGAGTCGTTCGTCAATCCGGCCAAGGCGCTCGCCCTCGATCTGGCTAACTCCATCCCGATCGTCTGGGGATCCTCGCCGCTGGCCACTGTCGCTGCCCGGCGGGTCGGCGACATGCTTTCCGCGAATGCCCGCTATCCCGTCGTCGCGGGTTCGCTCGGCGAGGCGGGGCGTGGTCGAGTCGGTCTCGTCGATGGCATCTACGGCGGTCTGGTCGAGTCCGAGCGGGACATCTTCGCCGATCCTAGCGATCGGGTCGAGCCGACGCGCCTGCGCCTTCTCGTTCTGCGCGACGGGGGGCTCCCCGACGAGGAGACCGATGCCGGCGAGCCGGCCGCGGTCGAGGAACGCCGGGCCGACGCCGTCGTGGAGCTCTCCGCCCGCCGGGGAGTCCGGTGTGGAGTCATTCAGGCGGAGGGAGCATCGGCGCTGGAACGGCTCGCCTCACTCATCGCCGTGCCGGACTTCGCCTCGGTCTACCTCGCGCTCGCTCACGGACTGGATCCGACGGCCGTCCCCGCCGTCGACGAAATGAAGGAGTTCACCCGCCGATGAACGACCATTCGGAGTGGGTGGCGTGAGCGCCGCCAGCGGCACCCGGGCCATCGTCGCGGCGCTTGCCGCGAACTTGGGCATCGCGGCCACGAAGTTTCTCGCCTTCGCACTGACCGGTTCATCGTCGATGCTCGCCGAATCGATCCACTCGGTCGCCGACTCCGGCAACCAGGCCCTGCTTCTGGTTGGCGGGATACGGGCCCGGCGCGAGGCCACTCCGAAGCATCCCTTCGGTTTTGGGCGCGAGCGCTACATCTACGCCTTCATCGTCTCGATCGTGCTATTCAGTGTTGGCGGACTCTTCGCCCTGTACGAGGGGTGGCACAAGCTGCAGCACCCTGAGGCGATCACGGAGTGGCAATGGGTTCCGATCGCCGTTCTCGTCATCGCGATCGGCCTGGAGAGCTTCTCCTTCCGGACCGCGATCCGGGAGAGCAACAAGATCCGTGGCAGCAGTAGCTGGGTCGGGTTCGTTCGCCATTCCCGCGTGCCCGAACTCCCCGTGGTCCTGCTGGAGGATCTGGCAGCGCTGTTAGGCCTGATCTTCGCGATGTTCGGCGTGGGGCTCACGCTCATCACCGATGACGGTGTGTGGGACGCCATTGGTACCGTGCTGATTGGGCTGCTCCTGGTGGCGGTGGCGATCATTCTCGCCATCGAGACAAAGAGCCTCCTCATTGGAGAGTCCGCGACCGGTGAGCACGAGCAGAAGATCAAGACTGCCGTGTTGGATGGCGCTCACATCGATCGCATCATCCACATGCGCACGCTCCACTTGGGACCGGAGGAGCTCCTGGTCGCGGTGAAGATCGCGGTGCCCGAGCGCGCGGATGCGGCCGAGATCGCGCAGGCGATCGACGCGGCCGAGACCCGAATCCGTGACGCGGTGCCCATCGCCAATGTCATCTACATAGAGCCCGATATCTATCGCGCGCCTGCGACGCCGACGCCGTGAGGCCGCTAACCAACCCGATCCGCACCTACGCCTGGGGGTCCCGGACGGCGATCGCGTCCCTCCAGCGGCGGCCGGCGCCGTCGCCCGAGCCGGAGGCGGAACTCTGGATGGGCGCGCATCCGTCCGCTCCCTCAGTCGTGCCGGGCGAGGGAGGCTCCGAGCCCCTTATCGATGCGATCGCCAGGAACCCCGGGGCCGTCCTCGGCGAGCTTGTGGCGAATCGGTTCGGCCGTCGTCTGCCGTATCTGCTCAAGATTCTGGCGGCGGCTCAACCGCTGTCGCTGCAGGTTCATCCGGACGCGGAGCAGGCCCGGGCCGGGTTCGCGGCCGAGGAGAGCGCGGGGCTGCCCCGCGACGCGCGGGGCCGCAACTACGCGGATCCGCATCACAAGCCGGAACTGCTGGTGGCGCTGGGAGAGTTCGACGCGCTCTGTGGTTTCCGGGATCCAACCGAGTCGGCGACGATCCTGCGGTCGTACGGCGTGCCGGCCCTGAAACCCGTGATCGCGGCGCTGGAGACGGGCACGACCGCCGAGCGGCTACGCGGAGCGGTCGAGCTGCTGGTGCAGTGGCCAGCCTCGGAGCGGGCGGCGCTCGTCGCCGCCGTTGCCGAGGCGGGCGGAACACCCTCGAACACCGGCGCCGAGCCGCTCGGCGCCGTGCTCGGGCGGCACTACCCCGGCGACGTCGGGGTAGTGATCGCACTGCTTCTCAACCAGGTGCGGCTGCGCCCGGACGAGGCAGTATTCGTGCCCGCCGGCAACCTCCACGCCCACCTTGCAGGATTCGGCGTCGAGGTCATGGCCGCCAGCGACAACGTGATTCGCGGCGGTCTGACCCCGAAGCACGTCGACCGGGCCGAACTGCTGCGGGTCCTGCGCTACGAGGTGACGGTCGATCCGGTTGTGCGACCGCAAACGGTCGCGGCCGGCGTGGTGTCGTGGCCAGTGCCGGTCAGCGAGTTCGCCCTCGCGAAGGCGGTCGTGTCCGGGGAGTCCGGAACGGTGGCGCTGCCCGGCGGGGGACCGCGGATCGTCGTGTGCGTGCGGGGCAGCGCGTCCCTGAGTACGGGTGGCGAGATCCACACGCTATGCGGTGGCGAGTCAGTCTTCGTGTCAGCGAGCGAACCCTCGGTGCAAGCTACGGGTGAGGGGGTCGTCTTCCAGGCGGCCCCGAACGCCAAGGTCATCGCAGCTGCCTAGCAGTCGCCGGCCCGGGCTCGCTCGGGCCGGGCTCGCTCGGGCCGCGCTCGCTCGGGCCGCGCTCGCTCGGACAGGGCTCGCTCGGGCCGCGCTCGCTCGGACAGGGCTCGCTCCGACCGGCGAGTGGCGAAGAGTCGCCGCGATCGGGGCTCGGAGAGACCGGTCGGTAACCCGGACATACGGTCACCCGCAGGGGCGTTTCGCCCAGCTATGACAGGATAAGAGATGTTTTTTGGCTTTTGACTTGACACTCCCCAAGCAGAGTGTGAGTCTTTAACCACGCAGCGTCATCGCGACGACAAGGTCCGAGCACGCGCGGGGGAACCAAACCGGGGGGAAGCACGGGGTGGTAGACCCAAGGTGGAGAGTCCACTTTCGGCTACCGCCCCGTGCGCTATCTGTAGGTTGGTTCGCGGACACCGTCGCTGGCTGGGCGCGCTAGGGCGTCGGCTATCGTGGGACCTCGGCCGTACTGCCGGATGGATCCCACAGGAGTTAGCTCTATGACCAGCACGCTGCCCGCAACCTCCCGCCCCACGTCTGTCGCCGCCGGCGATTTCAAGGTCGCCGACCTCACGCTAGCGACCTTCGGGCGCAAGGAGATCCAGCTCGCCGAGCACGAGATGCCCGGACTTATGGCGATCCGCCGGGAGTACGCCGACGCGCAGCCATTGCGCGCGGCGCGTATCTCGGGATCACTGCATATGACGATCCAGACGGCCGTGCTAATCGAGACCCTGGTGGCCCTCGGCGCCGAGGTCCGGTGGGCCTCGTGCAACATCTTCTCCACTCAGGACCATGCGGCGGCGGCCGTCGCCGTGGGTCCACATGGGACGATCGAGGCACCCTCCGGCGTTCCGGTGTACGCGTGGAAGGGCGAGACACTCCCAGAGTACTGGTGGTGCACCGAGCAGGTCCTGCTCTGGCCCGACGGCGGCGGCCCCAACATGGTTCTCGACGACGGTGGCGATGCCACCCTGCTCGTGCACAAGGGTAAGGAGTTCGAGTCGGCCGGCGCGGTCCCGTCCACCGCCGAGACCGACTCCGAGGAGTACGGGGTGATCCTCGACGTTCTGCGGCGCTCGCTCGCCGAGGACAGCCAGCGGTGGACCCAGGTCGCCGCCGGCATTAAGGGCGTCACCGAGGAGACGACGACCGGCGTGCACCGGTTGTACGAGATGCACAACGCTGGAACCCTGCTCTTCCCCGCGATCAATGTCAACGACTCGGTCACCAAGTCGAAGTTCGACAACAAGTACGGCTGCCGCCACTCGCTCATCGACGGCATCAACCGTGCCACCGACGTCCTCATCGGCGGCAAGGTGGCGGTCGTCTTCGGATACGGCGACGTCGGCAAGGGCTGCGCGGAGTCGTTGCGGGGGCAGGGCGCCCGGGTCATCATCACCGAGATCGACCCGATCTGCGCGCTGCAAGCGGCGATGGACGGCTATCAGGTGACGACGATCGAAGACGTGGTCGAGACCGCCGACATCTTCATTACCGCCACCGGGTGCTTCGACGTCATCACCGCCGACCACATGGCGCGGATGAAGCACCAGGCGATCGTCGGCAACATCGGTCACTTCGACAACGAGATCGACATGGCCGGCCTGGCGAAGCGCCCCGACGTGCGCCGTGTCACCGTCAAGCCGCAGGTGGACGAGTGGGTCTTCGCCGATGGCCACTCGGTGATCGTGCTCTCGGAGGGTCGCCTGCTGAACCTGGGCAACGCCACCGGGCACCCGTCGTTCGTCATGTCCAACAGCTTCTCGAACCAGACGATCGCGCAGATCGAGCTGTTCACCAAGATTGACCAGTACCCGGTCGGCGTCTACACGCTACCCAAGCACCTGGACGAGAAGGTGGCCCGGCTGCACCTCGGGTCGCTGGGGGTCAAGCTCACTGAGCTGAGCAAGGAGCAGGCGTCCTACCTCGGCGTGCCGGTCGAGGGCCCGTACAAGTCGGACCACTACCGCTACTGATCGCTGCGCCACGCCCGCCGCGCACTTTCGGGGAGAGTGGTCCATCCCGCACCGGAGTTGGGCCACTTTCCCCGAAAGTGTCAGTTGGTCAGGTCCGGCCAGACCGTGGCCGCGCGGCTCCGCACCGCAGCGAGCTGGCGGCTGGCCCGCCGGTGCCGCTCGGCATGAACGGCGGCCAGGTAGGCCCAGCCAGGGGTATCGATCGGCGGCGGCGGATTGGTCACCGAGGCGACCTCGCGGGCCAGCCGCTGACCGAGATGAGTTCGGGCCGGTTCGCGGATCTGCCGGTTCCGGGCGAGAAAGTGGCGCACCGCGAGAGCGAGGTCATCGTCGACGCCGGCGAGGTCGAGTGTGGCCGCCCAGTTGCCCATACCAGGCGGCATTTGCGGAACCCATCCCCAGGCCGCCGGCGTCCGCTCGTGAATGACGATTGTCCCCGCCACGTGGTCACCGATTCGCTTGCTCTGCGGACTGGCGATCATCGTCCATATCGTCGCGAGCCAAGTCAGCGGTGCGCCGATGAAGCCCGGCCACTCGATGGCGACACCGACCAGGCCGCGAGTGAGGGCGTGCCGGAATGTCACAGGCCCGCCGTCGTCGCGGACGACCCGTAGCCCCAGGACGAGCTTGCCCATCGTCCGCCCCCTCGTGAGCGTCTCCATCAGCACCGGATAACCGATGAAGGCCAGCACGATCGCGACGGTGTAAATGACCCCCAGGACGGCGGAGTCCGGTGCCACGAGGCCGATCGCCGCACCGAGAAGGGCGAGCAGACCCAGCGCGATGATCAACGCGAAGACGAGGACAACCTGGACCACGATGTCGATGAGGCGGGCAAGCACGCGCGAGCCGATCCGGGCGACCCGGACGTCGAGGTGCACGGCCTCGCCGGTGAGGATCCGGGTCTGGCCGGTCTCGCCGAGAGGGGCGGCGCCCCTGGCAATGATCGGCGTGGCGTTGCTGGTCACCCCGACAGTGTCTACGACTAGTACGCTCGCCGTGGCCCGGGATCTGGGCACAGTGGGGAGGCGGTTGTGGACCTGGACGCGTTTGTCAGCGAGCACGGCGCCGAGTGGAACCGGCTGCAGGTGCTGTCCGGCAAACGGCGCAAGAAGCTGACCGCGGCGGAGGTCGACGAGCTCGTCGTGCTCTACCGGCGCACCGCGACACACCTGTCCGTGGTCCGCAGCCGCTCGGCCGACCCCACCCTCGTGGCCTGGCTCTCGCGCCTCGTGTTGCAGGCCCGCGCGGCCGTCACGCCCTCGAGCGGCTTCTCCGTCGCGGCGGTCGAGCGGTTCTTCACAGTCTCCTTCCCCACGGCGATCTACCGCGCCGGGGGTTGGTCCATCGGCGTCGGTCTCGGCTTCGTCGCCCTGTGCGGCGTGCTGATCGCCCTCGTCGCCGGCGATGAGCAGATCGCGCTCACCTTCCTCAGTCAGGAAGAGATCGACCAGCTCGTGAGCAACGATTTCGAGGCGTACTACTCCACGTACGCGCCGCAGAACTTCGCGGCGCTGGTATGGACCAACAATGCGTTTGTCAGCGCGATCTGCCTCGCCGGTGGGGTGCTGATCCTGCCGACGCTCTACATGCTCTGGGCCAACGCATTAAATGCTGGCCTGATCGGCGGTGTCATGGTGGCGAACGATCGTTCGGACGTGTTCTTCGGCCTGATCCTGACTCACGGCATGCTCGAGCTCACCTGCGTATTCATCGCCGCCGGGGTTGGCCTGCGGATCGGCTGGTCGTGGATAGCCCCCGGCCCGCTGCGCACGCGCACGCAGGCGCTCGCCGAGACCGGCCGATCAGGGATCGTCGTGGCTCTGGGTCTCGTTGTGCCGCTTTTCGTCAGCGGCCTGGTCGAAGCCTTCTTCACGCCGCTGCCGATCCCGATCCCGATCAAGCTCGTGGTCGGCGTCTCGGTGTGGCTCGCGTTCCTGGCGTACGTCATCGGTTTCGGCGCCCGCGCGGCGCGCCGGGGCCAGACCGGCGATGTGCTCGCCCACGAACGCGAGGCCCTGGCGCCAACCGTTTAGCAATCGAGGCTAACACCGGCTGACCGAGCGGGTCCTGGTGCGTGCAGGCGGAGTCCAATGTGAGGGACTACGGATCGGCTTGTGGAGGAGCGGGGCCGTTCGCCCCATCGGTGGACGTTGGGTCGCCGCGTCTGGTGTTGGGGCCGGTGAACGGTTGGCTCGGTGAGAGTTCGTAGGGTGTGCCGTCGGGACGGTGCACGCGGACTTCGCCTGTGGTTTGGTTGATTTCGATCCGCCAGTGTCCTTCGTGGACTCGTGAATGGTGCCAACGACAGAGCAGGAGCAGTTCGTCCACGTCGGTGTGGCCGCCGAGGTACCACGGCACGAGGTGGTGGGCGTCGGTCCAGGCGGCGGGGGCGTCGCAGCCTGGCCAGCGGCAGCCCCGGTCGCGGGCGTGCAGTGCCTTGCGGATCCAGGACGGCACGATCCGATGCGCCCGGCCGACCTCGAGTGGCAGCCCGGTGGTTGGATCCAAGATCGCTCTCCAGACCTCGCAATCACAACTTATTCGCTGAGCAAGTTCCGGGGAGATCTCTCCGACCCAGCCCATCCACGGCGGTTCCGGCAGCGGCGGCACCCCGGCCGCCCCGAGCGGATCGGTTGCATGGAGCGGATCGGTTGCATGGAGCGGATCGTTGCCTCGGCACGCTTCCGAATACTCGTCGTGGTCGCGGTGCTCCTCGCCGGGCGGTCGGGCTGGTGCGGGGTGGCGGTCGGCTCGTCGGATGGGGGCGCCGCTGCGTACGGGCCGAGCAGCATGCCGGGGGTGATGAGCAGGCCGACCTGGGGCTGGACCCCGCCGATCGTGGGCAGCTGGCCGTGGGCGAGGTGGAGCCGGGCCAGTTCGGCCAACGCGTCGGCCCGGCGCTGGCCCGGGGTGCGCAGGTCGTTGCCGGCCGGGGGCTTCATCAACGCGTCCAGCGCGGTGTGCACGGCGGCGCCGGCCTCCGGGTCGAGCCGGCCGCGCAGGTAGATCATGCTGCCAGTGCGAGACATGGTGAAGTCGCGCTTGGCGAAATCGCCGTCCGGATCCGGCGGTTTGCTGTCCGGGTCCAGGTGGGCGGCGATGCGTTCGCACGCCTTGGCCACGTCGGCCGGGTTGGCGGCCGAGGCCAGGTCGGCCAGAATCTCGTCGAAGTCCCTCAGAGCCTTGACGCCGACCCGGTCGGCCAGCTCCTTCACCTTGGCCAGGTGCTCGGCCGAGACATCGCCGGCGGCGGCGGCCTCAGCCAGCGCCGGCAGTTCCCGCTGCAGCCGGGCCCGAGACAGCCAGCCGGTGGCCGCACCCTGCGACATCCGCCCGAACGCGGTCAGCCAGGTCCGGGTGGTGTGCTGCCCGTCGACCTCGGACAGGCTGCGGGCATCGAACGTGCCCACCACCGCCGAGGTGAGCGCGGCGAGCTGGTTGACCGTGGCCAGCAGCTGGGGCAGGGCGGCGCGGACCTGCTCGTCGGACAGGTCGATCACGTCCGCCTCGGCCAGACCGGACAGGCCCGCCCGCAGCAACCGCAACTGGTCCGCGTCTCCGGTCGTACACATGTGTCAAGGATATCGCATCGACATGGTGAAACAAGTAACTGTAACAAGATTCTTTGAGCAGCCTCCATAGTGGACGGGCATCAACTCGTCTGAGCTGCATCAGGATCCGGCGCTGGAACTCGATGTGTATGAAGGCTTGGCGCGGCGGAAGCCGCGCCAAGCCAGACCAAGATCCCCCGAGGTGAGCGCCGAGTTGCCACACCGGGCAAGCGCGGCCCGAACGCCTGGGATGCGCTCAGATCTCAGTCAGCCTAGAGGCGTCCGGCGGCCTTGAGGTTCAGGTAGGTATCCGCCACGGCGGAGGCGAACGCGTCGGCCGGAGCATCCACGACGTGAACGCCGTAGCGGGTCAGAGCCGCGCGCACCCGGCGCAGCTCGCCGAGTCCACGCTCCGCCGCGGCCGCCGTGTGCAGCGTCGCCGCGTCACCACGGGACGCCGCTAGGGCATCCAGCGCCGGATCGTGCACCGCTGCGACGACGACGGTGTGGCGGGAGACCAGGGCTGGCAGTACGGGCAGGAGACCTTCGCCCAGCGCACCAGGGTCCAACGTGGTGAAGATGACGACGAGGGCCCGCTTGCGCTGGAGCGAGAGCACTTCGGCGACGACGCGGCCGAAGTCGGTCTCCACCAGCGAGGGCTCGAGCGGCGCGAGCGCGTCGAGAAGCCTCGGCAGGGAACGTTTCGAGGATGTCGACACGTTCGCGTGGGTGGCGGTGTCGATGGCGAGCAGGTCGACCCGATCGCCGGCATGGGCGGCCAGCGTGGCGAGCAGCAGGACGGCATCGATCGCCGTGTCGAGGCGCGGCTCCCCGCCCAGCTCGGGCGAGGTAGGTGCGTGGGCGGTGGCGATGCGCCCGGCGCTGGTGCGGCCGGTGTCAATGACGCACAGGACGCGGCGGTCGCGCTCCGGTCGCCACTGCTTGACCACAACGTGTTCGCGGCGGGCGCTGCCGCGCCAGTCGATCGAGCGCGGGTCGTCGCCGATGACATAGTCGCGCAGCGAGTCGAATTCGCTGCCCTGGCCCCGACCGCGCGTCACGACCTGACCATCGATGATCCGTAACCGGGAGAGCTTCTCCGGTAGGAGTCGTCGGGATCGAAACTCCGGCAGTGTGCGCAGCGTCCACGGTGGAGTGATCCGGTCGGCGCCGCGACGCGAGGTCTGCCTGAAGGCGAGTCCGAACGGGCCATACGAGCGGATCGTCACCCGGGCCGCGCGACGCTCCCCTCGTCTCGTGGGGGTCAGAGAGGTCTCGATCGTGACGGTCTCGCCGGGGTCGAGGTCGAGGCTGTGGGCATAGGGTCCGGCTGCCCCCGCGGATGGCACCCATGCGTCGCGGACGAGGGCCCGCATCGTTCGTACCGAGCCGTTGGTCACCGACAGAGCGACCGTCACCGAGTCGCCCAGGCGAACCTGGGTCGGGCCGGTCCGGCGAAGGCTCACTTCGCCGGCCGGCGCGGCGAAGACCACGTCGGTCAGCACCAACACGGCCAACAGGCCCAACACGACGCCGAGCGGAAGCCACGGCGAGACCGACAGTACGGCGCAGGCTATGATCGTCGGCACGCCGAGGACGACCAACAGGGCCGGCACCCGCCAACTGATCACCGTGGCTACCGGGGCGTGGGGACGGTGGCGAGCAGCGCGTCAAGCACGGCGTCGGCGGTGACACCCTCGAGCTCGGCCTCGTGGCGCAGCCGTACGCGGTGGCGCAGCGCTGGGCGGGCGACCGCCTTGACGTCGTCGGGCGTGACATAGCCGCGCCCACTCAGCCATGCGAAAGCCTTCGCGGCGTTGAGCAGACCAGTGGCGCCGCGGGGTGACGCGCCGAGCTCAAGCGAGGGGGCTGCCCGCGTGGACCGGCACAGGTCCACAATGTACGCGAGCACACCATCGGCCACCTGGACCTTGAGCACGCCCCGGCGCGCCCCGGTGAGATCAGCCGCGCTCGCCACCGGCGTCACGCCCGCCGCGGCCAGGTCCCGCGGGTCGAAGCCGTTGTGATGGGCGCGTAGCACGCCGAGTTCCTCGTCGCGATTGGGCAGGGGGACGGTCAGCTTGAACAGGAACCGGTCGAGCTGAGCCTCCGGGAGCGGGTATGTCCCCTCGTATTCGATGGGGTTCTGCGTGGCCGCGACAAGGAACGGATCAGGCAGCGGTCGCGGTCGACCCTCGACCGACACCTGCCGCTCCTCCATCACCTCGAGCAGCGACGCCTGCGTCTTGGGCGGAGTGCGGTTGATTTCGTCCGCGAGCAGCAGGTTGGTGAAGACGGGACCCTCGCGGAACTCGAACGCCGCGGTTCGGGCATCGAAGATCAGCGAACCGGTGACATCGCTCGGCATGAGGTCCGGCGTGAACTGCATCCGCTTCGAATCCAGCGACAACGACGCGGCGAGCGCGCGAATCAGCAGCGTCTTCGCCACGCCGGGAACGCCCTCGAGCAGCACATGCCCACGGCACAGCAGCGCGATTACGAGCCCCGTGACCGTCGCATCCTGGCCGACGACCGCCTTGCCGATCTCGGTGCGAAGGCGGCCGAGCGCCTCGTGCGCGCCCGCCTCGGCGTGATCGGCCGCGGATGCGGTCGCGGGGTGGGACGCGCCGGCGATCTCGGCTGTCTCGGTCACGGTGTTCCTCCTTGGGATGGTGCTGACGGCGGTTCGACGGTCGTCTCCCCCCGCACGGCCTGGACGAGCCGGTCCACGTCGGCGACGGCTCGGGCGAGACTGTCATCGTCGTCGGGTGCCGGTCCATAGAGGATGGTGCGCACGAAATGATCCGGAACGCCGGTTCGCGCGGAGATCTGCTGTAGGAAGGCCTCAGCAGCCAGTGGTGGGCCGTTCGGACCGCCGATGAGATCGCGCTCGGGGGCAGGGCCGCCGAACGGATTGAGCACGCGCGCGATCCGACCGATGGCGGACGCCCGCAGTGCGTCCAGCGTGGCCTGTCGGGCCCGTATGCGGTTATATAGCCGCCCCCGCCCAGTGACCGACTCGGCCGATGGCACCAGCACGGGCAACGGCTCGGAGACCGGTGGTCCCAGGCGTCGGCCTCGCGCAAAGGCCAGCAGCACGGCGGCCCCGAGCCCAAGCAGGAGCGCCGCCCACAGCGCCGGCGGAAACGCGTCGATCGTCGGATCTCCCGTGGCGCCGCGAGCGCGATCATCGCGGCGATACTCCGGCAGCGCCGGGTTGGGTAGGCCGGCGGGGGAGCGGGCAATCGGCTCCCGGGCGTGGACGTCGAGCCAGATGACCCGCTCGTACGCGCCGAGCAGGCCAAGCGCAAGCGCAGCGTTGCCGTCCTCGCCGATCCGGTCGTTGCGGAACGGATCCGTCGCACCGACGAAGACGGTCTCGGTCTCCTTCTCGCGAACGCCGACCACGCCGCCGGCGTAACAGTCGGCGATCAAAGCCGGGTCGTCGTCGAAGAGCGGGTCGTAAAGGTATCGGTCGTGCAATGCCGCCGCCGGTCCAGCGTCCATCGCGAACGGCGTCGAGCAGCGCGGGGCGACGGTCGCCGTCGCCCACCGTTCGCCCGCGTAGAGAATCGGGAGACCTGAGCCGAATAGCGTGCGGAGGCCGGGCTGGACGATGACGATGCGATGCGCGCCGGGAACGATGGCGGCGAACCGCGCGAACGTCGGACTGATGTAGTCGGGGGCAGGCACCAGGATCGTGGCATCGCCGGTGGCCGCGGCCTGCAACGCCTCCAGACTCGAGGTGACGCGCTCGACACGGAGGCCGCGATCGGCGAGCAGTTCGGCCAGCCGACTGGATCCGTGGGCACCGGTACCGGTCGGGGAGAGCGTGCCGGCTTCGTTGAGGTCGGGCTCCTCGGCGGCATGGGCGACCAACGAGACCATCCAGAGCGCGAGCAGGATGGCGAATGGTACGACCGCCCGAAGCCATCGCCTCGACCGTCTGCGCCGGACCGGCACTGCCGCCACCGCATTCGGCGCCACCGCATTCGGCGCCACCGCATCCGGCGCCACCGCATTCGCCGCCGCGGGACTCGGCGCCGCTCGGCTCGTCGCCGCTCGGCTCGTCGACGTGGTCATGCGCCACCTCCCGGCGCGCCGACCGGTTCGGCGATGATCTCCCGGATCGCGCCGGCGTATGTGCGCATCGCGGCATCGTCCTCGCGACGGGCGGGCCGCATCCCGTACCAGATCTCCGAGAAGACACCCACCGCACCGCCGAGCGCGGGCCCGAGACCTGGCCGGATCTGCGTCGCCGCCGCGGCGAGCTCGGTGACCGTCCATCCAGGACTGTGCGGGATCACCTCGCGCTCGATGAGCTCGCGAACGATGGCGCGGAGGCGCTCGCGCACCGCCTCGGCGAAGCGTCCGGCGTCGGCGAGCTGGTCCGCGGTGAGAGCCAGAACCCCCGCCGGCAGATCCGGCAGCTCGTCCGCGGGAAGTTCATCGAGCGGTTCGGGCCGGGGACGCTTCCTGCGCCGCCAGCGCAGCCGCCAGCGCCATTTCATCGCACCGAACCGGAATCGGCGACGCGCCCGACCGCCAGCGCCGTCGCCGCCGGACCGAGCCCGCCGGGAGCCGGCCATGAAGCGCCAGTGCCAGGGCAACCAGCCCGGCCAGAAGTACCACGCGAGCGCGATCAGGACGGTGGCGATGAAGGAGAAGAACGCGAGCCCGGGAACGCCGCCCCAGACAGCATCGGCGAGCGCCGCAACGGCCTCGTTCCACGACCTGTTCAACGCGGCACCGCCAGCGCCGAGTCAGTCGCGACGCCCCGTCGTAGCGAACGACGCAGCGCGATGTCCAAACCCTCGGTGCGCATGCGCGTCTCGAGATGAAGGACGACGTCCAGGCAGCCCAGCACCGGGTACGCCAACGCGTTGACGACGAGCCAGGTACCGCCCATGAGCAGGTTGTCCACGGTCGGCGACGGCGAGGAGTAGAAGGCGCTCACGACGGCCACGGTCGCGACCGAGAGCCCCAACCGGACGAAGAGCCACGCAAGGTAGCCGAGATCTCGGATCCACATCGCCCGCATGAGGTTGCGGGACGCGAGCCTGACCGAACGCAGCATGCCTCGGCCGGCACCGAGTTGGTCGATCACCACAGCGGGTGCGGCCAGCCCGACCAGGCCGTAGCCAAGCGGCCACACGATGAGCGTCGCCATCACCGCAAGGACCAGACCGAGGACCTCGAGCGGTACGGGCAGCAGAAGGAATGTTCCAGCGCAGGCCGCGCAGATCGCACCGGCGAGCGCGGCCACGACGAGCACGGAACCGAGCCGTGACCGGCGCCCGCCCGGCGCGGCCGTGCCGAGGAGGGTCCGCGGTGCGTGCGTCGCGGCGATCCCTCCGAGCACGGCGATGCAGATCGCCTCGGTGGCGAAACCGACGACGATCAGGACGCCGAACTGGGCGAGCAGACCCTCGCCCGGCAGGAAGGATTCGTCGACGTCCGCAAGGCGGCGAAGCGGGAACAGGATGGCCTGTTCCAGCAGGGCCAGCGCGACCCCGAGCCCGACCAGCTTGCCCGCGCGGGTACGCAGCAGGACCACCGCGGCATCGAGCAGCTCGCCGGTGGTGAGCGGGCGAAGGGGCAGGGCACCAGGCTGGGTGAGATCGCGCTGGGTGAGATCGCGCGGAGTGCTTTCGCGCTGGGTGAGATCGCGCGGAATGATGTCGCGTTGGGTGAGATCGCGCTGGGTGGCGTCGCGCAAGGAGGCTCCCGGGGGTGATCGGGCCTCATGGTGCCATGACCGCGCCCACCCAGCGACCCGGCCCCCCTCCTCGCCGATCATGATTTGCAGTTCATGATCGGCGAGGTCTGGCGGCGTTGACGTCATGATCGTGGCGATCTTGGAGGGTTACGTGGGGCCTTCGAGGAAGGCGCCGGCCTCGGTCGCGGCTCGGTCGTGATCGCGCTGGCGGATTGCATCGACCAACCTCGAATGATCCACATAGCGATCCGGAGTCAGGTCCGGCCCGATCGCCTCGACGAGGCTGGACCGGAGTGCGGCCGAGAAGTCCGCGTACAGCTCGGCCAGGATTCCGTTATGCGCCGCCGCGACGATTGTCCGATGGACCACGATGTCCGCCTCAACGAACTCGGCCGCGTCGCCCGAGGACCAAGCCGCCTCCCGCGCGGCCAGTCCCGCGTCGAGCGCGAGCAGATCGGCGGTTGTGCGGCGGAGGGCGGCGGACCGGGCCGCCTCGACCTCCAACGCCCGCCGGACCTCCAGCACCTCGGCGAGGCGGGCATCGGCCACCCGTCGCGCCACCGCTCCGGTGAGTTCGTGGGAGCCCACCACGTACGTCCCGGAGCCCTGGCGCCGCTCCAGCAGTCCGGCGTGCACCAACGCCAACACGGCCTCGCGAAGTGTGTTTCGCCCCACACCCAGCGCGGCGGCCAGTTCGGGCTCTGGCGGCAGGCGCGTCCCCACGCTCCACTCGCCCGATGCGATCTGCGCCCGGAGTTGAGCGATCACCTGTGGGACCAGGGACGTGCGCTCGGTGGATCGCAGTGGCATTGGTTACAACCCCTGTCTGCAATTCATCCCATCATTCTATGATCGGATCGTGGGTTTCGCCACGTGCTCAGCCGTCCTCGAGCGGCCGACCGAACTCGTCCCGCTTGATCAACCGGTCGCGGTGTCGCGCCCGCGGGCGGCGATCAGCGGAGCTCTGGTCCTCGCCGCCATCCTGCTGGTCGCCCTGAACCTGCGCGCCGCAGTCACGAGCCTCGGCGCGCTGCTCGACGAGCTGAACGCCGGCCTCGGCCTAAGCCCAGCAATGCTCGGCGTGGCCACCACGCTGCCGGCACTGGCGTTCGCCGCGTTCGGTGCGCTGACGCCCCGGCTCGCCCGCCGCGTCGGCCTCGAGCGCCTTCTCGTCGTCGCGGTCGCTCTGCTCACGGCCGGCCAGCTGACGCGGGCCTTCGCCTCCTCGGCCGCGGGCTTCCTGCTCACCAGTGCCATGGCGCTCGCAGGCATCGCTGTCGCAAACGTGCTGCTGCCCTCGTTGGTGAAGCGTTTCTTCCCCGGTCGCCTCGGGGTTGTGACGGGCCTCTACACCACCGCCATGGTCGCCGGCGGCGCCCTCGCGGCGGCGACATCGGTTCCGATCTCCCATGTCAGCGACTCCTGGCGGGTCGGGATCGGGGTTTGGGCCGCGATGGCGGCGGTGGCGCTGGTGCCGATGATCGCTCTGGCCCGGAAGCTCGCGCTGGGGCGTACCACCTCAACCGGATCGCAGGCCGGCCCTATCGTCCGAGCGAGCCGGAGTCGCCTCGGCTGGGCACTGGCCATCTTCTTTGGATTTCAGTCCTTCAGTGCCTATGCCCTCATAGGCTGGCTGCCCCAGATCTACCGTGACGCTGGTTTCTCGGCGCAGACGGGTGGGCTGCTGCTCGCTGGCGTGATCGCGGCGGGTGCGCCGATGGCCCTCGTGATGCCAGCACTCGCGGCCCGCCGGCCTGATCAGCGGCCACTGGTCCTGGCCCTGGCCGCGTCCATGCTCGTGGCATACATCGGCCTGGCGGTTGCTCCTCACGGCGGCGTGCTGATCTGGACCGCGTTGCTCGCCTTCGGCCAGGGTGCCTTCCCGCTCGCGCTCGCGTTGATCGGGCTGCGAGCCCGGACGCCGGCCGGCACGGTCGCGTTGTCGGCATTCTCCCAGAGTGCCGGGTACATGATCGCCGTGGCCGGTCCGCTCGCGGTCGGCGTCCTCTACGAACTGACCGGAGGCTGGTTGGCATCGCTCGGTGTGTTGTTCGTCGCGGCGGTGATTCAGGTCATCGCGGGCATCGCGGCCGCCCGTCCACGCACGCTTGAGGACGAAATGGGTACAAAGTTGATCGCCTCCGGCGCAGGTGGCAGCCACGGAATGGGCCGTCGGCCGACCCTGGTGTCGTCCTCGCCACAGGTCTGACCGATCGGCCCTGCTTCGGCATTCCCGGTTTTGGGGTATGGGATGGAATATTGGACACCATGAGAGCCCGTGTCCTGGTGGTCGATGACGACCCCGCGCTCGCCGAGATGCTCGGCATCGTGCTGCGCAGCGAGGGATTCCTGCCCTCGTTCGTCGCGGACGGCGAGCGGGCGTTGTCGGCGTTCCGCGAGGCGCGCCCCGACATCGTGCTGCTCGACCTCATGCTGCCCGGTATGAGCGGCATCGACGTGTGCCGCGCCATCCGGGCCGAGGCCGGTGTCCCGATCGTGATGCTCACGGCGAAGAGCGACACTGTGGACGTGGTGCTGGGTCTGGAGTCCGGTGCCGACGACTACGTCGTCAAGCCGTTCAAGCCCAAGGAGCTGGTCGCCCGGATGCGGGCCAGGCTGCGCCGCGGCGAGGACGTAGCGCCGGAGATGCTCGCGATTGGCCCGAGCGGCAACCAGATCACCATCGATGTGCCGGCGCACACGGTGCTGCGAAATGGGGAAGAGGTCAAGCTCACCCCCCTCGAATTCGACCTGCTCGTCGCACTGGCCCGCAAGCCGCGCCAGGTATTCACCCGTGAGGTCCTGCTGGAGCAGGTCTGGGGATACCGGCACGCGGCCGACACGCGACTCGTCAACGTGCACGTCCAGCGCCTCCGGGCAAAGATCGAACCCGATCCGGAGCGTCCGGAGGTGATCCTTACCGTGCGCGGTGTGGGCTACAAGGCGGGAACGGCCTAACCGCCGACGACCATGCTCCGTCCATCCCGATCCGCCTCTCTTCTCGCCAACGCCAAGCGCGCCTGGCGGCGGTCGCTGCAGATCCGCGTCGTCACCATCACGCTGGCGACGTCCGGCGTGCTCGTCGCGACGTTCGGGATCGTCGTCGGCAGTCTGATCACCGACGGTCTCGTCAATGCCAAGACCCAGAGCGCGATGACGGCCGCCGATAAGGGTTCGAGGGACGCACGGTTACAGCTCGACAGCAGCGTGTCGACCGACAATGATCCGCTCCTTGGCGCCAGCGTCGGCGAGGTGATTCGCACCATCAACAGCCGCGACCCGAGCGCCATCGTGAAGATCATCCCCGATGACGAACGGGTGGCCCAGCGCCACGACCTGACGCTGTCGATGTTGCCACAGCAATTGCGGGAAGCCGTGCGCGCGCAGGGATTCTCCGAGCAGCGCCTCGATCTCGACCTCGACGGCAATGGAACGAAGCTCTATCTCGTGTTCGGCCGGCAGCTGACACAGAACTGGGGCGATGTTCAGCTTTACTACTTCTTCCCGTTGGACGAGGTGGTTCAGCAGGCGGACCTGGTCAGCAACATCCTCTTCATCACCGGCATCGCCCTGGTTCTGATGCTGGGCCTCGTGGTCTTCTTCGTGACCCGTCTCGTGGTGCGGCCGGTCCGCGTGGCCGCGCGCACCGCGCAGCGACTCTCCAACGGCCTGCTCGACCAGCGCATGGCGGTGAGTGGCGAGGACGACCTGGCCGCGCTCGCCGCCTCGTTCAACCAGATGGCGGAGAACCTGCAACGGCACATCCTGCGCCTGGAGGATATGTCGCGCTTGCAGCGCCGGTTCACCTCCGACGTCTCGCACGAGCTGCGTACGCCGCTGACGACCGTACGCATGGCGGCCGATCTTCTCTTCAACACGCGCGACCAGTTCGACCCCGCCGTGGCGCGAAGCGCCGAGCTTCTGCAGGCCGAGCTGGATCGGTTCGAGAGCCTGCTCGCGGAGTTGCTGGAGATCAGCCGATTCGACGCTGGCTTCGCGGCGCTGGACGCCGAGCCGGCCAACCTTGGCCCGCTCGTTCAGCGCGTCGTCGACCGGCTGAGTCCGGTCTCGGAGAGGGCTGGGGTGACAGTCGAGCTCGACATTCCGTCCGAGCCGATCGTGGCGGAGGTCGACATCCGGCGGGTCGAGCGGATCCTGCGCAACCTCATCGGCAACGCCATCGAGCATGGCGAGGGCAAGCCGGTGAAGGTACGGCTCGCGGCCCGCGAGGGCGCGGTGGCGGTGACCGTCCGCGATCACGGTGTCGGGCTGAAACCCGGCGATGAAAAACTCGTATTCAACCGGTTCTGGCGCGCCGATCCGTCGCGTGCCCGCCACACCGGCGGCACCGGGCTCGGTCTGTCGATCAGTTCCGAGGATGCCCGGCTGCATGGCGGCTGGCTGGAGGCGTGGGGCGAGCCCCGTCAGGGAGCCCAGTTCCGGCTGACGCTACCGGCGCGGGCCGGCGACCGGCTCGTCTCCTCGCCGCTTCGCCTCGTCCCGACCGACTTCCGCTCAGCGGGCGATGCCGTGCCCGAACCGCGCCGGGGGAGAACGCAGTCGCGACGCGATGCCGAAGACCGGATCGAGTCCGTAGACGCTCGGGCCTCGGCTCGAGCGGGCGTGGTGCCCGAGGCCGGAGCCGGTGCGCCGCCCGAGCCCAAAGCCGGTGCGGCGCCCGAAGTCGGAACCGAGGCCGCGCCCGAGCCGGCCGCAGTCGGGGAAGGGAACCGGGCCGATGCCTGAGCACGCGAATGTCGCGCGAGCTCGCCGCCGCCTCGCCGCGGCCGGGCTGGCGCTCTCCGTGGCCGTGGCCGCGGCCGGATGCGGCATCTCCAGCACGAACGCGCCCACGGACGTGGGAGATGCGCTCGTCTCCGACACCTCCCTGGGCAGCGACGTCGTCCGTGCCGCACCTGATCCGAACTCGGTAAGTACGGTCGAGGATCTCGTCCGTACCTATTTCAAGGCCGCCGTCGGTGGCGGCAAGGCGGCCATCAACCCGGTCAAGGCGTTCTTCACCGAGAACTACAAGCGGACATGGCTGGAACCGTCGAACCCGAACCAGCTCACGATCGTCCGTCTGATCGACTCGCCGGTCAGGGAGACCTCTGTGGACCGGCGGACCTCGGTCAGGGTCCGCTACCGGATTGTCGGCGTACTAACAGACCAGGGCCGCGTCGACGAACTGGTCGACCCGGTGACTCGGACGATGCGGTTCTGGGTCCAGCCGGCAGAGGAGACCTCGAGCAGGCTGCGCATCGACGAGATCCAGGGTGAGCCTGCGCCGCGGGGGGGTCTTCTGCTCAGCGACGAGGCACTCATCGACCTCTACCGACCCCAACCGGTCTACTTCTGGGACTCCGAACCCAGCCGGCTGGTTCCGGATCTTCGCTATCTTCCGCTCACCCTCAACACCGAGCAGCGGGCGTTCAAGATCCTGCAGTGGCTGATCGACGGCCCGTCGGGGTGGCTCACAGGTGCCCAGCGCCTGCCGTCCGGCACCGCTCCCAAAGCTCAGTTCGTCATCCTGCACAACGGCGCGTTTGTGGTGAACCTCACCGCCCAGGCGGGCGCGAGTGGGCAGGACGATATCAACCGCCTGTACTACCAGCTGAGGTGGTCCCTGCGTACCCCCGCCGGCGCGCCGGAGGTCGAGCTGCAGATTGAGGGCAAGGTCCAGGACATCCCCGGCACTGCGGATGAGTACCTGCAGTACAACCTGACCAACGAACTCGGCTCGGCCGGCCAGAAGTTCGACATCGTCGATCAGCGCGTCGTCCCGCTCCCGGCCGGGGCGACTCCACCTGCGGTACTTACCGCCAAAGAGAACCTCAACGTGCTCTACGCGGCCCTCAACCGCGCCCGGACCCTGGCCGCCTTCGTTCGGGTGGCCAGCGACGGTCGCCGATTCCTGCAGTTCGCCCGAGAGCGCAAGGCCGGCAAGGTCGACGCCAAGATCAATTCTAGCTTCAGCATGGGCCGTCCGGCCTGGGTGCCGGGGACCAACGATCATTTTGTCGTAACGTCGGGCGGCCGCATGTACGCCGTGGCGGCTGCCGATGGCCGCAGTGCGGAGATCACACCCAACCAGGTCGGCAACGTCACCCGGGTCGCGGTAGCTCCGGACGGTCGCCGTGTCGCCTTCGTCGCGAGTGGACAGGTCTTCGTCGCGTCGCTGAAGTGGGACGGCGAGAGGGTGACCGTCGGATCGAACCCGCGCCGGTTGTTGGCCGGCCACCTCAGCGCGAGCACGGTCGCCTGGCAGAGCGAGTCCTGGCTGTACGTGGCCGGAACGGCGGGGAATGCGCCGGCGATGTGGCGCGTGACCGCCGACAGCGTCGTGGCCGAGAACCTCTCGAAGGAGTTGCGAGGGGTGACGCCGACGGACCTCATCGCGTATCCGGCCGCTCCGGCCACAACCTCCCGCCTCGCTGGCGAGCTCATCGTGCTCACCGGGCAGCCGGGCGCCTACCACTTCACCGGGTTGCTGGGGACCCTGGAGAAGGACTTACACGCGCCGTTCTTCGCCGGCTGATTCGACGACGGGCGATCTCCGCCGAAGTCTCGGGCTGGGAGAGTCGCGATGTCGAGGGTGGGGAGACGTTGGTCGCGAGTTGTCCACAGGGGATGCGGCGGCATGGCGTTCCGAGCCACGCTGGGCAAGGCTGGCAAGCATGCCGGACCTCTTGTCGCGATGGGCAGCGGCTGGTGCCCGTACCTTGCACTCATTGGTCGATCTTGTTTTGCCCGGCAACTGCGGGGGCTGCGACGCCGCGGTGGGCATCGGGGGCGTGTGCGACGCGTGCCTCGAATCGCTGGCGCAATCGCCGGCCGAGACCAGACCTTTGCCGGCACCCGAGGGCCTGCCGCCGTGCGTGACCACCGGCGTCTACGACGGCCCGCTTCGAGAGCTGATCCTCGCGTACAAGGAGCGCGGTCGTCGTACGTTGGCCGGGCCGCTGGGATATGCCCTTGCCGCTGCCATCGTCGCTGGACTCAGCCACGCCGACGGTGGGGCCGAAGCGCGGCGAGTCGTTGTTCTGGTTCCCGTCCCAGCGACCACGGCCGCGGTGAGGGCACGCAATGGCGATCACATGTTGCGCCTGGCCAGTCAAGCCGAGCGCCGGTTGCGTCGGGCAGGCTGGCCGATCTCGGTGGCACCGACCCTGCGCGCCTGGCCGAAGGCCGATTCTGCGCAGCTCGACCGGCACGCCCGTGCGGTGGCCGCGAGCTCAGCGTTCTCGGTCCGTTCTGGCCGAGCCGACGCCCTTCGCGCCGCCGCCGACGCTGGAGCTCAGGTGGTGCTGGTCGATGACGTGCTCACCACCGGCGCAACTCTTGCCGCGGTCGCGGGTCGGCTCGCCGACGCTGGCGTTCGGGTCGCGTTCGCGGCCACCGTTGCGGCGACGCACCTGCGCGGCCTCGACCAGTTGGCGGCGTCGCCGGAGGCGACCAATTGGCGATAGTCGACCCTGCTCGGTCTTTGTCGCCGATTGGGAAGTTCTCAGCGGATGGTTATCGGGATGGGGGTGACTGGCGGCCCGCGAGGAGTTAGCGTCGATGACCACGGGCAGTTCGTTCCAGGGCAGGGGAGGATGCCGTCATCTGCCCGACCACCAGCAAATCTGAACAGAACCGTGGGGGAGGTCAGGCGTGGACATCGTCGTCAAGGGCCGAAACGTCGAGGTGCCCGACCACTACCGAGTGCACGTTTACGACAAGCTTCACAAGATCGAGCGGTACGACCACAAACTCATCGAAGTCAGCGTTGAACTGCTTCACGAGCGCAACCCGCGCCAGTCGGATAGCTGCCAGAGAGTCGAGATCACGTGCGTCTCCCGTGGTCCGGTCGTGCGTGCCGAGGCCCGCGCTGGCGACTTCTACAGCGCCCTCGACAAGGCGATTGACAAGCTCGACACCCGGCTGCGCCGCGCCGCCGATCGGCGCCGGGTGCATCGCGGGCGCCATTCGCCGGTCTCCGTCGCGGAGGCCACGGCGCCCCTAGCCGCCCTGGACTCAGGATTCCCATCCGCCACATCCGCGGTGGCGCTGGCCGAGCGCGAGGCGGAAGAGGGGGAGGAGGCGGAGGACGATAACCAGCCCTGGCACATCGTCCGGATGAAGGAACACCCCGCCGAGCCGATGACGGTCGATGACGCGCTGTTCCAGATGGAACTCGTCGGGCACGACTTCTTCCTGTTCTTCGACAAGGACTCGGACCGGCCGAGCGTTGTCTACCGGCGCAAGGGCTACGACTACGGGGTCATTAGCCTGGCCACCGACTGACTCCGACTACGGCAGCAGGGCATATAGGATATCGTCGATGCGCGTCCCATCCGGGCCGGGAAGTCGCGACCTCTGGTAGCCCTCACGGACAAAACCGGCCCGCTCCAGCACCTTCTGAGATGCCACGTTCTCGGGGGCCGTACCCGCAATCAGCCGCGCGATGGCGACCTTCTCAAATGCCCACGATGAGATCAGCCGCACGGCGCGGGTCGCGTAACCCCGGCCCCGCCACGCCGGCGCCAGGCTGTAGCCGATCATCGCCTGCTGCGTTGGGGGCTCCCAGTAGTAGAGCCCGATCTCGCCGGCGTACGAGGCGGTGCTTGCGTCGCGAATGGTGAGGTGGACCCGTTCACCGGCGAGCCAGCCGGCCTCGGAGTGGGCGCAGATGCGCTCGACGGCCTCACGGGACGGCGGCTGTGGCGGCACCGAGGTCGCGACGACCTCGGGGAGGCTCCGCAGGGTGTAGGTATCGTCGACGTCCCCGGCGCGCAGCGGAGTGAGCCGGATCACGCCATCGGTCAGCTCACCGTCGCTCCAGCTTCCCTCAGTCACGCCGCGGGCCGTCATGCCCCGGCCCGGCAGGTCGGGTAACAGCCTTCGGCTCGGCGTGGATGGATCGGTGGCGAGTCGCGACCACACGATGAGGTCATACCGGCCGCCGTCCCGGTTGCGCCCGCCGCCGCGCTTGATTCCCTCACGCATAAACCCGGCACCGATCGCGACGCGCTGGCTGGCCGCGTTCGCCAGGTCGGTCGTCAGGGCGAGTCGTTCGATGCCGTGCGCGAAGATGTGCGTCGCCAGCACCCGAGCCGCGGCGGTCGCGAGACCCGCATGGCGTGCCCAGGGAGCGACCCAGTAGCCCATCTCCGCCGAGCCGGAACCCTCGGCGCTGAATCCGGCGCCACCCAGCACACGGTCGGTGGCGGGATCGGCGATGGCGTAGGCGCCACCGCCCGCGGCGAAGGTGTTTGGGGCGCCCACGTCGATCCACCACCGCGCGTCGTCGCGGGTGTACGGGCTCGGCAGCGACTGCAGGAACCGTTGCGTAACCGGATCCGAGCAGCCGGCCGCAAGGTCGTCGATATCCTCGCCCCGCCACGGGCGAAGTCGGACCGTGTCGCCGCGCAGAGGGTCACTCACTCGTTCGCCCATTCCGGGTTGGCCGCGGTGCGCATGTGGTCATGCCCGCGATACTGCCCGACGCGTCAGACGCACCCATGCTCCGCCCCGGTGCTTGCGTCAAGATCCGTGCAGGTGTTCAACAGCCGCCCGGTCGCGCCGGCTCGGACCGGGCAGCTGTCGAGCACCTGCGATGATCTTGGTGCGTCCGTGACAGGGCTCGGTGGTGGTCCGGCGGCGTACGTTGGAGATGGGCGTACGTTTGAGATGCGCACACCTTGGAGATGCGCACTTGGAGTTGCGCACCTTGGAGATTTGTCGGGTTTCGGTGCCATCCCGACCGGGCGTGAGGGGCGGACACCGTCAAGTACCGCCTACGATGGTCGAGGCAGAGTTGGTTAGGGAGAGTTGACCAGTGTCGATCATCGATAAGATCCTTCGTGCCGGCGAGGGCCGGACAATACGCCGGCTGAAGACCATCGCCGACGCCGTCAACTCGATCGAGGAGAACTACACCGACCTCTCCGACGCCGAGCTCCGCGCGCTGACCGATACCTATAAGGAGCGCTTCGCCGACGGGGAGACGCTCGACGATCTGATGCCGGAGACCTTCGCGACGGCCCGCGAGGCGGCCCACCGCGTGCTCGGCCAGCGGCCGTTCGACGTCCAGGTTCAGGGGGGCGCGGCGCTGCACTTCGGCAACATCGCGGAGATGAAGACCGGTGAGGGCAAGACCCTCACCAGCGTGCTGCCCGCCTATCTCAACGCGATCGCCGGCAAGGGCGTGCACATCGTCACCGTCAACGACTACCTGGCCCGACGCGACGCCGAATGGATGGGCCAGGTGCACCGGTTCCTGGGCCTGTCGATCGGGGTGATCCTGCCGAACCGACCCTCGGCCGAGCACCGGACGGCCTACAAGGCGGACATCACGTACGGCACCAACAACGAGTTCGGCTTCGACTACCTCCGCGACAACATGGCCTGGTCGAGCGATGAATTGGTTCAGCGCGGACACTTCTTCGCCGTCGTGGACGAGGTCGACTCGATTCTCATCGACGAGGCGCGGACACCGCTGATCATCTCTGGTCCGGCCGAGCAGTCGGCGCGGTGGTACTCCGAGTTCGCCCGGCTGGTCGACCGAATGCAGTCGGGCAAGGACGGCGAGGGCGACTACGAGGTCGACTACGCGAAGCGGACCGTAGCGGTGACCGAGCGAGGCGTCTCCCGGGTGGAGGACTGGCTGGGTATCGAGAACCTGTACGAGCCGCTGAACACCCCACTCGTCGGCTACCTCAACAACGCCATGAAGGCTAAGGAGCTCTACAAGCGCGACAAGGACTACATCGTCAACGACGGCGAGGTGCTCATCGTCGACGAGTTCACGGGCCGCATTCTCTACGGCCGCCGTTACAACGAGGGCATGCATCAGGCGATCGAGGCCAAAGAGAACGTCGAGATCAAGCAGGAGAACCAGACCCTCGCGACCATCACGCTGCAGAACTACTTCCGCCTGTACGAGAAGCTCTCCGGGATGACCGGTACGGCGATGACCGAGGCCGCCGAGTTCAACAAGGTGTACAAGGTCGGCGTCGTGCCGATCCCCACGCATAAGCCGATGATCCGAGCCGACAACTCTGACGTCATCTACAAGAGCGAGAAGTCGAAGTTCAACGCCGTCGTCGAGGACATTGTGGAGCGACACCACAAGGGTCAGCCGGTGCTGGTCGGCACGGTCAGCGTCGAGAACTCGGAGATCCTGTCCCAGATGCTGCGCCGGAAAGGCATCCCGCACTCCGTACTGAACGCGAAGTACCACCAGAAGGAGGCGGAGATCGTCGCCCAGGCCGGCCGCCGCGGCGGAGTCACCGTCGCTACGAACATGGCCGGACGGGGGACCGACATTCTTCTGGGCGGCAACCCCGAGTTCCTCGCCCGGGCGGAGCTGCGCAACCGGGGCCTCGATCCGGACGAGCAGCCGGAGGAGTACGAGGCCGCGCTCGATGATGTGATTCTGCGCTGGAAGAAGCAGTGCGACGAGGAGGCCGAGGACGTCATCGCGGCCGGCGGTCTCTACGTCCTCGGCACCGAGCGGCACGACTCCCGGCGCATCGACAATCAGCTGCGCGGTCGGTCGGGCCGGCAGGGGGACCCCGGCGAGTCCCGGTTCTATCTGTCCCTTCAGGACGAACTGATGCGCCGCTTCCGGGCGGGCGCGGTCGAGGCCGTCATGGACCGGCTCAACATCCCCGAGGACGTGCCCATCGAGTCCAAGATGGTCACTCGTCAGATCAAGGGTGCCCAGACCCAGATCGAGGCGCAGAACGCGGAGATCCGAAGGGACGTGCTCAAGTACGACGAGGTGCTCAACAAGCAGCGTCAGGTCATTTATGCCGAGCGGCGTCGGGTGCTCGCCGGTGAGGACCTGCACGAGCAGGTCTCACACATGATCGATGACACGATTCGCGCGTACGTCGCCGGCGCCACAGCCGAGGGCTACGCCGAGGATTGGGATCTCGACGAGCTGTGGACCAGCCTGAAGCAGCTCTACCCGGTCGGGATCACGGACGAGGAGCTCGAGGAGGAGGCCGGCTCGCGGGCCGGCATCGACGCGGACTTCATGTCGCAGCGGCTCATCGAGGACACCCAAGGGGCGTACAAGCGGCGCGAGGAGGAACTCAGCCCGGAGATCCTTCGTGAGCTGGAGCGGCGGGTGATGCTCGAGGTGATCGACCGGAAGTGGCGCGAGCACCTCTATGAGATGGACTACCTCAAGGACGGCGTCGGGCTGCGCGCCTACGCACAGCGGGACCCGCTCGTCGAGTATCAGCGCGAGGGATTCGACATGTTCTCGCAGATGCTCGACGGCGTGAAGGAGGAGGCGGTTCGGCTGCTGTTCAACCTGGAGGTTCAGGTCGAGCAGGCCGCTCCGGTCGAGATATCGGGTGTCGGCGCCGCACCGGTCGCCCTCAAAGCTAAGGGGCTGAGCCCGGCGAGGCAGCGCCGGCAGCAGCAGTTGCTGTACTCGGCGCCCGTCATCGATGGCGAGGCGGGCACCGGCGGCGGCGTCGTAGTTGAGGAGTCGGCACCGGCACTCGGCATCGGAACGGCCGCGGGCGGGGGGAAGGCTAATGCCGCCTCGGGCCGGGCCGGGTCCGGCCGGTCGGGCGGGTCCCCGGGCGCGCAGGCGGCCGACCGCCGGCCATCTCCCGGTCAGGCCGTTGGCTCCGGTCCGTCCCGCAACGCACCATGCCCTTGCGGGTCGGGCAAGAAGTACAAGCGATGCCACGGCGCCCCGACTGGCGTCTGAGAATCGCCAGTCGTCAGATGACCTCGAGGTGGGTGCAGAGCCAGCGCCCGCGGTGAGACTCCAGGCGTAGCGCCAACGCCCATACCTTGTCGCGGCGCGCGAGCACCACGGCGACCTCCGCGACGCCGTCGACCGCCTCGCAGACCTGCACGCGACGGATGGCGACGCGATCGCCGGGACCCGTCTGATGGGCTCGGCCCACCCGTGGTGGCCCGCCGGACGGCCGACCGACCAGGGGCGGGCGGGCACCGGGTGCAGATGCGGTTCCCCGCGACCGAGAGGGCACGCCGATCACACGTCCCATGAGCCGGCCGGCGATGTCGTCGAATCGCTCCGGCAGGCAGAAAGGGCGGAGTTGCGACGTCGGCCGGAACCCTCCGATGATTTCCACGCAGGTCGCGAGGAAATGACGAATGGCGATGCGTGTCGGTGAGATCAAAGTCGGATCAAACCTGGTGACCTGGCCTGGGCCGATCATCGCCGCGCGGTGTGCATCCCCAGCGATCGCGAGCGCCGAATCTCCTTGGCTGTTGTCCCGTCGGCGCGTGCCTGCGCCGGCGCCGCGAGCACGCGGGCCCAGCGCCGCCTGGCGCCGGGGCCGATGAGGCAGGTCCAGCGGCAGCTGAAATGCGCTCGGCGACGGCGCGTCGAGGCCCGCCGCCGCAAGCTCGTCGTCGGTGGGAGGCTCCGACCTCGGCACCGGCACAATCCGAAATGCCGGGGGCTCGGGATGGTGAGTAGGGGCCGTGGTGACGGTGAGCGGGACCGCGAGCGCCGAGGACATCGAGTCTCCGATCGATCTTGTGTTTGCCTTCGTTTGAAGACATTGATATTTGTACGTGATCGGCGCCGCTTATCGCAAGATGCTTTTGTTTGATTTCGTTTGACGCGCGCTGGAGCGCTAGCCGTCTGGGTGGTCGATCAGCGGGTTGCCCCGCACGAACTCGGCGGTTTCGTCGTACTTCTTGGCGATGTACTCCTCGAGTTTGGCCCGCTCAATACGCCACTGACCTCGCCCACCGATCTTGATCGCGGGGAGCTCTCCGCTGCGAACCATGTGGTAGATCTGCGACAGTGAGGTGGCCAACTCGTCGGCGACGTCCTGCATCGTCAGGAACCGGGCGGCCATGGCGCGAACCATACTCCAGAGTGAGGGTGATTCTTCAGTTTGCCACTGATTGCCTCGTCTGGCCGTGCATGACGAAGGGAGTCGGTCATTGTCCGGCGGGATGACCCGGGTGTACCTACCCGCGACGATGCCGTTGCTCGCTCAACTGCGCGCTGAGGGAGCTCTGTCGCGGGCCGGCGGGCTGTTTGGCCACGCGGTGACGCCTGACCTGCGGGAGTGGTACGCCGAGGGCGACGACGAGGAGCTGGAGTATGTCGCATTCACCCGGGCGGCCCAGGATGCCCTGCATCTCCTGCGGGAGGATCCGAAAGCTCCTCCGCGCCGGGTCGTGCTCGCCGCGGATATCGCCGAGGATCATGTCGTCGTCGTAGACCGTTCGCTCGGCTCGAGCGCGGTGCGTTCAGGCAGTCGGGTGAGCCTCGCCGACATCGCGGCGATCCACGTCGACGGCGCCGACGCGGAGGCCAATGTGCGGGCCGCGGCCGATGTGGTCGATGAGGCGGCCGCGGGCGATCCGGATGCGCAGTTCGCGGTCGACGGCGCGGAGGACCACGAACTCGAGTGGTACGACGTCTCCGAACTCGACGATCTGCTGGCGTGATCGCGCCGTCCGGTCTCACCGCACCAAGGTCATCGCAAGTGCGTGACACTCGCCCCGGTCAAGGCGCTGCAAACAGGGAGAGTGTTGAACACTCGCCCCGGTCAGGCGCTGCAAACCGGGCGAGTGTTGAACTCTTGCGGCGATCATGGGCTGTCGGCTGGCGCGACGTCCTCGTCCGGGCGGCGTAGCGTTCGACCGAACACGATCATCGCCACGATCCCGCCTACGAATCCAACGATGAGCGCATGCTCCATCCGGGCCCCGATGAGGTAGTCGAGCACGCTGCGGTCGGCGGCGGATAGGTTGCCAACCAGGCCGAGCAGACGGCCGCCGCCAAGCTGGGTGAGCCCCTCCGCGAGCAGGGCGAGCAGCCCTGCCGAGGCGCCTGCCACGAGGTAGGAGGGCCACGCCTGCTCCGGTCCTCGCCGGCGCAGATATGCGTAGGCGACCAGGCCGGCGACGAGGCCACTCAGCCCCGCCGCGACGTAGGTGAACAGGTGCGCGGCCGACGCCTGCGAGGCCACCGTGTCTCCCGCGCCAAGCAGTGCCTTGAGCGGCGATTGGAAGAAGTTCAGCACCACGCCGGTGAGGAAGACTCCAAACGTTGCGGCGAGGGCGGCGCCCAGGACCGGCGGCGGAAGGGCGGCGGCGGCCCCGCCCAGGATCCCGGCGACCCCGACCGTGATCGCGAGGACGGCGACGGCGGAGTTCGCGCCGTATGCGAAGAGGATCACGCCGGCGGCGATCAGGCCACACGTCCCGCCGGCGGCGGTTCCGAACAGCGCTCGCCGTACGGCGGACCGGCGTTCCGCCGTCCCGTCTCCCACCGCGGTTTCGCCTGGTGCGGCGGTTCCGCCTCGGGCGGCGGTTTCGTCTCGCGCGGCGGTTTCGTCTCGCGCGGCGGTTTCGCCTCGGGCCGCGGTTTCGCCTCGGGCCGCGGTGGCGCGGCGCCCGGTGACAACTAGGCCGGTGACGAGTAGGCCGGTGACGAGCAGGCCGGCGGCGGCGCCGGCGAAGAGGCTCGCCGCGATCACGCCAGGGAGTGCGAGCGCGGCAGAGCTGATCACTACCGCGGCGTCGGCCGCGTTGCCGGCGATAACGGCGTGCGCCGCCCACATCGTGG
>JAXIPB010000094.1:0-34576 GCA_045403155.1 Micromonosporaceae bacterium
GGGCGCGAGCCAGGGAGCCGGCGGCTCGGGCGAGTCGCAGCCGTCGGGGTCGCTGGTGCTCGACCAGTTCGGCCGCAACCTCACCCAGCTCGCTCGCGACAAGAAGCTCGATCCGGTCATCGGGCGCGAGAAGGAGATCGAGCGGGTGATGCAGGTCCTCTCCCGCCGTACCAAGAACAACCCGGTCCTGATCGGCGAGCCCGGCGTCGGAAAGACGGCGGTGGTTGAGGGCCTCTCCCAGAAGATCATCAAGGGCGAGGTGCCGGAGACGCTCAAGGACAAGCAGCTGTACACGCTTGACCTCGGGGCGCTGGTTGCGGGCTCCCGGTACCGGGGCGATTTCGAGGAGCGCCTGAAGAAGGTGCTTAAGGAGATCCGTACCCGCGGCGACATCATCCTGTTCATCGACGAGATCCACACGCTCGTCGGGGCCGGTGCCGCGGAGGGCGCGATCGACGCGGCTAGCATCCTCAAGCCGATGCTGGCCAGGGGTGAGCTCCAAACGATTGGCGCGACCACGCTCGACGAGTATCGCAAGCACCTGGAGAAGGACGCCGCGCTCGAGCGGCGGTTCCAGCCGATCCAGGTGGGCGAGCCGTCGCTGGCGCACACGATCGAGATTCTCAAGGGTCTGCGGGACCGTTACGAGGCGCACCACCGCGTCTCGATCACCGATGCGGCGCTGGTCGCCGCGGCGACGCTGGCCGACCGGTACATCTCCGACCGGTTCCTGCCGGACAAGGCGATCGACCTGATCGACGAGGCAGGGGCGCGGATGCGCATCCGCCGGATGACGGCGCCGCCGGACCTGCGCGACTTCGACGAGAAGATCGCCCAGGTGCGGCGCGACAAGGAATCGGCCATCGACGCTCAGGACTTCGAGCGGGCCGCGCAGCTGCGCGACACGGAGAAGACCCTCTTGACGCAGAAGGCGCAGCGGGAGAAGGAGTGGAAGGCCGGCGACCTCGATGTCGTGAGCGAGGTCGACGACGAGCAGATCGCCGAGGTGCTGGCGAACTGGACCGGTATTCCCGTCTACAAGCTCACCGAGGAGGAGACGTCCCGCCTGCTCCGCATGGAGGACGAGCTGCACAAGCGCATCGTCGGCCAGGAGGATGCCGTCAAGGCGGTCTCGATGGCGATCCGGCGCACCCGGGCCGGCCTGAAGGATCCGAAGCGGCCCTCGGGCTCGTTCATCTTCGCCGGCCCGTCAGGTGTCGGTAAGAGCGAACTCTCCAAGGCGCTGGCCGAGTTCCTCTTCGGCAGCGAGGACTCGCTGATCCAGCTGGACATGAGCGAGTTCCACGACCGGTACACGGTGTCGCGGCTGGTGGGCGCACCTCCCGGATATGTCGGGTACGACGAGGGCGGCCAGCTGACCGAGAAGGTGCGTCGTCGGCCGTTCTCGGTGGTGCTCTTCGATGAGATCGAGAAGGCGCACCCCGACGTATTCAACACGCTGCTGCAGTTCCTCGAGGACGGCCGCCTGACCGACGGTCAGGGTCGCATCGTGGACTTCAAGAACACTGTGATCATCTTGACCACGAACCTGGGCACGCGCGACGTGGCGAAGGCCGTCTCGCTCGGGTTCCAGGGGGCCAACGATGTCGACTCGAACTATGAGCGCATGAAGAACAAGGTCAACGATGAGCTGAAGCAGCACTTCCGGCCCGAGTTCCTGAACCGGATCGACGACACGATCGTGTTCCACCAGCTGAACGAGGACCAGATCCTGAAGATTGTCGACCTCATGGTCGCCCGGATCGAGGCCCAGCTCCGCAACAAGGACATGGGCCTCGAGCTCACCGAGAACGCCAAGATGTGGCTCGGGAAAAAGGGCTGGGACCCGGTGATGGGTGCCCGACCGCTGCGCCGGACGATTCAGCGCGAGATCGAGGACTCGCTCTCAGAGCGAATTCTCTTCAACGAGCTGCGGCCCGGGCAGATCGTGGTCGTCGACTGCGAGGGTGATCCGAACGACTTCGAGAACTCGAAGCTCACCTTCCGGGGCGCGGACAAGCCAACCGCGCTGCCGGACACCGTCCTGGCCGAACTCGGCGGTACGACGGACACGGCCACGACGACGGCCGAGTAGCCCACGAGGACCGCTCCCACAGCGCCGCTCCCACAGCGCCGCTCCCATAGCGCCGATCATGATTTGGAAGTCATGATCGGCGCTATGTGGCGACGTTTAGCTCATGATCGACGCGATCTTGAGCCAGGGTCATGGCCGGGCAGGCCGTAGCTGTCCACGTCCACCTGAACCAGCAAGCCGTCATCGAGCAGCCCGGCCAACGCACGCTGCCGCTGTTCCTGATCGGGCCAGACCGCGTCGAGACCGGCGCGCCCGATCTCACCGGAGATCTCCCGGGCAACGGCGAGCAACAGACCGCGTACGTGCCGATCCGTGCCGACGTATCGCTGCGCCCGCCGCGCGGGTGGTTGGTTGGGCGCCGGCCGGCCAGCACGATGCCAGGCGCATACGGTCTGGAGTGGACACACGCCGCACGTTGGGGTCCGAGCCGTGCAGACGAGCGCCCCAAGCTCCATGAACGCGACGCTGGCCCGAGCGGCCCGAGCCGGAACCGCCGGCAGTAGCGCCTCGACCGTGCGCAGGTCCGCTTCCCTGGACGCGGCGCCACCATCGGCGACCCCGGTGTGGGCGCGCGCGACGAGCCGACGGACGTTGGTGTCGACGACCGGGTGCCGCTGGCCGTACGCGAACGCGGCGACCGCGCGGGCGGTGTATCCGCCAATGCCGGGCAGGGATAGGAGCGTCGGCACATCGGATGGCACGACGCCCGCGTGCCGCTCGACCAGCGCCTGTGCGCACGCATGCAGCCGAATCGCGCGGCGCGGATAGCCGAGCCGGCCCCACGCACGGATCGCCTCACCCACGGAGTCGGCGGCCAGAGCGGCCGGTGTTGGCCATCGGCGCAGCCATGCTTCAAACACCGGAGTCACGCGCGCGACCTGCGTCTGCTGCAGCATGACCTCGCTTATCAGAACCGCCCACGCCGACGCGTCCGGGCGGCGCCACGGCAGGTCGCGCGCCGCGTCGTCGTACCACGCGATGGCGATGTCCGCGATCGCTAGCTCGGCGCGGTCTGAGGACGGCATCGTCTCCCGATCCTGCCACGCACCCGACCGCACTCCAAGATTCCCTCGATCATGAGCTGACGGTCGTTCCGAGGCGTCGATCATGAACGACCGGGGATGTTAGGGGGGTGGTGACGCCGGGTTGGGGCGCTGGCGCGTCGCTCGGCTACTCGCGGTGATCGCCACTACGGTGAGGAGCCATGCGGCTGACCGTCGGTCCACTTCCGGCCGCCGTCTACTGGCGGCGTCGAGGCGTCGTGCTCATCGGCCTCGGGATGATCGTGCTTGTGATCTCGTACGCGTGTGGTGGCGCCGGCGGTTCGACCGCGGGTGCCGGTACGCAACCGCCAATGACGTCGAGTCAGCCGACGCCCACCACCACCCTGCTTCGTCCGGTTGTCCCGACCGCGTCACCGAAGCCGACCGCGTTCACACTACCGACGACGGCGGCGACTGGGCCGTGCGCGGACGCGGAGGTCGAGGTCACCGCGCTGGCCGCGGCAGCCGAAGTCCAGGTTGGACAGCCGGTCGACTTTACAATCAAGATTAAGAACGTCTCAGGGCGCACCTGCAGCCGAGACATCGGCGCCGACATGCAGGAGCTTCGACTCACCGACGGCTCCGTGGTGATCTGGTCCTCCGACGACTGCAGCCCAAACAAGGGGCACGACGTGCGGTCTTTCGGCGCCGGTAGGGAGGTCTCGTTTACGCTCCGGTGGACCGGACGGAGAAGTCGTACCGGCGCCGGGGCGACGACCTGTGTGGCCAACGCGTCGCCGCCCGCGCCAAGCATGTATCAACTCGTGGCGCGGCTTGACCTTAAGTACAGCGCGCCGTTCCCGCTTCAGGTGAAGGCATAGCAGGTCTCATACGTAGCGTTCGAGGATCGACGCCTCGGCCAGGCGGGACAGGCCCTCGCGGACGCCGCGCGCTCGGGCGTCCCCGACTCCGTCGACGGTCTGCAGGTCCTCCACCGTCGCACCGAGCAGGCGTTGCAGGCTACCGAAGTGTTCGACGAGGCGGTCCACCACGGAGGCCGGCAGGCGTGGAACCTTTGCCAAGAGCCGGAATCCGCGGGGGGAAATGGCGGCGTCAAGTGCGTCGGCCGTACCGGGATATCCCATCGCCTTCGCGACGGCGGCCAGATCAATCAACTCCCCGGCCAGCAGCCGGTCGAGATCTACCACGGCTTCGTCGAAGGCGCGCGGGCGTTTTGCCGAGGGCAGGTAATCCCGGATGACGAGCGTCCGGTCACTGTCCACACCGGCCATGAGCTCATCGAGTTGCAGCGCGAGCAGCCGGCCGTCGGTGCCGAGTTCGATGACGTACGCCTCGATTTCGTCGGCGATCCGACGCACCATCTCGAGCCGTTGAACGACCGCGATCGCGTCCCTCGCAGTCACGAGGTCCTCGATCTCCAGCGCTGACAGTGTCCCGCTGACCTCGTCGAGGCGCAGCTTGTAGCGCTCAAGCGTGGCCAGCGCCTGGTTCGCCCGCGACAGGATCGCCGCGGAGTCGTCGATGACGTGGCGGGTTCCGTTGACGTACAGCCCGATGATGTGCATGGACTGGCTCACCGAGACGACGGGGTGGCCGGTCTGCTTCGCTACCCTCTCGGCCGTCCGGTGCCTCGTGCCGGACTCCTCGGTCGGGATCGTCGGGTCCGGCATGAGGTGAACCGCGGCCCGCACGATCCGGGTTCCGTCGCTGGAAAGGACCACCGCGCCGTCCATCTTGCACAGTTCGCGCAGCCTGGTCGACGAGAACTCGACGTCGAGGGGGAATCCTCCGGTGCACAGTGCTTCGACGGCCTTGTCATGGCCAAGAACGATCAATGCGCCGGTCCGGCCCCTCAGGATGCGTTCGAGTCCGTCACGCAGGGCAGTGCCGGGCGCGACGAGGGCGAGCGTGGCCCGCAGTGGGCCCTCCCGGTCGATCGGCACGCGGCAAGTCTACGGATTATCCGCAGACCAACCGGATGAGGGGTTGCGCCGTTACGCATAAACAGCGAGGGTGACCTTGCTCGTCGGCGGAGTGCGACGGCGGTGGAGAGTTACCGTGGTGCGCAATCGGATCGTATGGCGGCGGCGGAGCCCGAAACGGGCGGCCGGTCGGCTCGGCTGGACGGCGTTGCTGACGCTTTTCGTGTGCGGACCAGCGTGGCTGTTCTTTGTCGATGAGCCTCGTCGTGCGGACGACGGCGCAATCAATCCGTTGGCTCTCGTGGTGCCGATGCTAGTCGTCCTCTTCGCCCTGGTCCTGGTGCCGCAGGTGTTGGCGCTGGTTCGACGTCCCGTGGTGGAAGCCGACCATTACGCCCTGATCGCGCGCGCAGGCGTTGGTCGCACGCTGGTTCTTCCGTGGGCGCAGGTCGCGGAGCTCGCCTTGGCGGAGGTCGACGAGGAGTTCTACCTCCTTGTCCGGTGCCTGCCGCAACAGCAGCGCTCGGGCGACTGGCCGCGCTGGTGGGATCAGGCTCATCTCCGCTCGGCCCGGCGCGGCGACGTGGCCGCAATTTCCGCGTACGACCTGGCGATCCCGCTGAGCGACTTTGAGGGGTCCCCCGAGGATCTTCTTGGCGTGCTCGTCCCGTACGCGCCGAGCCATGTCATCGTTGCGGGCGAAGAACCATGGTGAAGACCGGCCGCACGCTAGCCCTCGGCAGACGACAGCTGGATCGCCGCCCGTAGCGCCGCGCGCACGCTGGGCACCTCGAGCACCCGCATTCCATTGGGAGTCGGGCCGGTGGCCGCTGGCCCGCACCCCGGAGGCACGAGGGCGTGCCGGAAGCCCAGCCGAGCCGCCTCCGCCAGCCGGCGTGCGATGGCGCCGACCCGACGGACCTCGCCGGTGAGCCCGACCTCTCCGATCGCCACGAGGTCGGCCGCGATCGGTAGGTCGGTGGCCGCCGAGGCAACCGCCAACGCGAGGCCCAGGTCGGCCGCCGGCTCGACCACTCGAATGCCCCCGACCGTGGCGGCGTATACCTCGCGATCGTGCAGGCGCAACTCCGGGCCGGTCTGGCCGGAGCGGCGTTGCAGCACCGCGAGCACCATGCCGAGCCGCGCTGAGTCCAATCCGCTCACGGTGCGACGCGGCGACCCCGCAACCGAGCCGCCAACCAGCGCCTGAACCTCCGTCACTAGCGCCCGCCGGCCCTCCATTGCCACGGTGACGCATGTTCCGGCGACGGCGTCGGCGTAACGGTTCAGAAACAGGCCCGACGGGTCGGGAAGGCTGGCGAGACCGCCCTCGTGCATCTCGAAGCAGCCCACCTCATCCGCGGCGCCGAATCGATTCTTCAGCCCGCGCACGAGGCGGAGCGAGGAGAACTTGTCCCCCTCGAATTGGAGCACCACGTCGACCAGGTGCTCAAGCACGCGCGGCCCCGCGACCTGGCCGTCCTTGGTTATGTGCCCCACCAGAACCGTTGCGATGCCCCGCTCCTTGGCCACCGTCACCAGCGCCGCCGCGACGGCGCGTACATGGGTCACGCCGCCCGCCACGCCATCGGCCCCGGGGGCGGAGATCGTCTGCACGGAATCGACGACCAGCAGGCCGGGTTTGATCTCGTCCAGGTGTCCGAGCACGGCGGCCAGATCGGTCTCCGCGGCAAGGTACAGGCGCTCGTGCAGGGCGCCGATGCGGTCGGCGCGCAATCGCACCTGATTCGTAGATTCTTCGCCGGTGATCACAAGAGCGGGTCCGGCCTCAGCGGCGGCGCCGGCCGCCCATTGTTGGGCGACGTCCAATAGCAGCGTCGACTTTCCGACGCCCGGCTCGCCAGCGAGAAGGACGACCGCGCCCGGCACGAGGCCGCCTCCGAGCACCCGGTCGAGTTCGGGCACGCCGGTCGCGCGGGCGCGCGCAGGCTCGGGGCTGATCGACGCGATCGGGCGAGCCGGATGGGCCGGCTGGCGCGAAGCGACACCGCTGGCGCGAAGCGCCAGCGGTGTCGCCGCGGCCTCGATGATCGATCCCCACTCGCCGCAGTCCGGACAGCGCCCGACCCACTTGGCTGGGCGATGGCCACAGACCTCGCACTCGTACGAGACGCGGGCTGCCTTCTGACCGCTCGCACCGGACCTGACGCGGTTCGGGGAGCTGATGTCGGCTCGACCGGGCACCTGCTCGTGAGTGGTCACGCCGCGCACGGTAGCCGTCGGGTCCGACAAATCGGCGCACGAATCGCCGACTCCTGCCTCCAAGATCCCGATGATCATGAGCCAGTCGTCACAAAACAGCGTCGATCATGACCTCCAAATCATGATCGCGCGAAAGGTTATTCGGTGTGTGGCTCGCCGCTGACTCGGGGAACCGGCGCCATCGGCACTCCGAGCGGTACGTTCACGTTGACCGTCGTCCCGTCGTCGAAGGTGAACGTCAGAGGCACCGATGTTCCCGGTGGGATCGGCCTGGTCAACCCCGTCAGCTGCAGGTACTCGCCTGTTCCGGGTACGAGCAGCTCGAAGTCGTCCGGGCCGATCTCGATCGAGAACGTCTCCTGGCCGGCCGGCGCGGCCGTCGGCGATTGCTCAGGCGAAGCCGACGGGGAGGCGCTACCGAGAAAAGGAGACGCCGGTGCGCTCGGCGCCGGTTGGGCGGCGGCCGCGCGCCCGACAAGAAGGACCGCTCGCGCCGCATCACCGGCGCTGACCCGAACGAGCTTGATCGGTCTGGGTCCGTCGTTGAAGATCCGCACCGCCAGGGGCGCGTCGGCGCCCCGCGGGTAGCCCTGTGGACCGCCGTAGGGGATGAGGATGTCGCGCAGCGCGATCTCGCCGTTCGGCCCCGCGTTGATGTTGACGCCGGCAATGGCCGGCACCTGGGCGCCGGTCTGGGTGATCTGCCCGGCGCTGCAGGCCGATATCAGAGTCACCGCAGCGGCGGCGGCGATGAACGCCGACGTCGCGGCGAGTAGCGCGCGGCGGCTGGGGCCACTGGACGTCACGATCGACCTCCTCGATCAACGGCAGACGGGCTACAGCGTAGTGGGCGCGGACGACGTCCGAAGGTACCCCCGCCAAGATCGGCTGTCAGACGACGGCGCCTGCCGTGAGCAGCAGCGCGACGTTGATGAGCGCCGCGATGAGGACGGCCCGAAAGGCGCTTCTCGATCTGGGGGAGCGCAGCTGTCCGTACCCGCCAATCAGAAGGACCCCAACCGCGGCACAGAGCCCGACCATCCCAGCGGCGGACGCCGGCCCGGCCGGGCCGAAAACAAGCAGGACGCTGGTCGCGCCGAGAAGGAGGGCCGCGGCGATGGCACTCCAGGTCGGGCCGAGCCGGTGCGGCAGGCCATGGATGCCGGTGCGCGCGTCGTCGTCCAGATCGGAAATCACGTTGGCGAAGTGGCCGCCGCCGCCCAGGGCCGCCCCCGCGGCCACCAGCCACCATGGCGGGAGCGGCGAGCCGGGTAACCCAAGCACGACAAATGTGGGCAACGCGGCGAAGGAGATCACGTAGGGTAGGACCGACAGTGGTGTGGACTTCAACGGCCAGTTGTACGACAGGGACGCCGCGAGTCCGATCACCGCGACCAGCGCCGCCGCCGGTCCGGACAGCAGGGCGAAGGGCACCATAACGATTGCCGCGATGAGAGCGCTGATCCCGACCGCGCGGCGGGAGACCAAGCCGGTGACGATGGGTTTGTCTCGACGCCCGGCCTTCGCATCACGCGCCGCGTCGAGCCAGTCGTTGTGCCAGCCGACCGCCAACTGGCTGGCCAGGACCGCGGCCGCGACGGCGACCACGCCGCGTGCATCGCGGCCGGTGATCACAGCGAGCAAGGCCGAGCCGATGGTGACGGCCGCGGCGGGCTCCGGATGACTTGCGCGAAGGAGACCTATGACGGTACGGGTAGCGGACACGAGGGCAAGTGTGGTCGCAAGCGATGTTCCGTGTCACGCTTCAAGGCATGCCGCTCGCGCTCGCTCGCAACGACGTACGGCAGTATGAGCAGTTGGCCGCCGAGTGGTGGCGTCCCAACGGAGCGTTTGCGATGCTGCACTGGATCGCGGCCGCACGGGCGGCGCTGGTCCCCGCCGCCTCCCGATCGGGAGCGGTGCTGGTCGACCTCGCGTGCGGCGCGGGCCTGCTGGCGCCGCACGTGGCGACGTTGGGATACCGACACGTTGGTGTCGACGTCGTGACCCCATCGCTGCTCTTGGCGCGGGAGCACGGCGTCACGCCGGTTCGTGGCGACGTCAATGCTCTCCCACTCGCAGATGGCTGCGCGGATGCGGTGAGTGCGGGCGAGATCCTCGAGCACGTGCGTGATCCGTCCACTGTGGTGGCCGAGGCCTGTCGGCTGCTCCGTCCAGGTGGGACGCTCGTACTGGACACGATCAACGCGACCGCGCTCGCGCGGTTCATAACGGTTACCGTTGGTGAGGGATTTCCGGGTGGAGGGCCGAAAGGTCTCCACGACCCGGCACTGTTCGTGCCGCCCCGCCTCGTCATGGATGAGTGCGCACGGCACGGCGTAAAGCTGACCGTACGCGGTCTGCGGCCGGCGGCCAGGCAGATGTTGCGCTGGTTGGTCCTGCGTCGCGGTGCTGTACGGATGCTGCCGACCTGGTCGACCGCGGTGCTGTACCAGGCGTGGGGCGTGAAGGAGGCGTAATGGCGCAGACATGGGAGTTGGTTCACCGGCTGCGGCCGAAGTTCGCGCAGCGGGCAGCCGAGACCGACCGGACGGGAACCTTCCCGGTGGCCGACTTCGCCGACCTGCGCGACGCGGGTCTGTTTGGACTCTTCGCCCCTGAGCGGCTCGGGGGTTTGGGTCTGGGCTACGACGACTACTCGCGAGTCGCGTTCGAACTTGCTCGCGGCAACGGCTCCACCGCGCTCGTGTTCAACATGCACGCCGCGGTCACAGGAGCGCTGGCGGGTATACCGGACGACATGGCTCGGGCCCTTGGCGTGGGGGACGAGTTCTTCGCGTCGCGCGACAAGATCCTGGCCGCCGCCGCCGCGGGGGCCTTCTACGCGGTCGCGATGAGTGAACGCGGCGTGGGGTCGCGACTGTCCCAATTGGCGAGCCGATACGAGGCGGTCGACGGTGGCTTCCATATCAAGGGATCGAAGTCCTTCGTATCGGGGGCCGGGCACGCGGACGCCTACCTCGTGGCGGCGAGATCGGCCGCGGATGACTCGGTGGTATCACAGTTTCTCGTACCGGCGGGCACCGATGGACTCACGGTAGAGGAGACGTGGGACTCGCTCGGCATGCGCGCCACGTCGTCACACGACCTGCATGTGGACGTGGTTGTGCCGCCCGACACGCTGCTCGGCGGCGTCGAGGGGCTTGCCCTGCTGGTGGCGCAGCTCATGCCGCACTGGATGGTCGCGAGCTACGCCGCGGTCTACGTTGGAGTGGCTCAGTCCTGTGTGGACGAGGCAGTTGCGCACTGCGGCGCACGAGGACTCTCGTCGCTCGCGTCGGTCCGTTCCCGCATCGGCCGGGCTGACGCCGCGGTCGCCGCGGCGAGGCTCGTTGTCGACGAGGCGGCGCGCCGGGTCACCCAGTCACCCGGCGAACCAGAGACCAATCGATGGGTTTGGCGAGCGAAGTTGCTCGCAGGTACCACCGCGATGGATGTCGCCGCGTCGATGCTCGAGGCGGCCGGAACCGCGGCGTCTCGGCGGGGACATCCGTTGGAGCGGCTCCTCCGGGATGCGCGCTGCGGCTCCCTGCAGCCGGCCACCTCGGATGTTTGCGCGGACTGGCTGGGCGTCGCCGCCCTCGGCGGGGACCCGGACGCGGACGGTGTGGCTCCGCGATGGTGAGGGTCGCGCGAGCGGTCGTGGCGGGCGTTGGTGTCGCCCATCCGCCACCCGTATCCCAGGACGACCTCTGGCGCGGCTTCTTCTCGGGTCATTACGCCGGAGTGGCCCGCGGCCTTGCGAAGCGGGTCTTCGAGCACTCCGGCGTCGTCACCCGGCACGGCGTCGTAAACCCGATCGTCGAAGATCCGTCTCGTTGGTCGACGGGTGCGCGTATGTATAGGTATCTCACCGAGGCGCTGCCACTCGGCAAGGACGCGGTCTCGGCGGCGCTGGGCCAGGCGGACGTTGCCGCCAGCGACATCGGGATGCTGGTGGTCTGCTCCTGCACCGGCTATGTGACGCCCGGACTGGACATCCTTCTCGCGCGCGACCTCGGGCTACCGGCGGACGCCCGCCGCGTTTTCGTCGGCCACATGGGGTGCTATGCCGCCTTGCCGGGTCTCTCCGTGGCCTCGGACTATGTCGCACTCAACGGCCGGCCGGCGGTGCTGCTCTGCGTGGAGCTGTCGAGCCTGCACGTTCAACCGCCCACTGTGGACCCCCAGCAGGTGGTGGCCCACGCGCTGTTCTCCGACGCGGCCGCCGCGGTGGTCCTCGTCCCCGATCGGGCTGGCCGCCGCGTAGCGGACGTCGCGTCGCTGACCGACACCACCACCGCCGACCATATGACCTGGCACGTGACCGATCTCGGCTTTCGTATGGGGTTGTCGCCGCGGGTGCCGGAGGTGCTTTCCCGCTATGTCCGACCACTCGTCTCCGATGTGCTCGGCCGTCACGGCCTGACCTCTTCAGACGTACACGGCTGGGCGATCCATCCTGGCGGGCCGCGCATCCTGGAGGTGGTAGGGGAGCAGCTCGCCCTGACCGCGGAGGACCTCGCACCCTCGCGATCCGGCCTGGCCGAGCACGGCAACTGTTCCTCACCCACCGTCCTGATGATCCTCGAAGGCCTGTTGCGTGATCGGGTCACGGCGACGTCGCCCATTGTTCTCATGGCGTTCGGCCCTGGCCTCACGCTCTACGCCGGGCTGCTGAGCGATTCCTGACGGCGTCAGAGGCCATCGATGGGCGTGATGTCCTCCACGACATCCACCCGCGGGACATGCCTGACGACGTGCCCCGCGCCATCGACAAGGACCGCCGCGGCGACGCCCGACTCGGCGCCGATCGCTGACGCATAACGCGCCCGCAGCAGTCCGGTGGGATCGGCCAGCGAGCGAACGTTCGGTGGTGGCCCGGTCGTGCCGGGCGCCGCGATGTCGGGCGCAGTCCGCCCCACGGCGACGACAGTCACGCCGGCCGGCACCGCGGCGGCCACGCCCCGGACCAGCGTCGCGCAGTCGCACTGATCGGCGACGAGCAGCACGGCAGGCAGGATGGTACCGAGGCGAACCGCGGTGCCCGTCGCATCGGGCAGGACCATTGACGCCATGCCGAGGTCGGCTTCGCTGTTGCTTACCCCAGGTGTCTCGTTGGCGGTGTTTGTGTGTCCCGTATCCGGCAGCGGTGGGCTCGCCGGCCGACCCCAGGTAACGACGAAGAGGCTGATCAGCGTTGTCAAGATCGCAACTGCCATGATCACGACTGGTACACCGAGCGACGTTGGCTCCAGATCGGTGTTCGGCTGCGCCTTGGTCGGCTGCGCTCGGGTGCCGAGCGCCGAGATGCTCAGGGCCGATCGCAGCCGTGCCCGGGGCGAGTCCCGGTAGAGCTCGCGGCGCACCTCCGCTGCCTCGTCGTCGAGTTCCGAGGCGTCGTTGGGGATGATCACCGTGCCCCACTCGGGCGGGAATTCGGGCAGGTCCGCCCGGTGCGAGCCGTTGCCGTCCTCAGGCGGCACGCCGCCGTTGTCTGGTCGGAGATCGCCCATGGCCCCCTCCCTGGCGCTACCCTCCACTGTCGCTCATCGGTGTGGTCAGCGCCAGAGCAGGAGGCCATCCCAGAACGGGTGCGATCTCCGCATGCGATGAAGATCCGATATCCGTCGCGACGCCGGGCAAGATGGGTTCTGACCAGGTCTCTTGCCTACGCAGCGGGGTGCGAATCCGCCATGTTGTCTCGGGACGATTCGGCCCACACCGCGTCTGACCTGCGCATACGCCAGAGACCCGGGTGGGCCGAGTCTGACGTGCCGTGTTACCCTGGGTACAGCGAAAGGGGTTTCGAACCTATGGTTTTCAGTGTCGGCGAAACCGTTGTCTACCCCCACCACGGGGCCGCACTCATCGAGGCAATCGAGACCCGGGTCGTCAAGGGCGAGGAGAAGCAGTACCTCGTCCTACGGGTCGCTCAGGGTGACCTGACGGTGCGGGTACCCGCCGAAAATGCCGAGATCGTCGGCGTGCGCGAAGTGGTCGGCGAAGAAGGCTTGACGAAGGTCTTTGACGTTCTCCGCGCTCCGCACACCGAGGAGCCGACCAACTGGTCGAGGCGTTACAAGGCGAACCTGGAGAAGCTGGCCTCCGGTAACCCACTCAAGGTGGCTGAGGTCGTGCGCGACCTCTGGCGCCGCGAGCGGGAGCGGGGGCTCTCGGCAGGCGAGAAGCGCATGCTCGCCAAGGCCCGGGACATTCTTGTTGGCGAGGTCGCCCTCGCCGAGAAGAGCACCAAGGACGAGGCAGAGAGCCTGCTCGACAAGGTTCTTACCGAGGCCTGAGCCCGGGCGGAGTGCGTCTCCCGATAACCCTTCTAACCGAGGACCGCGACGTGACCGCGCAGCCAACATTGCGTGGTGACGTCGCGGTCCTCGTTCCCGCCGCAGGCCTGGGTGCGCGCCTTGGGCCCGGCGAGCCGAAGGCGTTACGGGAGCTCAGCGGCGCATCGCTGCTGGTTCATGCGATTCGCCGGCTGTGCCAGGCGCCGAGCGTCGGTCACGTCGCCGTGGCTGCGCCGGTCGGGCGAGTCGATGAGGTACGGGCGGCGCTCGAGCACGAGGCACCAACGCGGGTGACCATCGAGGTCGTCGAGGGCGGCGCCACCCGGCAGGACTCGGTCGCCGCGGCACTCACGGCGGTCCCCATCTTGTACCCGATCATTCTCGTCCACGACGCGGCTCGGGCGTTCGCGCCGCCCGACCTTGTCGAGCGGGTGGCGGCCGCGGTGCGCGAGGGTCATCCTGTGGTCATCCCGGTGTTGCCACTGGTGGACACGATCAAGCATGTCGATTCCTCGGGCCACGTGACGACCACGCTGGAGCGTTCGGAGCTCCGGGCGGTGCAGACCCCACAGGGATTTCAGCGGGACGTGCTGGTGGCCGCGCACGGCGGGGTGGGAGCCGCCGCGACCGACGACGCTGGATTGGCCGAGTACATAGGGGTACCCGTCTTCTGCGTTCTCGGTGCGAGAGAGGCGATGAAGATCACCGACCCCATCGACTTTGCGGTCGCCGAGACCCTGCTACGTCGGCGCTTTACGGATCTTGGATGATTCTCGGTGTGGTAGCCCCCAAGAACATCCAAGATCGTGCAGTCGTTCCCCGGGTGGGCATCGGTACGGATGTGCACGCGTTCGCGGCCGGGCGCCCGTGCTGGGTCGCCGGGCTGCTCTGGGAGGGCGTCGACGGGCTCGCGGGACACTCCGATGGTGATGTGGCCGCGCACGCCGCGTGTGATGCGCTGCTTTCCGCCGCGGGCCTCGGCGACCTGGGTTCCAACTTCGGCACGGATCGGCCCGAATGGGCCGGAGCCGCGGGCGCGGCATTGCTGCGCGAGGCGGCTGCCCGGGTACGGGCCGAGGGCTTCGAGATCGGAAACCTCTCGGTACAGGTGATCGGGGTCGTTCCCAAGATCGGTCGGCGCCGGGACGAGGCGCAGGCTGCCCTATCGGCCGCGGTCGGAGCGACGGTGACTGTCTCGGGCACCACCACCGACGGCATCGGCCTGACCGGTCGTGGCGAGGGTCTCGCCGCGGTGGCCGTCGCTCTCATCCATCCGCGTTAGGCTGAACGCCCGCCGGCAGAGTCGGCCGGGCCGATCGAACTTCTGGAGTCGGCAGAGCGGGCGGAGTCGACTGAGGAGATCCTGTGGGTGAGGCGTTGCCAGAGTTAGCCAAGCGGCTTCTCGATGCCAACACATTCTTCGTGCTCAGCACCGTAAACCCGGACGGCAGTCCGCAGTCGAGCGTGATCTGGGCGAAGCGCGACGGCGACGAGGTCGTCTTCTCCACCATTCTCGGCCGTCGAAAGACGCGGAACATGCAGCGGGATCCGCGGGTGAGCATCTGCGCGTACGATCCGGCCGACCCCGAGTGCTACGTGGAGATCCGTGGTCGGGTGTCGATGGACCGGGAGGGCGGCCCCGAACTGATCGAGGAACTGTCACAGCGGTACGACGGCGTCGCGTTCCGGGAGAGTTCGCCGGAGAACGTCCGCGTGGTCTGCCGGGCCAACGCAAACAAGATCATCGCGCGCTAGCTCCGACCGTGTGGGCGATCCGCCGTACGGCTTCCTCCAACAGATCGGGCGAGGTCGCGAAGTTGAGCCTGGCGTGGCCCCGGCCTGGCTCGCCAAAGCTGGGTCCGTTCGACAGCGCCACCCGCCCGCGCTCGAGCAGAACGGCGGCCGGATCGTCGCCGAGTCCCATCTCGGTGAGGTCAAGCCAGGCCAGAAACGTCGCGTCCGGCATAACGTAGCCCGCCGCGGGGAGATGTTCGTGGAGCAGGTCCGCGAGGAGACGCCGGTTCTCGTCGAGACCGGCCATGAGGCCGGCCAACCACTGATCGCCGTCGCTGAACGCCGCCTCTCCCGCGATGACACCGAAGAGTCCAGTGCCGAACGTGACCTCGGTCGGCAATCTCGATAGCGCGGCCCAGCCCTCATCGCCGCCCGCGATCGCGAGAGCCGCCTTGAGCCCAGCGACATTCCAGGCCTTCGACGCGGAGACGAAGATGATCGAAGCTGCCGCTCCGTCACCATCGACTGTCGCAAGTGGAGTGTGGACTACACCCGGGAAGGTGAGCGGTGCGTGTACCTCGTCGGAGAGGATGCGGACGCCGTGGCGCGCGGCGAGCTTGGATACCTCGGCGAGCTCGTCCGCTCGCAAGGCAAGGCCGGTCGGGTTGTGCGGATTACACAGCAGATAGACGGAAACATCGGGCCGCGCGAGGTCGCGGTCGAGGGCGTCGAGGTCGAGCGAGTACGCCCCGTCGTGCGCCCGTGTGAGCGGCGACTCCACCACCCGTCGGCCCGTCGCCTCCACGAACGTGAAGAACGGAGGATATACCGGTGTGTTGAGTAACACGCCGTCGCCCGGCTCGCTGACCAGCTTGATTACTTCGGCGACTCCGCGGATCACATCCGGAATCACGATCATCCGGGCCGGATCGGTGGCCCACTGGAATCGGCGGGCCGCAAAAGCCGCGAACGCTTCGGGGAGTCGGCCGGCGTGTGCGTACCCGGTGTCCCCGCGGTGGATCGCGGCCGTGAGCGCCTCGGCGACGCACTCCGGAATCGGCGTATCCATTTCGGCAACCCACATCGGCAACACGTCCGGGGCGTACATGCGCCATTTGACGCTGCGACGCTCGCGCAGCGCCTCGATGCTCAGCGCCGTCAGCGGATTTCGCACCCGCGCCTCCACTCTCCGCCTCGCCGCCTAGTCGTCCGGCCCTCGGCCGCAGGGGCTATCAGCCGGTGGCGGTGTCGACGGTCGCCTCACCGTCGGGACGGCGAGCCCAGGTCCAGGCGTAGCCAGGATCCTCGCATGCGAGCGCCGGCTCGCACAGGTCGAGCGGCCTGAACGTGTCGACCATGACGGCGAGCTCATCGAAGAAGTCCGCTCCGATGGCGCGCTCCGGGGCGCCCGGCTGGGGCCCGTGCGTGAAGCCCGAAGGATGCAGCGAGATCGACCCCTGTTCGATGCCGGAGCCGCGTCGAGCCTCGTAGTTACCACCCGTGTAGAAGAGCATCTCGTCGGAGTCGACATTGTGGTGGTTGTACGGCACGGGAATCGCCAGCGGGTGATAGTCGACCTTGCGGGGTACGAAGGAGCAGATCACGAAGTTCGGGCCCTGGAAGGTCTGGTGGACAGGTGGCGGTTGGTGTACCCGCCCGGTGATGGGTTCGAAATCGTGGATGGAGAATGCCCACGGATAGAGGCAGCCGTCCCAGCCGACCACGTCGAACGGGTGATGGGCGTACGTGAACTTCGTCCACCCGCGGCGGTGCTGCACATAGACATCGACGTCGGTGCCGTCTGCCAGGAAGGGTTCGGACGGGCCACGGAGGTCGCGCTCGCAGTACGGCGCGTGCTCGAGAAACTGGCCGCGCACGGAGAGGTAACGCTTCGGCGGTCCGATGTGCCCGGTCGCCTCGATGACGAGCGTCCGGAGCGGCCCGGCGCCGACCGGAATGATCCGGTGGATCACCGAGGTCGGGATGAGGACGTAGTCGCCCGCGGCGGCGTCCATAGCGCCGAACGTCGATTCGATCCGAGCCGTGCCGGACTCGATGTAAACGCACTCGTCCCCGATCGCGTTCCGATAGAGCGGCGACGCGCGGTCGGCCACGGCATAGGAGATCCGGCAGTCGTCGTTCGCGAGCAGGTGCTGGCGCCCGAGGACCGGATCCGTGCCGCTGGCGTCGAGCTTGTGCGTGCGCAGGTGGCGTGGCTTGAGCGGGCGATTGACGATGCGGGACCACGCGTTGGGCTCGAACTCCTCGGCCGCCACGATCGCGGTCGGCAGGTAGCGGTGGTACAGCAGCGACGAGTCGGACGAGAAACCCTCCTGGCCCATGAGCTCCTCCGCGTAGAGGCCACCATCGGGCTGCCGAAACTGGGTGTGACGTTTGGGCGGAATCTCGCCGACACTCCGGTAGTACGGCATCGCGCTCCTCCGTTGCTGTCGTGCACGGGTGGCATCCGGGCAGAACCGCCCGATAATCGGACAATGTTGTCCGCTAGATGTAGCGTCCGCTAAGTTCATTCTCCGTGTCAACCAGCACGGTGCCTCCGCTATTCGTTGGCCTCGTCGATGACGCCGCCGTCTTTCCACCCGGAAGCGCGCCACTACCCGACGCGGTGATCGCGCATCGCCAACACCGCGCCGCCTGGTACGCCCACCTCGTGGGGCCACTCCTGGTCCCCGCGGACAACGTGCTGGACCTACGGCCCTTGTTGACGTCGGGCGAGCGGTTGGCCATCGGCGCCATCGGAGATGTCGGGCGGCTCAGCGCCGTACTATCCGTGGATTTTGTCGATGTCCGGCAGGTCGAGGCGCCCGTGGCCAAGCGCGGCGAGGATCCACTGCCCGGTCTGAATAGCCTGCTCGCGGTAGTCGAGCCGTATGGCCATATCGACGTGTACGCCGAGGTTCCGCTCACCTGGGGACTGTTGAAGGCGCTGGATGAGATGGTGGAGGCGCGCGCGTCGGGAATTCGGTTGGCTCCGAAGTTTCGCACCGGCGGGTTGGCGGCCGAGTTGTTCCCAACGCCAGTCGAGCTGGCTGCCGTCATCAGCGCTTGCCGGGATCGAGGCCTGCCGTTCAAGCTCACAGCCGGCTTGCACCGTGCGATCCGCCATCACGATCCCGAGACCGGCTTCACCCACCACGGATTCCTGAACATCCTCGCGGCAACGGTGGCAGCGGTCGGCGGTGCCGAAGTCGTGACCGTGGCCGAACAACTCGGCGGCACCGACCCGCTCCCGCTGGTCGAAGCGCTGCGGCCACACGTTTCCGAGGCGCGGCCACTCTGGACCGGATTCGGCTCGTGCAGCGTTGTGGAACCGATCGGCGACCTCCGCACGCTCGGCTTGCTCGCCACCGAAGTCTCGGCCTGACGGGAGTCTGGGCATGACAGGCGTTTTGACATGACCTGGCTCGATCTCGACCCGGGAGAGCCGTTCGGAGTGCACAACCTGCCCTACGGTTCGCTTGTGACCAGCGGCCTGAGCGCGGTCGTGGTGCGCGTCGGAGACCGCGTACTCAACGTCAGCGCGGCCGAGGAGGACGGACTCATCGACGCCGCCGGTGATTTAGCCGGATCAGGGAATCTGGACCGGTTCATCGCCGCCGGACGTCCGACGTGGCTCCGCGTCCGCGAGCAAATCCAGCAATTGCTCAGCGACGAGCGGCACCGTCCTGCGGTGCTTCGACGCATGGCGTCGCTGTCGGACGAAAGTGCCCGCCTGGCGATGCCATTCGCCGTCGCGGACTACGTCGACTTCTACTCATCCGAGCAGCACGCCAGCAACGTTGGGCAGATCTTCCGCCCGGGTCAACCACCCCTGCCGCCCAACTGGAAGCACCTGCCAATCGGTTACCACGGCCGGGCCGGAACCGTCGTCGGCTCAGGCACCGATGTGATCCGACCGTCCGGCCAACGCAGGCCGGCCGACGCAGCAGGCCCGGACTTCGGGCCGTCGTACCGGCTCGACATCGAGGCCGAGGTCGGATTCGTTGTCGGCCCGGGCACAGCCCCGGGAACGTCCGTGTCGACCGAGGGCTTTCGTGACCACGTCTTTGGCGCCGTACTCGTCAACGACTGGTCCGCGCGCGACATCCAGGCGTGGGAGTACCAACCGCTAGGCCCGTTCCTCGGCAAGTCCTTCGCCACGTCAATCTCGCCGTGGGTCGTCCCGCTCGACGCCCTGGACGCGGCCCGCGTTCCCGCACCCCCGCAGGAGCCGCCCGTCCTTTCCTACCTGGCCGAGGCGGATCGGTATGCCTATGATCTGACCCTCGAGGTGAGCTGGAACGGAACCGTCGTGAGCCGTCCACCGTTCCGGGCGATGTACTGGACTCCCGCGCAGCAGCTGGCCCATCTGACGTCGAACGGCGCCCGGCTCCGCCCCGGCGATCTGTTCGCCTCGGGCACGATCTCGGGGCCAGAGCGCGACCAGACCGGATCATTCCTGGAGCTGACCTGGGGCGGAACGGATCCGGTCCGACTCGCCGACGGATCGACGAGGACTTTCCTCCTCGACGGCGACACGGTGACCATCACCGGCACGGCGCCCGGCCCGAACGGATCTGTCATCGGCTTCGGTGAGGTGACCGGCACCGTGGTCGAGGCGCCGCCGGAAAATCGGGGCACCGACGAGCTTCGCTGAGCTACCGTTGGAGTGGACGCGGAAGTTCAGGGGGAGCTATGTCCAGGGTGGTTGTGACGCGGGTGATACCCGCCCCGGCGAATGAGCTATGGGAGGTCTTCGCTGACCTCCAGACCCGCCCGTCGTGGCAGTCCGAAGTGGAGAGTGTGGAGCTGCTGACGCCGGGGCCGCTGCGCGCGAACACGCGTTGGCGAGAGACCCGGCGCACCGGCGACGGCTCGTTCGTCACCGAGGATCTCGTCATCACTGCGATTGAGCCGGGGCGCGCGTGCACGATGGCGCTCGTCGACGCGGGTGCCGCGAACCAACTGACCTATGTCTTCGCGCCGATCGATGTCGGGCCGCACCGCGGCGCCACCGCCGTGACGGCGGTGGTCGAGGGGCGTGCGCATGGGCTGGCCAACCACCTGCTCGCGTTCTTCCTGGGCGGTTTCGCTGCCCGGACCGCGGAGGGGGCGCTGCGCGACGAACTCGACGCGCTCACCGCCGCGGTGCGCGAGCGGCGGGCGGCGGGGACGGCCGCGGCGTAGCCGTCGAGGGCCAGGAGCAGGGCGGCCTGCGGATCTCTGCCCTTCACCGCGCGGTAATCTGCCACCCTGGGAGGTTCCGATGCGGTTGAGTGTGCGATGAGGCAGGCCAGGCTGGCCCGGGTTTCGGCCGCCGTGGTCGGGATTCTGATCGCGCTCGCGGCCCTTGCGGTGGTGGGGTACCGCGTCTTCGCCCCGCACGAGACGCTCACCAGACCGACTGTCCCCTATCCGCCAGTCGTCCTTATCACAGACGAACGCCCATACAGCGAGCTTCGAGCCGCGCCGTTGGTCGTTGAGGGCCGGCTGCGGATCTACGCGGAGAAATGGCGGGTGTGGTCCGACGCCCCGGTCGGTGAGCGCTACGAATCGACGCCGTACTGGGCCTTCCGCCGGTGGCCGGCGCAGGTGGTTGGCGTAATCGCCGGACGGACACCGGTCGGACCGGTGGTGGTGACCCAATGGTCCGATGGTGAGATCATCGCGCTCGATGCCCGTCGCGGCGCCATCGCGTGGCGCGCGAAAACACCGATCATAAAGCGGCATTACGACGGCCGCCGGACTGGCGCCTCGATCGTCTACGCGCCGCGCTCTCTCCTCACCGCTCGGACAGTCGACCGCCTCATCCTGTTCGTGACCGGACCCGGCGCGGTCCACGCCTTCGACGCCGCAACTGGTGCGCGGCTCTGGCAGCGCGACGTGCGGGGTGGCTGCGAGCCAGCGGCGTGGACCGGTTCACACCTGATCGTGTTGCCCGACTGCGAAGGACCGGCGGTCACGATCCTCGCCGCCGTGGACGGACGGGAACGCGGGCAGTGGAAGTCGCCAGGTGGGGCCGTCTCGCCGCAACCGGCGCTGTGCGAACTGCACCGTTCCGAGTGCCGACTCGCCACCGTCGGCGACCAGGCCTGGCTGCTCGGTGCCGACGCCAGGTTCACCGCCGTTCCGTCGCTGGAGTCAGGCGCCGTACTCGCCGGCGAGCGCGTCATCTTCCCGACCAGCACCGGCGTGGCGGCCCGGCGCTTGGCCGAGCGGACTCCTCTGTGGACCTGGAGAGGCCAGGGCACGCTTATCGCCGCCGACTCGGCCGGGGTTTACCTGCTGACCGACGACCGTACGGTACTCGGGCTCAGCCCGGCGACCGGCCATCTGTCCGTGCTCGGATGCGCGGCGTCGAAGCCGAGTGAGAGCTGGCGGATCGGGTACGTTTACCCGACCGGTGCCGGCTATCTCGCGCTGGAGCGGATCACGAACGAGCCGGTGGGCGCCGAGGACCAGCAGTACTTCTACGGCCCGCGCCCCATCGCGCTCGTGGAGCTGTACACGCCCACGAAGCTTCCGGTCTGGCCGGGCAAGTTCGCGGCCTGCCGCCCGCTCTAAGGCACCGCGTTAGAGCGTGGCGAGGAAGTTGTCGGCCGCGGCGAGGAACGTGTCGTTCTCCTCCGGCGTGCCGATCGTGACTCGGACTCCTTCGCCGGCGAACGCTCGCACGATCACGCCGGACTCCTCGCACGCCTGAGCGAACGCGGTCGAGTGGTCCCTGAGCGGCAGCCAAACAAAATTCGCCTGGGTCTCCGGCACCTCGGGCAGCACCTTGCGCAGTGCGACCTCGACCCGTTCCCGTTCGGCAACCACCCGGGCTGCCCGCCTCGCCATCTCGGCCTTGGCTTTCAGTGCCGCGAGAGCTGCGGCCTGGGCGACCGCCGACGTCGAGAACGGGGTGATCACCTTTCGGACGGCGGCCGCGACCGGCGGCTGCGCAACGAGATAGCCCACCCGCAGCCCGGCGAGCCCCCACGCCTTCGAGAGTGTGCGCAGAACCACCACGTTGGGTCGATCCCCGTACGTGGCCAGTCCATCCGGCACGGCGGGGTCGGTGACGAACTCGCGATAGGCCTCGTCGAGCACGACCACCACGTCGGGCGGCACGGCCGCGAGGAACGCGTCCAGCTCTGCCCGGCGCAGCGAGGTTCCGGTCGGGTTGTTCGGATTGCACACGAAGACCAGCCGCGTCCGATCGCTCACCGCCGCGGCCATCGCGATCAGGTCGTGGCCGTGCTCGTCGTTGTTGGGAACGCGCACGCTGCTCGCTCCGGTGGTCGCCGCGATGATCGGGTACGCCTCGAACGACCGCCACGAGTAGAGGATCTCGTCGCCGTCGCGACAGGTCGCCTTCGCCAGGTGCTCGGCGAGCGCGACGGATCCACAGCCGGTCGCTACCCGCTCCACATCGACGCCGAGGCGATCCGCCAGCCTCTCCCGCAGAGCGACGACCGCCATGTCCGGGTAGCGGTGCGCGTTCCTGGCCGCGTCCGTGATCGCCTTCATCACGCCGGGCAGCGGGCCGTAAGGGACCTCATTTGAGGCGAGCTTGATCGCCCCGGCGACGGTGCGTCCAGGCACGTACGTGGGAAGTGCGTTCAGGTCATCGCGGGTCAGCATGGCGCCCTCCTCCACGTACGGCTCCGGACATGTGCTTCGAGTCGCCCGGCGCCGGCCGGGCAACCTGGACCACGACGGTGGCGGCTGCCTTGTCATGCAGCGCCTGGTGCAGGGGCCGGTCGATCGCCACGAAGACGCAGTCGAGGAACTGCAGCAGGAATCCGATGCCACAGCACGACCACAGCAGCGTCGGCAGCCCCAATCGTCCCCACCGCCGGAAGGCTCGGCCGAAGCCGAGACGTTCATCACTCTCGAGCCGGACAACCTTAATGCCGAGCAGACGCTTGCCGAGGGTCTGGCCCGAGTTCGCACTGCCCGGCACCTCGTACGCGAACCACACCGCGGTCGCGACTAGGCACATCATGAGCAGCAGATTGTTGACCTCAGACGACTCGGGAAGCGGGCCACCGTTTACCTGGTACTCCCTGATCCCGCGCAAGAACGGCAGGAACTCCTGCCACCACTGGTAAGCGAACCAACTGTTGGCGACAGCACACAACAACAGCACCGCGAGGACATCGACGAGTCGCGCGACGAATCTCGAGCCGACGCCGGCGAGCGCGAGGCCGTGCGGCCGCGGCACAGCCGCGGCGGCGGGCACGGGGTACGGCTGCCCGGTCGGCCAACCGGGTGGCGGCGCCAGGCGCGGTCGCGCCGTGTGTGGCGGCGCGGTGTGCGGTGGCGCGGTGTGCGGTGCCACCGCGTTGGGTGGCCCGACAGTCGGGGGCGGCACGCTCGGTGGCGGCACGCTCGGTGGCGCGACGCTCGGCGCCTCCGGGTCGACCGTCGCCGGCGGCAGCCCCTCCGCCGGGACGGCGGCAGCCGAAACCGCCGTCGACGCAACCGGCGGCGGGCCGGGTGGCGGCGGCGCATCGGCCGGGATCGGCTCACCGATCCAGCCGCCGCCATCCCAGTACCGCTGGGTGGTGGTGTCGGCAGGGTCCTTGTACCACCCCGGTGCGATATCGCTCACGGGTTGAGCTTAATGACGAGGGTGGTGGCGAACTTATCGTGGAGGCACTGCCGGTACGGCTTGTCCCATAGCTGCCACAGGCCGTCAAGCCAATTGAGTCCCGGCAAGAACCCGGCCGCGACGTGCTGCACCAGGAATCGCTTCAACGCGAGCGCGCGGGTCAGCGCCTGGGCCGGATCCACCGGAATGATCTGGATCTTCATGATCCGTTTTCCGATGGTCTGACCCGTTCGAAACATCATCTCCACCGTGTAGAGGTAGGCGAACGCGAGCGCGAGCACGATCAACAGCGCCATGATGCCGAATAGCGGCAGCAGGACTGCGAACGGGTTCTGCCCCTCTGCAAGGGCGGGCTCGCCCAGCGGATCCTCATAGATCCGTACTCCGGTGCCGAAGTCCTCGAAGATCGTGAAGGCGGCGAAGATGTAAATGGGGATGGTCACCACCGCGGTGAATCCACCGAGGATGACGGCGTCGATGATGAAGGCGACCAGGCGGTCGGAGAACTCTGCGAGCGGTTGCCCGCCGGGCGCGACGGGCGGCGGCGGAGGCGGATAGCCGAACCCGGGTGGGTAGACGTACCCGGGCGGCGCCGGCGGGTAGGCGTATCCCTGCTGCGGCACGTGGCCGAGGCCGGGCGGAGGCGGCGGCACGTGGCCGGGGCCGGGCGGAGGCGGCGGCACGTGGCCGGGGCGGGGCGGAGGCGGCGGCACGTGGCCGGGGCCGGGTTGCGGGGGTGGCAGCGACGGGCCCCGTACGGGCGGCGGGGCGGGCTGCCCGTGCCCCGTGGATGGTGTCGTCACGGAGTAATAGTGCTACAGGTTGCCCCGACGCTCCTGCTCGCGCTCGATCGCCTCGAAGAGGGCCTTGAAGTTGCCCTTACCGAAGCCGAGCGACCCGTGCCGCTCGATCAGCTCGAAGAAGAATGTCGGCCGGTCCTGAACCGGTTTGGTAAAGATCTGCAGGAGATAGCCGTCCTCGTCGCGATCCACGAGGATCTTGCGCTTCTGCAGCTCCTCGATCGGAGCGCGGACCTCACCGATGCGCGCCCGCAAATCGGGATCGGAGTAGTAGGAGTCAGGTGTGTCGAGGAACTCCACGCCGGCGGCTCGCATCGCGTCGACCGTGCGAAGGACGTCGTTCGTGGCGAGCGCGATGTGCTGCGCACCGGGGCCGCCATAGAACTGAAGAAACTCGTCGATCTGTGACTTCTTTCGGCTGACCGCGGGCTCGTTCAGCGGGAATTTGACCTTGCGCGTGCCGTTCGCGACGACCTTGCTCATCAGGGCCGAGTACTCGGTGGCGATGTCGTCGCCGACGAATTCGGCCATGTTCGTGAATCCCATGACGCGCTGGTAGAACCCCACCCATTCGTTCATCTTGCCGAGTTCCACGTTGCCGACCACGTGATCGATGGCCTGGAAGAACCGCTTCGGCTGTACGCCCGCCGCGATCGCGGCGCTCCGGTCGACGATCGGGTCGCGCGCCACGAAGCCGGGCAGGAACGGGCCGTCATACTTGGACCGGTCAATGAGGGGGTGCCGGGTGTCGCCGTACGTCGCGATGCTGGCGAAGCGGACGGTGCCGTGCTCGTCGGTGCTGTCCTGCGGTTCGGCCAGACCGGCCGCGCCCTGCTTGATGGCGTGGACGAAGGCGGCGTCAACGTCTGGCACCTCGAGCGCGATGTCCGCGACGCCATCTCCGTGTACGCCGTGTCGGCGCGCTCCGGGGGCGTCCGCGCGGACCGCACCGGACAGGCAAAAGCGCGCTCCGCCGGACGTCATGACGTACTCGGCGTAGTCCGGGAAGCCCGTCTCCGGGCCGCGATAGGCGACGCACGTCATGCCGAACGCGGTCGAGTAGTAGTGCGCCGCCTGTTTGGCGTTGCCGACCATGAACGTGATGTGGTCGATGCCCTGGACCGGGAACGGGTCGTGCGAAATATCGTGCTCCACCGCGCCGATGAGCTCGTCGACGTTGACGCTGTCGTCGGTCGTCTGGGTCATCTCCGACTCCCTCGCTCTGTGCCGTGGTGCGGCACTGGTGCGATAGTCGTTCCCGGTCGGTTCGTGGGCAACCAATGCGTGATTCGGTGCACAACCTGCACACAACGTCGGCTAATGTCCGAGATGTTCTGTACAGATTGTGCGACCGAATGGTGCAAACCTGGGAGGCGGGCGTTGACCGAATCCATCGATGCGCTGGACGCCCAGCTCATCACTCTGCTCGCCGACGAGCCGCGCATCGGCGTGCTCGAATGTTCTCGGCGGCTGCGCGTCGCCCGCGGCACGATCCAGGCGCGGCTGGACAAGCTGACCACGCGCGGCGTGATCCGCGGATTCGGGCCGGACGTCTCGCCAAGCGCGCTTGGTTACGGGGTCACGGCGTTTGTGACGCTCGAGATCCGGCAACGTCTGGGGCACGATCCGGTCGCCGCGCACCTCGCAGAGATTCCCGAGGTGCTCGAGGCCCACACGATCACCGGATCGGGCGACCTCCTCTGCCGCATCGTCGCCAGATCGAATACGGATCTGCAGCGAGTGATCGACGGGATCGTCTCGTACGAAGGCATCGTCCGCGCCTCGACGATCATCGCGCTCGCCGAGCAGATCCCGTATCGCACGCTGCCATTGATCCGCGCCGCGAGCGGCGGACCAGTAGTTATCAATCCGTGATGTTCGGCGGTAAAGCTGTCCACCTGCTCGGGCGTTCTCCGTGCGACGACAGGTCACCTGTTCGCAGCTGTTGAAGACTCGCCCCTCCACGGGCACAGAACCGGGTAGAGGTTGAACAGGTGCGGCTGCAGAGAGAGTGCGGATGGAAAGCTTCGCGGAATTCTTCGCCACGACCAGGCACGAGATCTTCCGCGCCGTGTTGGCGGCGACGGGGACCCGGGCCGGCGCGGAGGACGCGCTCGCCGAGGCGTACGCGCGTGCATACGTGCGCTGGCCGAGCGTGAGCAATCACCCCAACCCGACGGCGTGGATCCTGCGTACGGCCCTGAACGTGCATCGATCGATCTGGCGGCGGCGACGCCGGGAGGTGCTCGCCGAAATACCGCCGGATCGGGAGTCGGCGGCCGAGCGTGGATCGGCCCTCGACGCCGACGTCCGAGCAGCGGTAAGGGCGCTGCCCCGGCGACAGCGCGAGGTCGTGGCTCTTCGGCTCATCGCCGATCTGAGCGCGGAGGAAACGGGGGCGCTGCTCGGGATGGCGACCGCGACGGTGCACGTGCACCTTCACCGGGCGCTCGGCACGCTGCGGCGTGTACTCGATCCGGGTTCACCCGACGGTGGCGTGCGAAACCGCGCCGGCCGTTCGCCGGTCGAGGTCGACGCGCCGTCGCTCGATGTACTGGAGTTCTCGATGGGGACGGCGGTGCGCCATGCTTTCGGAGTCTGAGGTGATCGAGCGGGTGGAGTCCGCCTACGCCAGCGAGCGATTTGAGCCGACATTCGAGGAGGTCATAGCCCGAGCCGGGCGCCAAGCGAGGTTGTTCCGCGCCGGCTGGATGCTCCCGCTTGGAGCCGCCGTGGCCGCCGCCGCCGTGATCGTTGGGTTCTTCGCCGTGGCCGGCCTCATCAAGCGGCCGGACGCGGCCGAGCAGGCCGCCGCCTGGGATCGCGCCTTTGCCGAAGCCTGCGCGCGGAACTGGGCCGATCAGGCCCGCCACAACCCGGCCCTGACGCCTCAGCACCAGGAGACCGGACTCGCGTCGGATCAGGACTTCTCTTTCCGCGACGGCGAACTGGGCCTGCGCCTCTATATCCTCGAGCCGGTCATGTTCGCCTGCTCCCGGGACGAGGGTGGCCAAGTCTCGGGGAAGATCACCGGAAACTCCCGCATCGGTGAACCGTTCTTGTTCGATCACCCGGACAAGCCCATCACGTACGCGGTGGAATTGGACCCGAGCGGCGGACCGGAGTATCTGTACGGTCGGGTTCCCGCCGGGGCCGACCGGATCACGGTTCGCACGGCATCGGGCGACGAGCTTCCGGCGACCATTCGGGGCGCCTTCTTCGCGGCGTGGGCCCCGCGAGGCGGACTCGGAAGCGCACGGGTCTCGGCTTACCAGGGCTCCCAGCAGGTCGCCAGCGGCCAGCCGGTCTACCTGCGCGGCACGATCGACGACGACATCCTCGCCGAGGTCTGCGACGAGCACGTGCGCCAGGCGATCCGGGACCTGCCGCACCCTCTGCCCGCCGGAGAAGGGGACCAGCCACCGCTGCGGTTCACGCTGCGGGACGGAGGATGGTCGATCCGTCTCTATGCCTCGAACCGGATCGCCACCTCGTGTTACCTCGCACCGGACGGCTCGCCGGCGAGCGGCGGGGTTGGCTACAGCTACGACGACGCCACACAACAGTGGTCCACGCTCGCGCCGTTCTTCTCCATCGCGCAGTTCGGCGATCGAAGTTGGATCTTCGGGTACGCACCTACCGATACTCAGCGCGCGGAGATGGTCCTCACCGATGGCACGGTCCTTCCGACCGAGTGCACCGGCGGGTTCTTCGCGATCACCTGGATGGGCACCCAGGAGGGAAACATCGCGAAGTACCGTTTCCACACGTCGACCGGAGTCATCGAGCACCCCTATTCCGGGGCGGTGGGGACCGCCGGCTGACCCTGGCAATCCGACCCTGGCCATCGCCGACCCTGGCCATCGCCGGCAAAACGGTGTTTACACCATTGACACGGGCGGATCGGGCGATGCCGCTGCGGGGCGGCCCCGCCGCTACGGTGATCGCGTGGCGGGGCGCCTCCGGAACTGCCGATACTGCCGCGTTCTGCTGGCTGCCATGACGCTTGCCCTCACCGGAACGCTGCTTGTCGCGACCAACACCTGGAACCCGCTGCCCCAACTGGCCGCGTGGTGGGCCAAGTTTTACGTCCTTTCCGACCCCGCGCCGAAGTGGAGTGGACGTCTTGGCGGCGTACCTGATCTTGCCGCTGCCATGGCATCCGGACAGGTGGTGTTGGTCAGCCGAGGCTTCGTCGACGCCTATCGCGAGGACACCGGCGAGCTCATCTGGCATTACGACGCGCACTGGGCCCTCCCGGCGGGAGACGTCGTCGTCCTGCGGCAGCGCCCGCAAGACCCCGATCGTGATGAGGCGGGGGACAAGGGATACTCGGTGGTCGACCCGGCCAGCGGCGCGGTCCTCTGGGGCGACCGGGACGCCAACGCGGTATGGGCCTTTGTGGACACCGTTGTCGATCTGGTGTGCCCTGAGGATGGCGACTGTCAGCTTCGGGCGCACGCCCATCGCGACAACGGTCGGCAGCTGTGGTCGGTGCCGGTTCCGGCCGCTGCTCGTACGATCTCGGGCGCGAACCCACCGCTGGCCGGCACCCGTAATCCGGCCGAATGGTTCTCAACGGCGGCTGCGGGCACACCGGGGCGTCTGCCACCCGTCATCGGCCTGAAGGTGGACAACCGCATCCAGGTCATCGACACCGTGGACGGGGTTAGGGCTCGAGAGGTGACCGCGCCCGATCAGCAGACCCGCGTCGCGTTCTCGGGGCAGCGTGTGCTCTATTCCCACGCCGAACGGGCCGACTCCCGGTGCCGTTTCTGGATCGAGGCGTTTGACTACCGTTCCGACGTCTCGGTGTGGCGAAAGGACGGCTTCGATCTCGACACGGCGAGCGGCGCGGGATGCGAGCAGCGCCGTGATCCGCTCGGCGCCGGCGACCAGCTCGTTGCGATGCGTGGCGACAACCACCCAACCCTGCTTGCCGCCGCAACGGGTGAGGCGACCTGGACTGGGGTGCCCGGCGAGAGGGTGCTCGCCACCGACGGTGAGCTCGCGGTCGTGGAGGGCGCCGACCGGACGACCGTACGAGTCATCGACCTCCTCGATCCGGATCGGCGCTCGGTGTGGTCGCAGGAGGTCGGGCTCGACTCCGAGGCGGCGGTCACACGCGACCACGTGATCATCCGGGCCGGGGATGCCCAGAGGCTCATCGTGTTGAGCCACTTCCCGGCTGTGAACGGCTCAGCACCGCTGCTCGACGTCGAGACAACCGCCACGGTGGTCGGGTACGGCTCCCGCGGTCTCATCATCGCCAGCGGTCGCCGAATTGGTTATCTCCCAATCGGCGGGTGACCGCAATCACTGCCTAGGCTATGGAGCCATGACGTTCGCGTTCTCGCCACTGCTGCCGATCGGTCCGGACCCAACCACGTACCGCCTGGTCACGGCGGACGGCGTCGGCTCGGTCGATGGACCCGGCGGTCGGCGGTTCCTCACCGTCGAGACCGACGTGCTGCGCCTGCTGACCGACGAGGCGATGGGCGACATCGCCCACTTCCTCCGACCCGCCCACCTGGGCCAGTTGCGGTCGATCATCGACGATCCGGCGGCCTCGCCGAACGACCGCTTCGTGGCGCTGGATCTCCTGCGCAACGCGAACATCGCGGCCGGGGGTGTCCTGCCGATGTGTCAGGACACCGGCACCGCGATCGTCATGGGCAAGCGGGGCCGGCACGTGCTCACCGACGGCGAGGACGAAGCGGCCATCGCGCGGGGCGTCTTCGACGCGTACGCCCGGCTGAACCTGCGCTATTCACAGCTCGCACCACTGTCCATGTGGGACGAGAAGAATACCGGCAGCAACCTGCCGGCCCAGATCGAGATCTACGCCGAGGACCCCGATGGGCACCCCGATTCTTACAAGTTCCTCTTCATGGCCAAGGGCGGTGGCTCGGCCAACAAGTCGTACCTGTACCAGGAGACCAAGGCGCTGCTGAACCCGACCCGGATGATGCAGTTCCTGGAGGAGAAGTTGCGGCTGATCGGCACCGCGGCCTGCCCCCCGTACCACCTCGCTGTGGTAATTGGGGGGACGTCGGCGGAGTTCGCCGTCAAGACGGCAAAGTACGCCTCGGCAAAGTACCTGGACGGCTTGCCGACATCGGGATCGATGTTGGCGCACGGCTTCCGGGATCTGGAGCTCGAGGGGGAGGTGCTGGAGCTGACCCGGCAGTTCGGCATCGGGGCGCAGTTCGGCGGCCGGTATTTCTGCCACGACGTTCGGGTGGTGCGGCTTCCGCGGCACGGCGCGTCATGCCCGGTGGCCATCGCGGTGTCGTGCTCGGCCGACCGTCAGGCGCTCGGCAAGATCACGCCGGAGGGTGTGTTCCTGGAGCGGCTCGAGACCGATCCGGCGCGCTTCCTGCCCGAGGTCGGTCCGGAATCCTTGGTTGATGACGCGGTCGTCAAGGTCGATCTCAACCGTCCGATGGCCGAGATCCGTTCGGAACTCTCCCGGTATCCGGTGAAGACGCGCCTGTCGCTTTCGGGCCCGCTCGTGGTGGCCCGCGACATCGCCCACGCGAAGATCGCCGAGCGGCTCGACGCGGGTGATGACATGCCGGCGTACCTGCGTGACTACGCGGTGTACTACGCCGGTCCGGCGAAGACCCCGGAGGGGTTTGCGTCGGGCTCGTTCGGACCGACGACGGCCGGCCGGATGGACTCCTATGTGGAGAGATTCCAGGCTGCGGGCGGATCCTTCGTCATGCTCGCCAAGGGCAACCGGTCCAAGCAGGTGACCGAGGCGTGCTCGCGCTACGGCGGGTTCTACCTGGGCTCGATCGGAGGCCCGGCCGCGCGACTCGCCCAGGACTGCATCCGCCACGTCGAGGTGCTGGAGTATCCGGAACTCGGCATGGAGGCGGTGTGGAAGATCGACGTGGTGGACTTCCCCGCCTTCATCATCGTTGACGACAAGGGCAACGACTTCTACGCCGAGACCAGCAAGCCCGTCCTCACCGTCGGTCGCCGCCCCTAATCGGGATGCCGGCGACCTTTCCCCCGCACGCGGCGGCCGTCCTCCCGCTGAAGCTGTGGCGGCCGCGCTGGTTCGACGGCGTCGCACTGGTTGCCGGTTCGGCCGCACCGGATGCGGCGTATCTCCTCGCCGGAATCGTGTCGCTGCCGGAGACACACACGGTGATGGCTGTGCTGTGGTTCTGCCTTCCGGTCACGCTCGCGGCATGCATTGTGATCCGGTCGGCCGCGCCGGTCGTCGCGGCGCACCTCCCAAGAGGCGGGCCGTTTCGGCTGCGCGACTACGGAGTGCTCGGAATTGTCCACCACCCCTGGTACATAACGGTTTCGTCGGCGCTGATCGGGGCGGCGACCCACCTGCTCTGGGACGGATTCACCCACTCGCCTGGGAGCACGCATGGCTGGGCGGTCGAGCTGATTCCGGCCCTGGAAACCGCCGGGCCCTTTGGCCAGCCGTGGTGGCGTGCGCTGCAGTTCACTTCATCGGTTGTCGGCGCGCTCGTCGCCTTGGGTGTCGCCTGGGAACTTGGCCGCACCTCGGCGCTGCGACGATGGCACGGTGAGCCATCGAATGTCTCTCGCGCTCCGCGTCGCTTTTGGGGCGTTGGCGCCTCGGTGTTCGTAGTCGGCGCGGCCGTGTCGGCTCTGCTGCCCTACGCGGGGAGCGCCCACGTGACCGGGGTCCGCCTCCTGTACGCGGTGGCGTTGGGTCTCGTGGCCGGCACATTGTCGGTACGGACTGTTTCACCGTCCGGGTGAGTAGATCTTGGAAGCGAGCGGCCCGCCCGGGGTCCTTGCCCGATCGCAAGTGTTCAATACTTGCCCGGTCGCGGGCGCTCGGACCGGGCAACTCTTGAACACCTGCAAGGATCTTGCTGGGCTGAAACGGCTTGAAAACAAGCACTCCGCTCTGCTTCACTGGTCGCGGTCCCGGCCGGCCCAGAAACCTGGGTCACAAGATGCAGTGCACAAGGATCCGTCATCCCGTGCTGGCAGGCATCCCATCCTGACCTCCGGTCTTTCAGATCGGGACCCGGTCGGGACCCTCTATCCCCCGGAGTAGCGAATGGCGAAGCACGAACTGATCATCAAGAGCACCGACCGAGGCCTGCGGTACTCCAACGGTCGCCTGAGCGACGTCCTGGAGGCGGGCCGATACCGGCTGCCGAGGCTGTCGTGGGCGTGGCTGGGCCGGCCGAAGGTGGAGATCGTCCTCGTTGACATGCGGGAGCGCGAGCTCACCATCAAGGGCCAGGAGATCCTGACCTCCGACAAGGTCGCGGTCCGGGTGAGCATCCTCACGCAGTACCGCGTAGTCGACCCGATCGCCGCAGTGGAGAAGGTCGCCGCATACGAGGATCGGCTCTACAGCGATGTTCAGCTCGCAGCGCGACGCTCCCTGGCGTCCATGACGCTGGAGGCGATCCTGACCAACCGCAACCAGCTCAGCGAGGACATCCTCGCGGATCTCCAGATCGTGGCCGGTGGTTACGGCGTGGAGATCCTGCGCGCCGACGCGAAGGACATCGTGTTCCCAGGCAACCTGCAGGACATCATGAACCGCGTTCTGGCGGCCGAGCGACTCAGCGAGGCGCATTTGGTCGAGGCGCGGACCATGGCCGAGAAGGAGGCGCTTGACGCGCGTACCAAGGCGGAGACCGACCACATCGCCGCCGCATCACGGGCTGAGGTGGTCCGACTCGCCGCCGAGGCCGAGGCGGCCGCCGAGCGAATCCGGGCCGCCGCCGATGTCGACGCGCTACGCATGCGTAGCGAGAACGCCGACGCCTATGCGCAGCATCCGGCGCTGCTGCGGCTGCAGGAGCTCGAGTCGCTTGCCACGCTGTCCCGCAATGCGCAGGCGCGCATCTACATCGGATTCGACAAGCACGCCTCAGCTCGGATCGACGGCGAGGACGGGACGCCGTAGCCGAGCTGTCCACAAATGTGCTACGGGTGCTCCGCGCGTTGGACCTGATCCGGATTAGCAGCTACCACAGCTCCCGGCTGACCGCCTCGGTCGACGGCGGACTGGGTCACCCGCGGCAGGCAGCCTACGGTGTAGGTATGGAGACAGAGACGCCGCTCGACGACGGGGCCTTCCGAATCGAGCATGACACGATGGGCGAGGTACGGGTGCCGGCCGCCGCGCTGTGGCGGGCGCAGACCCAGCGCGCGGTTGAGAACTTCCCGGTCTCCGGCCGGGGCCTGGAACCGGCACAGATCCGAGCACTGGCCCGGATCAAGGCCGCGGCCGCGACGGTCAACGCCGAGTTGGGCGTGATCGACACCGACGTCGCAGCCGCCATCGTCGCCGGGGCGAGCGATGTCGCCGAGGGGAAGCATGACGGCCAGTTTCCCGTCGACACCTTCCAGACCGGCTCGGGAACCTCCTCGAACATGAATGCCAACGAGGTGATCGCCACGCTGGCGTCACGACACCTCGGCGGCCGGTCGGTTCATCCGAACGACCATGTCAACGCATCCCAGTCCTCCAACGATGTCTTCCCGTCGTCGATCCATCTGGCCGCGACGGAGGCAGTGGCTCACGACCTGATCCCGGTTCTCGGCCACCTAATGTCCACACTGGACGCTAAGGGGACCGAATTCGATGCCGTCGTCAAGGCCGGGCGTACCCATCTCATGGACGCCACCCCCGTCACGCTCGGCCAGGAGTTCCACGGGTATGGCGCGCAGGTGCGGGCCGGGATTGAGCGGCTGCAGTCCTCGCTGCCTCGGCTGGCCGAGTTGCCTCTTGGCGGTACCGCGGTCGGGACCGGCATCAACACTCCGCCGGGCTTCGCGGCAAAGGTGATCGACCTCCTCCGGCACGGCACCGGGCTGCCGCTGAGCGAGGCGCGCAACCACTTCGAGGCGCAGGGCGCGCGCGACGGCCTCGTC
>JAXIPB010000164.1:0-31784 GCA_045403155.1 Micromonosporaceae bacterium
GTCGATCCGACCTGTCCTGGGAGGACGGCATCCGGCGCTATCTCTACTATCTGGAGAACTGGTCACTGGCGACGGACCTCACCGTTCTCTGGAAGACGGTCGGCGCGGTTGCCTGGCGCCGCGGCGCTTACTGGCTCGCTCGCGCCAACGCCACCAAGTCCACGAAGATCCGCATGATCATGGTCTGACCGTCGCGAAAGCGCGTCGATCATGACCTCCAGGTCATGATCGACGGCTCGTTGTCAAGCGGTGGGTGGTGGGGGGGTGGATATGCTGCCGGGCGTGGAGCGCACCTACCTCGGTGGGCCGCATGCGGCCGTCCGAACCGCCGTCGTGTGGGAGGTCCTGCGCCGCGAGATCGACCGGGCCACGGCCCAACGCCCGCGGTTGAGCGTCGTCGACGTGGGCGGTGGGACCGGCGGTTTCGCCGTTCCGCTGGCCCAGGCCGGGCACTACATCACGGTCGTGGACGCAAGCCCCGACGCGCTGGCCGCGCTGGGCCGGCGGGCCACCGAGGCGGGCGTCGGCGACCGAATCCGCGCCGTCCAGGCCGACGCCGACGGGTTCGCCGAGCTCGTCGCACCCGGCGGGGCGGACCTGGTCCTCTGCCACAGCGTGCTCGAGGTGGTCGACTCGCCGTCCGCGGTCGCGCGGGCCCTCGCCGCGACGCTGCACCGCGGGGGAGCGGCCAGCATCATCGTGTCCAACCGGGTCGCCGCGATCCTCGCCCGGGCGATGGCCGGCCATCTCGACATGGCCTCGGCGCTGCTCAACGACCCCGACGGCTCCGCCGGCCCGCGCGACACGCTGCGCCGCCGATTCGACGTCGACTCCGTCACCGCCCTGCTCGCCAGGGCCGGTCTCGCGGTCGAGGAGATCCACGGCGTCCGGGTGGTCGCCGACCTCGTTCCGGGTACGGTGCTGGAGCGCGAACACGAGAAGCTCGCCGACTTTGAGCTGGCGACCGCGGCAAAGCGCCCATTTCGGGACATCGCCGCGCAGCTGCACGTGTTGGCGCGCCGCCCGTGACACGCTCCGCTCTGGCCACCGTGCTGCCCCGCTACGGCACGGCGAGCCTCTCCGACGTGATGCCGAGTGTCCTCGCGTCACTCGGTGTGCCCGAGTCACGGCAGTTCCCCGAGTCACAGCAGTTCTCCGAGTCACAGCAGTTCCCCGAGTCACAGCAGTTCCGCGAGTCACAGCACGTCCCGGAGTCACAGCGTCTCCCGGGGGCGGATCCGCTCGGCCTCGCGGCCGGGCCGTTGGAAGGGTTGCGCGCAGCTGCGGTGCTGCTGATCGATGGATTGGGCCACCACCTCCTGCCGGTCGCCGCGCCGTACGCCCCGACCTTGGCCGACCTGGCCCACGAGCGGGTGCCCGGATCGAGTGCCCGAGCGATCACAGCGGGATTTCCGTCCACAACGCCGACGAGCCTCGCGAGCCTCGGCACGGGAGCGGCGTCGGGGGCACATGGGCTGTTGGGCTTCTTCCTCAACATCCCCGGCACCGAGCGGGTCCTCAATCACATCGAGTGGCGTGACGATCCGGATCCGCTGAGCTGGCAACCTCTGGCGACCCAGTTCGGGCGCGCCGCGGCTGCCGGCGTATCGGCCCACGTGGTCGACCGACCCGAGTTCGCCGGGAGCGGCCTGAGCACAGCCGCCTACCGCGGCGGCTCGTTCATCGGTGCGGCCGACGTGGACTCCCTCGGCGACCGGATGGTGGCAACGCTGGCCGGCGCCACGGGACCGACGGTCGTCTATGGCTACCATCCCGACCTCGACAAGGTGGGCCACCTTCGCGGCGTCGACTCCGAGCCGTGGCGGCTCGCCGTGGCGGAGGTCGATCGACTCGTGACGCGCGTCATCGATGGACTGCCGGTCGGCTCCGCTCTGGTGCTCATCGCCGACCACGGACAATTGAATGTGCCACCAGAGCGTCGCTTCGACCTCGATACAGATCCTCGTCTTCGCGCCGGTGTGCGGGTGGTCGCGGGCGAGCCTCGCGTGCGGTACCTGCACACCCGGCCGGGCGCGACCGCGGATGTCGTCGCTGCCTGGCGTGGGGTTCTCGGGGATGCGGCGTGGGTTGTCTCGAGGGACGAGGCGGTGGCGCAGGGCTGGTTCGGTCCGGTACCGGAGGATCACCTGCAGCGCATCGGCGATGTCGTCGCCGCCTGCCACGCCGACTACGCCGTCGTCGCCACGCAGTCCGATCCGCCGACCGTGGCGAAACTGGTCGCCTTCCACGGCTCGGCCACGGAGGCGGAGATGATGATCCCGCTGCTGATCGTGCGCCGGTAGGCGTCATACGGCGGCGCTAGCCTGCGTATGTGGCGAACGAGCAGGACGACTCCGGCTGCACCATCCTGCACGTCGACATGGACGCGTTCTTCGCCTCGGTCGAGGTGCGCCGCCGTCCCGAACTGCGGGGCACGCCCGTCGTGGTCGGCGGCGCCGGGCCGCGCGGCGTGGTCAGCTCGGCGAGCTACGAGGCGCGGGCCTACGGCGTACGAAGCGCGATGCCCGGCGCCCAGGCGCGACGCCTGTGTCCGGATGCGGTCTTCCTGCCGCCTGACATGGCCGCCTACGCCGAGGCGTCCAGGGCGGTCATGGCCATCTTTGGCGACGTCACCCCCCTCGTGGAGCCGCTCTCCGTCGATGAGGCCTTCCTCGACGTCGCCGGTGCTGTGCGCCTGTTCGGGCGGCCTTCGGCGATCGCTGCCCATATCCGGGCCCGCGTCGCGGCCGAGCAGCATCTGACGTGTTCGGTCGGCGTCGCTACGACGAAGTTCATGGCGAAGCTCGCATCCACCCGTGCCAAGCCGGACGGAATGCTCGTGGTGAGCGCCGAGCGCGCATTGGGGTTCCTGCATCCGCTGCCGGTGTCGGCGTTATGGGGTGTTGGCGAGCGGACGGCCGAGGTGCTGCACCGGCTGGGTCTTCGTACGGTCGCCGACGTCGCGCAGGCGCCGCCGGGGATGCTTCGACAGGCACTCGGCGACGCCGCGGCTGTCCACCTGCACGATCTGGCGTGGAACCGCGATCCGCGGCGGGTCAGCACGACTCGGCCGGAGAAATCGATCGGCGCCGAAACCACCTTCGATGTGGACGTCGACGATCGGGAGGTGATCCGCCGTACTCTGCTACAACTCTCCACCTCGGTGGGTTCGCGGCTCCGCAAGGCGGGACAGCATGGCCGTACGGTCGCGATCAAGGTCCGACTAGGCAGCTTCCAGACGCTCAGCAGGTCAAGAACCTTACCGATCCCGACCGATGTCGCGCGCGAGATCTTCGATAACGCGTGGCAGCTCTACCAGGCGCTGAACCCCGGCGACCGGGTACGCCTGCTCGGGGTGCGGGTGGAGGGCCTGGCCGAGACCGACGGCGCGCCCCGGCAGCTGGCGTTGGGCGAACGAGAGCACGGGTGGCGCGACGCCGAGCGGGCCGTGGACGCCGCGACGGCCCGGTTCGGCGCCAGCATCGTTCCGGCGAGCCTGGTCGTTCCGGCGGACCCGGTCGTTCCGCCGGGCTCGGTCGTTCCGCCGGGCTCGGTCCTTCCGGCGGGCTCGGTCGTGCCGGGGAGCCTGCTTCTGCGGCGGACGAAGGATGCGACCGACGGTGCGGGGACGGACAATTCGACCTTCCAGGGCGACTCGAACCCCGGCGACGCCGCGGAGGTGGCAGAACGTAACTTCGATCCGCTTTCCGACCCGCTGCGCCCCTCGTAGACTTGCGGTAAGCAGCCGACCGGCTGCATACGGTCCACCGACCCCAAAAGGTCGGTCGCGAAGGCCGGGGAGGGGCGCCGTGCCGCTGTCGGAACACGAGCAGCGGCTGTTCGAGCAGATCGAGCGGTCGTTGGCTGAGGACCCCAAGTTTGCCTCGGCGGTTCGCTCCACTGACCCGCGCTTCCACGCGCGGCGGCGGATCGTCATCTCCGTCATCGCTGTCATCGCCGGTCTCGCCGTGTTGATTTTCGGGGTGGCCGGCAAGAGCCCACTGCTCGGTGTCGCCGGGTTCGTGGTCATGCTGGCCGGCGCCGCGCTCGGCATCCAAGCCTTCCGCCGCGGGCGTCACCCTGAGCTGCGCTCCGTGGGCGGGACCAGCACACGCCGCACCGGTTCGCGCCGAGGATCGCTCATCGATCGCCTCGAGGACCGATGGCGCCAACGCCCCGAGGGCGAGGCCTGAGCGGCGAGGCCTGAGCGGCGAGGCCCGCCGAAACGGCGAGCGCTGAGCCGGCAGCCGAGCAAACGGGCGGTGCCCGCGTCCTCGACGCCTTCAGCGACGCCTGGACCGAGACCGAGCTCCAACGCTGCCGGCAGCCCCGCCCGCTCTGGAACCGTCAGCCGCCGCCTCTGGCGAGAAGGCGGCGCGGGCTGACCGTCGCCATGGCGTCGCGCACTCGACCGGCGGCCCGCACGCTCCGGCTTAACCAGCCCACCCAGGCCGCCCGCCACCGCAGCACGACGGAGCGGGGCATGAGGGTGGCGTTGAGCCGCTGCCAGCGCGTCGCGCGCTCCGCCAGCGCGGTCCGGATGGCTCGCACGGCGTCGTTCAGGCCCACCGCACGAAGCGGCGTCCTGGCGTAGCGCGCTCGCTGCTCGGCGCCGGCCAGCACACCGGCGTGACCACGAATGGCCCGAGGCAGCTCCGGAATGGCGCCGAGTCGGTCGGCCGTCGTGCGAGGCGTCTCCGCGTCGTCAACAAGCACATCGAAGTCAATCATTGTGTCGATGAGTTCCGCCCACGCGGCGTGCGCGTCGCGGCGAGCAGCGGCCATTTCAACGGCATCAAACGCGAACTCCGGCGCTGCCGCCCGCGGCGTCCTGACCGAGCCGTCCTCTCCCAGCACGATCACCTGGTCGGCCCGCGCTCGACGCTGCCGGCGAAGCGAGCGTCGATGCACAGCGGGCATGAGCAGCAGTGCGACGATGAGGGCGAGCGTGGCGGCGCCGATGAACCACCACCGGTTCAACGATGTCGGCGCGGCACCACCGAGGGCGTCGCCATCCGGGTCTTTCGGATTCCCGCCGGGTCCGAGCGAGCCGGAGGGTCCCGCTGACGGGTTGGCCACGTCCGGCCCCTCGTCCCCGCCACCGCCCGGGTTCGCCGGGTCCGGGGCCCAGGACGACGGGACCGTACCGAGGACCGAGCCGGTCGGTGTCGGATCGAATGGGACCCAGCCGAAGCCGGGGAAAAGGACCTCGGTCCAGGCGTGCAGGTTGTAGTTGGTCAACGTGTATGTGCCATTGCGTGCGCCCGAGCCACGGGTGAAGCCGAAGGCGACGCGCGCGGGGTAGCCGGCGGCCCGCACCAGCCACGCCATCGCCGCCGCGTACTGAACGCAGAAGCCTCTTCCGGCGACCAGGAAGTCAACGATCGCGTTTCCGCTGGTGCCCTGCTCCGCGCTGAGCGTGTAGACGAACCCGTTGCGCGGGCTGAAGTGATCGTAGATCGCCCGGACCCGGTCGTACCGCGTCGTCTTGCCCTCGATCAGGTCGGCGACCAGTTCACTGACTTGCGGCACCGGGGGAACGGCGGCCAGTTCGCCGGCACCGCCCTCCGCCGGCGGGGTCTCCGTCACGGCGCGAAGCGCCGCCGGGGTGTACTCCACCCGGACGAACTCGAACTGATATGTCTTTCCGGTGATGCTCGACCGCCCGGAGTAGATCTGATTCGTGCCGGCATCGAAGATCCACGACGAGTCGAGGCCCGAGGTAGAAACGATCTGCTGGAAGGCCGGCGCCAGGCGCATGTCGAAGTTGACCGTCTCAACCTGGGCCGAGTAGAGCCGCGACGTCACCCCGTTGACCGCGGGCGGGGCGTACTCGGGCAGGCCACGGTTGACCGGGTCGCCGCCGGCTGGTGACCGGTTGATGAACCCGTCCTTGGTCACCTGGTCGGCGATTGCGAATCGCAGGTAGTAGGGATTCGGGTCGGACGTGGTCACCTTGACCATGTCGAATGCCTTGTCGCGATTGAGATTGTCCTTGAGCAGCGCGGTCAGGTTCACCGCTGCGCCGCCGCCCGGTCCATCGCCGCCGCCGCCACCGAGACCGCCGCCGCCGAAGCGATCGAGCAGGCCCGACGTCATTCCCGGCACGGCGAGAGGCAGCACCATGGCGATGACCACCCCGACCACGCCAAGCCGGCGACCCGCCGACGAGAGCGGCGAGGGTTCCCAGAGGTCCACGTCACGGCCCTCGCCGGTGAAACGCCGGCCGAATCGGCGGACCCGGTCGACGCTGTCGGCCACGAGCAGCCAGAGGAATCCCGCCGCAGCGAAGCCGAACGGCAGGACGGAGAGCCCTTCCGGCAGGACCGCCACCGGCACCGAGTAGATCGCGAGCATGGGAAGGCCCGCCAGTGCCGGCCGGCGGAGGCCGACGGCGGCGAGGTCGACCAGGATGGCTACGAGACCGACGCCGGCCGTGGTCAGGAGCAGCAGGCCGTCCAGATCCGGTACGGGCACAGCCTCATCCCTGATCTGTTGTCCCGCGACAACCAGCAAGTCATTGAAATGCCGGAACGTGCCCGGCGTGGGAATGAGCCGGAAGAACTCCTCGCCGCTCGGGAAGACGAAGGTGACGTAGAGCAGCAGGCTCGACATCATGGCCAGGACCTGTGCCCACACTGGGCCTCGAGCGGTCCGGACCAGCATGGCCGTGCCGATCACGATGGCCACCGCGAGCACGGAGTAGAACAACCAGGTGAACGATGCGTAGACCGTACTCAGGGGGAACGCGGCGAGCAGGGTCGCCGCGCCGGCGACGAGGGCCATGGGATGGCGTTGGCTCATCGGATCCTCCCACCGGCGGGGGCGACCGTCTCGGCCATCGCCGCCCGCCATGCGAAGCCCTGCGAGCCGCGCGCGGCCTGCGGCCACAGCGCGGACAGGTTCGCTCCGTGTTCGACGCCCACCACGCGCCAGCCCGAGCGGAGCAGGGTCAGTGCCGACGCCTCGTGGTCCGCGATCGTTTGGGTACGGACCGCGTCGGGCAGGTTCAGCCACGTGGTCGGGTCGACGAGCAGGGCGATGCACATCTTGCCGGATGCCCTCAGGGCGCCCAGCGCCTCGGCCTCGCCCAGGCTCAGGCCGCCGAGAACCGCGATCACCAGGCCACCATCGCCGCGGCGGCGGACCCGCTCAACCAGCGACAGCATGTCTCCGGCGGCGGAGAGGTTGACCTCGGCGAGGCAATCCAGGACGCCACCCTCGCCGTCGCGCTCGGTGGCGTCGAGGTCCACGCCGGCGCCGGTCACGAGCCGGATCTTGTAGCCGCTGCGCCGCAGGTGCAGCGCGATGCTGGCCGCGGCTGAGACCGCCCACTCGAAGCTCGACGTCGGCCCCTCGCCCCGATGGCCCTGCTTTCGGGTGTCGAGCACAACCGTCGCGCGACTCTCCCACGGCTGCTCCTCCCGCCGCACCATCAGCTCACCTGTCCGGGCGGTGGAGCGCCAGTGCACCCGGCGCAGGTCGTCGCCGTTGCGGTACTCGCGGGTGGCGACGTCATCCTCGCCGTGCACCGCCACTGAGCGGGCGCGGCTGTCGCCGCTGCCGACGTACTCGCCGGCGAGCCTGACGCTGGGCAGCGAGACGACCTGCGGCACCACGGTCAACCGACCGACCGTGGTGAAGGAACGGCTGAGCTCGCAGAGTCCGAATGGATCGGTGAGTCGTACGACGAGAGGTCCGACCTCGTAGCGACCACGGACCTCGGCCCGGACGGTGTACGCGACCGTGCTGGTCCGTTGACCGCCGAGGCGCTCGAGCACCAGACGCGGGCGGCTGCCCAGCGCGTACGGCAGCCGGTCCTCAAGCAGAAGCGTTCCGGTGGGCAGGCGGGACAGGTTCGACAGCCGCAGCAGCACGCGGGCCGGCGAGCCCACCGGAATCCGCCCGGGATCGACCGAGCGCGTACACGCGAGGCGATAGCGGGTCTGCCCGACATAGGCGGCGGCGAGGAGGGGGAGTGCGGCCAGCAGGATCGCCACCCGCAGGAGGTCGCGCTCGCCGAGGACAAGCGCGGAAAGGCCGGCCGCGGCCGCCGCCGCGAGGAAGGAACGACCACGCGTGGTCAGCCCTCGCAGCGCCTGACGCATGGTCAACGCCTCCGCGTGTCGTACGGCGAACGCTGACGGTCGGTCGGCAGCGGCAGGCGGTGGACGAGTTCGGCCACGATGGCGTCGGTGGTCCGCCGGCCAAGCTGGGCTTCGGCGGTGTGGATGATGCGGTGGGCCAGGACCGGAACCGCGAGGGTCTGCAGGTCGTCGGGGAGCACGTAGTCCCGACCCTCCAGCGCCGCTACGGCCCGGGCCGTGCGCAGCAGGTGCAGGGTGGCGCGCGGGGAGGCGCCCAGGCGGAGGTCGGGTGACTCCCGCGTGGCGGTCACGAGGTTGACCGCGTACTGCTTCACGGCGTCGGCGACGTGCACCCCGCGGCATGATGCGATCATCCGCCGGACGGTCACCGCGTCCGCGACCGGCCGCAGGTCGTCGAGGGGGTCGTGGGCGCCGTGGATGTCGAGCATGGCGAGCTCTGCCGGGACGTCGGGATAGCCGACCGCGATGCGGGCGGTGAATCGGTCCCGCTGCGCCTCCGGCAGTGGGTACGTGCCCTCCATCTCGATCGGGTTCTGCGTCGCGATCACCATGAACGGCACCTGCAGCTTGTAGGTGATGCCGTCGATGGTGACCTGCCGCTCCTCCATGCACTCGAGCATCGCGGACTGGGTCTTGGGCGAGGCGCGGTTGATCTCGTCGCCGACGACGAGGTTGGCGAAGACGGCGCCGGGTTTGAACTCGAACTCCCGGGTCTCCTGGTTGTAGACGCTCACGCCGGTGACGTCGCTTGGGAGCAGGTCGGGGGTGAATTGGATCCGGCGGACCGAGCAGTCGATCGACCGGGCGAGCGCTTTGGCCAACTTGGTCTTGCCGACGCCAGGGACGTCCTCGATGAGCAGGTGTCCTTCGGCGAGCAAGACGGCCAGGGCCAGCCGCACCGTGGCGGTCTTTCCCTCGATGACCTGCTCGATGTTCGTCACGATCGAGCTGGCGCTCGACCCGAACTCGTCCGTCCCCATAGGTCCGCCGAGTTCGTCCCAGGTACGTTGCGGTGTGGTCACCGGCCCCTCCTCCGTCATCTCCGTCTCCCCGCCTCGTGGTGTAGAGGCGCCGGAGCCCGGCTTGGTTCGCCGGCACGACTAGTCCCCGCTGTCCCGCCTCTCAGGCTAACCGCGATTTGCGGGTGCGCCGAGAGGGCGGTCTGCCGCCGTATCCGCCAGCGCGACAGGCTTGGTCCGCCGATTGCCTCATTTGCGCCGATCGAGAGCCCCGGCGCGTGCTTCACCCTAACCAACGCAACCCAACCATCGACGCCCCGACCTGCATACATGGCGCACGAGAGGGTCGCCGGCTACCGTCGCGTGTCATGCACGCGCTGTCACTGCGGGACGACTTGTTCCTGTTGGCCCATGACGACGCGGGCAAGTTGATCATTCCGGGGGCCGGCCTCGAGGCCGGGCTGGCGGGGGCAACGCTGATCGATCTTCTCCTCAACCGTCGGGTCGCCGTGCTCGACGGACGCCTGGACGTCATCGACGCATCCGCCACCGGTGATACCGAGGCCGACGCGACGATCGAGGCGATCGGGGCGAACAGCCAACCGTGCGGCCCGCGGGCGTGGGTCAGCTGGATTTCCCACGGCGCCTACGAGCGGGTGGGCACAGCGCTCGCCGCGGCGGGCGTCATCCGGCGGGCCGAGGCCCGCCGCCTGGGCCTCGTGCCGGTCATGCGCTGCGTGCCCGAGAACGCGGAGGACCTCGTCCGGGTCCGGGCGCGGTTGCGCTATGCCATCCTCGACCGCGAATTGCCCGACCCGGCAACCGCCGCGCTCAGCGGCCTGGTCAGGGTGTTGCGCCTGGAGTCATCGTTGCTGCTCAGCATGCCTACGTCGGATCTCCTGCTGGCCCTGGAGCGAATGACCGCCGACAATGAGATCGCCGTTCGCCAGGTGACGAACGCCGTCGACGCCGTTATCACGGCCGCGACATACCGCTGACCTAACCGGAGTGACCCAGGCGCGCGCGGGGCGGTACACTGTGACCATGACCAGGTCTACCCTGCTCCTTAGTGAGCCGTGCTGACGCGCTGGGATCGTTAACGACCGAATCTCGTTACCGACAGAGCGCGGCGACAGCACGGCGACCCCTCCTGCGCGAGGGGCTTTTTTATGCCCTTCGTTGGTCCCTGGAATAGACGACGTGAGGTGGCACTGATGAGCGAGACCCCGGGCGATATTCCCCCGTATCGGTATACAGCGGCGCTGGCCGCCGAGATCGAGCCGCGCTGGCAGGACTTCTGGGAGGAGGAAGGGACCTTCCACGCCCCGAACCCGACCGGCCAACTGGCCGATCCCGACCATCCGCGCGCCGGCGCGGAGAAGCTGTATGTGCTGGACATGTTCCCGTACCCATCCGGCGCCGGCCTGCATGTCGGCCACCCGCTGGGCTATATCGGCACCGACTCATACGGTCGCTATCAGCGGATGGCCGGGCGCAACGTCCTGCACGCGATGGGCTTCGACGCGTTCGGCCTGCCGGCCGAGCAGTACGCGGTGCAGACCGGCACGCACCCGCGCAAGACCACCGAGGAGAACGTCGATCGCTACCGCGGCCAGCTGCGCCGGCTGGGCCTGGCCTACGACGCCCGGCGTTCGGTGGCCACGACCGACGTCGAGTTCTACCGCTGGACACAGTGGATCTTCTTGCAGATCTTCAATTCCTGGTACGACGAACAGCGGCGCACGGCGCGGCCGATCGCGGACCTGATCGCCGAGTTCGAGTCGGGCGCGCGGTCGACGCCGGACGGCCGAACCTGGGCCGAACTGTCCTCGGTGGAGCGACGAACGATCGTCAACGACTACCGCCTGGCCTATGTCAGCGAGGCGCCGGTGAACTGGTGTCCGGGCCTGGGCACGGTGCTGGCCAACGAGGAGGTCACCGCGGACGGCCGCAGTGAACGCGGTAACTACCCGGTGTTCAAGCGCAGCCTGAAGCAGTGGATGATGCGCATCACGGCGTACGCCGACCGTCTGATCGACGATCTGGACACACTGGACTGGCCGGAGCCGGTCAAGTTGATGCAGCGCAACTGGATCGGCCGCTCCATCGGCGCCACGATAGACTTCGCCGTGGGCGATCAACGCGGCGACAGCCCGATGGCCGCGGGGCCGATGCGGGTGTTCACCACCCGGCCGGACACGGTGTTCGGCGCGACGTACATGGTCATGGCGCCGGAGCACGAGATGGTCGAAGCGCTGGTCGCCGATGCATGGCCGGAAGGAACGAGGGAGGCGTGGACCGGGCGACACGCGACGCCCCGTGAGGCCGTGGCGGCGTACCGGAAGGTCGCCGGCGCCAAGACCGACGTCGAGCGGACCGCGGAGTCCCGGGAGAAGACCGGTGTCTTCGTCGGTGCCTTCGCGACCAACCCGGCCACCGGCGCCGAGATTCCCATCTTCATCGCCGATTATGTGCTGGCCGGCTACGGCACCGGAGCGATCATGGCGGTGCCCGGACAGGACGAGCGTGACTGGGAGTTCGCCGAGGTCTTCGACCTGCCGATCGTGCGCACGGTGCAGCCACCGGACGACTTCGACGGCAAGGCCTACCTGGGCGAAGGTCCAGCCATCAACTCGGCCAGTGCCCACTCGGTGAGCCTGGACGGGCTGGGCGTCGACGATGCCAAGGCCAAGATCATCGAGTGGCTGGAGTCGGCCGGGGCGGGCCAGGGCGCGGTGACCTACCGGCTGCGGGACTGGCTGTTCAGCCGCCAGCGGTACTGGGGCGAGCCATTCCCGATCGTCTACGCCGCGCCGGAGCCCGGCGTCCCCGCCGGCGAATCGGGCCTGCCGGTAGCGCTGCCCGACTCGATGCTGCCGTTGGAGCTGCCCGACGTCGATGACTTCTCGCCGAAGACCTTCGACCCGGACGACGCGGACACCTCGCCGGAGACGCCGCTGTCGCGGGCCCGCGAGTGGGTCGAGGTCGAGCTGGACCTGGGCGACGGGCCGCGGCGCTATGTGCGCGAGACCAACACGATGCCGCAGTGGGCCGGCTCGTGCTGGTACGAGCTGCGCTACCTGGACCCGACCAACGTCGAATCCTTTGTGGATCCGGAGAACGAGCGGTACTGGATGGGCCCGCGGACGCCGTCGGACAGCGGCGGGGTCGACCTGTACGTGGGCGGGGTGGAGCACGCGGTGTTGCACCTGCTGTACGCGCGGTTCTGGCACAAGGTGCTGTTCGACCTGGGCTACATTTCGTCGTTCGAGCCGTTTCGCCGCCTGTTCAATCAGGGCTACATCCAGGCGTACGCCTTCTCCGACCATCGTGGCGTGTATGTCCCGGCCGAGGAGGTGGTCGAACGGGACGGTCACTACTTCTACCGCGACAAGGAGGTCAAGCGCGAGTACGGCAAGATGGGCAAGTCGCTGAAGAACGTGGTGACTCCCGACGATATGTGCGCCGCCTACGGGGCGGACACATTCCGGGTGTACGAGATGTCGATGGGCCCGCTGGACGTGTCGCGTCCATGGGAGACGCGCGCCGTCGTCGGCTCGTATCGCTTCCTGCAGCGGGTCTGGCGCCTGGTCGTGGACGAGTCGACCGGCGAGTCTCGGGTCATCGACGGCGACCTGGACGAGGAGACGAACCGGCTGCTGCACCGCACCATCCACACGGTCCGCGCCGACATGGACGGGCTGCGCTTCAACACCGCCATAGCGAAGCTGATCGAGCTGACCAACCGCGCGACCGCGGTCACGGCATCCGGCACGCCGCGTGCCCTGGCCGAGCCACTGGTGCTGATGACTGCGCCCTTCGCCCCGCACCTGGCCGAGGAACTGTGGCACCGGATGGGGCATTCGGATTCGCTGGCCTATGAACCGTTCCCCATCGCCGACCCGGCACTGCTCGTGGCCGAGTCTGTCACCTACCCGGTGCAGGTCAACGGGAAGGTGCGGGGACGGATTTCCGTCGCCGCGGATGCCGCGGAGGACGAGGTACGGGCGGCCGCGCTGGCCGAGGTGGCGTCCGCACTGGACGGTCGCGAACCACGCAAGGTGATCGTCGTCCCGGGCCGGATGGTCAGCGTCGTGATCTAGTTCGGCCGTGTCGCGTTACCGACGATGCGCCAGGGATCCCGTCTCTCTGGCGCATTGTCAAAGCATTATGAGGCGTCTCGTCATCCCGATCATGTTTGCTCTGGTTGCCGGCGCTTGCGCGCAGGGCGCCGTCGAGCCGGTCGACCAGGGACCGGTCGTGTTGCCGTCGGGGGAGGCGCAGCTGGTTGCGTCCTACACCCATGACGGCGGAATCATCCTCCCCGCCTACCAACTCATCGATCCGCCGCGTGTTCTCGTGTACTCCGACGGCCGCGTGATCGCCGACGCCCGTCGCACACTCACCCTGACCGCAGACGAACTCTCCAGTCTGGTCGGCGCACTGCGGCGTGATCTTGCTGGCCTGGAGGGCATTGTACGATCACGCCGCGCTGAGCAGATCATGGATGCGGCGACATCTGTGATCAAGGTTCTCGCACCCGATCTTCGTCTGAAATCGGTGTCGGCTTACGCGCTGGACGAGGGTCATCCAGCGGGACTGCTCGCCGCGCGCGATCGCCTCAATGCGCTCGTGGACCGAGTTGTGCGCGATGGCGACGCATACACCAACGCGCGGGTACGGCTCGTGGCATACCCGAATCAGGACCTCGTCGCCGACACCGGCCAGACCACGGCGTGGCCCGGCATGGTGGCAATTCCGCCACCCGGCGGGCAGAGCGATGAGGGCGCCCGGTGGGTCGATCTCAGCGGCGAGGCGGCGAGGGTCGTGGCCGCCACGATGCCCGGCGGGCCCTCGGAGGACCCGTTCACCAGGGTCCTAGCGGCGTCCGACGGCCAGACGTACCGGGTCGGCTGGCGCTACCTGACCCCGGAGGATTAGGCCAGTGGCTTAGGAGTCGCTTCCGACCGTTACCGCTTGCGGCGCCCATGGTGAGTGAGCTACGGCTTCAGCCGCCGTTCTCGTTGAGTCGGTAACCAACAAGCCGCACCGTCTCGATAGCTCTGCGCCCGAACGGCTCGTCGATCTTCTGTCGGAGGTGTCGCACGTGAACCTCCACGATGTTCGGGTCGCCGTCGTGGGCGAAGTCCCATACGTGCTCAAGGATCGTGCGTTTCCCAACGACATCTCCGGCGCGCCGCATGAGGAACTCGAGCACGGAGAACTGTCGCGCCGTCAGCGTAATCTCAGCCGATCCGCGCCGGACCCGGTGCGACGCCGGGTCGAGGCTGAGGTCGCCGGCGGTGAGTACTGCGGGCCGCTCCAGGACGTAGCGGCGCATCAGCGCCCGCAGCCGCGCCGACAGCACGGGCAACGAGAACGGCTTGGAAAGGACGTCGTCGGCACCGGTGTCCAGTGCCGCCACCTCGCCATGTTCGCCGTCCTCGGCTGCGAGCATCAGGATGGGCGTCCAATTGCCGGCCCGCCGCAAGCGCGCGCACATCCGGTACCCGCTAACCACGGGCAACACGACGTCGAGCACGAGGACGTCGTACTCCTCGATCTCAGCGCGCGCCAGGCCGGCGCGGCCGTCGCGCGCGATGTCAACGGCGAAGCCCTCGGCTTCGAGTCCACGCTTGATCGAGCTCGCGAGGCGGTAGTCGTTCTCAGCGACGAGTATCCGCATGACCACGCCCGCACTACGACGCGGGTGGAGCCGCGTCCCCGCGCGGTCGGCGCTGGCTGCGCGGTTTCGGTCCGCTGCGTGCCGTCGGTCCGCTGCGTGCTCTCGGTCCGCTTCCTGCGGTCCCCTTCGCCATCGGACTAATCGCGCCGGCCGCGCCGGCCGCTCCGGCGGCCGCCACCGCCCGCCGGGCGATGACTATCGCCGGCGTTTCGGGCTGTGTCGCACCGCTGGCCTCAGGCGCCGTGGGATCCGGGGTTGGCTGCGCCCAGCGCGCCGCCTTTCCCCGGCCGAAGCGCAGGTATAGCGCCGGCATCAGGAACAGGTTCAGCAGCGTTGAGGTGACGAGACCGCCGAGGATCACGATCGCCATCGGATGCTCGATCTCGTGGCCGGGACGATCGCCGAGCACCGCCAGCGGTACCAGGGCCAGACCGGTCGCGAGGGTCGTCATCAGGATCGGGGACAGCCGGTCACGGGAACCCTTGAGCACGAGCTCCTTGCCGAAGGTCATGCCCTCTTCGCGCTCGAGGTGCTGGTAATGATTGATCAGCAGAATGCCGTTGCGGGCGGCGATGCCGAGCACCGTGAGGAACCCGACGAGCGAGCCCAGCGAAACGACGCCGCCACCGAAGAGGTACACCGCGAGCACGCCGCCCACCAATGCCGACGGCAGTGTGAAGAAGGACAGCATCGCGAGTCGCCAACTGTTGTAGGAGACTTGCAGCAGCAGAAGGATCGCGATCAGTGCCGCCGCGGCGAGCCAGAGCAACTGGTTCTGCGCCTTCTGCCGTTCCGCGTGCTCGCCCAGCAGTTCGTAGTGGTAGCCCTGCGGGAACTGGATCTTGGCAAGCCTCTCCTTGAGGTCATCGACCGCCGAGCCCAGATCGCGGTCTTTGACGTTCGCACCAACGTCGATCCGACGCGACGTACCGGCGTGCTCGATGAGGTTCGGCGTCGGTTTCAGCGCGACCTCGGCGAGGTCGGCCAGACGGACACGCTGACCCGACGGCGTGTCGATCAGAACGTTCTCGACGGTCGTCAAGCTCGACCGGACCTGTGGCGTACCGATCACCCAGACGTCATAGGCCTTGCCCCCGTTGAAGTTGTCGCCAACCTCCTCGCCGGCGAACAGCGCCGCCGCGGCCCGTCGTACGTCGCCGGGCTTGATCCCGTACTTCTCCGCGACATCGAGCTTTACTTTGATCTCGATTTGCGGGACGGGCGCCTGTAACGACACATGCTGGTCGACCACGCCCGGAGTCTCGCCGAGCACCTTCTTTACCTCGTCGGCCTTCGTCCGCAGTGTCTCGAGATTCTCGCCAAAGAGCCGAACCACGATCGACTCACCGGTGCCGGTCAGGACCTCCTTGGTCCGCTCCTTGAGGTAGGTCTGGACGTCGCGCCTGAGACCCGGGTAGCCGTTGATGGTTCGTTCGATCTCGTCGTGGGTCTTCTTGTAATCCGCGTTCGGGTCGATGCTTACCCAGATCTCGGTGAAGTTGACCCCGACTACCTCATCCATGAGGAATGCCTGACCGATGTGGCTGCCGGAGTTGCGGACCCCAGGAATGGCTTTGAGTTCGGCCTCCGCGGCACGCGTGATCCGCACCATCTCCGGCCACGACGCACTGGGCTCGAGCACGAAGTGCATCAGGAAGTCGCGCTCCTTGAACGACGGCAGGAGTGACTGGCCGAGACCCGGTGTGATCGCGATGCCACCGGCGACGATCGCGGCGACAACGAGGTACGCCCAGCGGGGCCGCTTGGTGATGCGATCCAAACCGCGGTGGTAGTACTTCTGCAGGAACCGCACGAGTGGCGGGTTGCGGCGCTCGATGTGCGACTTGCGCAGCAGCAGCAACGAAAGCGCGGGAGTGACCGTCAAGGCGACCAGCAGCGAGGCCAGCACCGCCAGGGTGTAGGAGATCGCGAGTGGTTTGAAGAAGGAACCCGTCAGACCCTGCAGGAAGAAGATTGGTCCCGCCGCGGCCACGATGATCAGCGTGGCGTAGACGATGGGTCCACGAACTTCAAGCGATGCGTTCAGAACAATCGAGGAGGTCGACTTTGTACTTCCTGCTTGCCGAGCCTCGCGCAATCGCCTGGTGATGTTCTCCACATCGATGATGGCGTCGTCCACCACCACCCCAACGGCTATGACGAAGCCGGCGAGCATCATCGTGTTGATCGTGGCTCCCCGGTAGTACAGCACCAGCGCAGCCGCGACGAGGGACAGCGGGATCGAGATGATGCTGATGAGCGCCGTACGCCACTCAAAGAGGAACGCGATCAGGACCAGGATCACCAGGATGCAGCCGATCAGCAGCGCGTTGGTCAGGTTGTCGACCGCCTGTTCGATGAAGGTCGCCGGGCGGAAAATCGTCGTGTCGACCTCGATGCCTTCCATTCCCGGGGCGAGATCGGCTAGAGCGGCTTCGACTTCGCGGGTGATGTCGAGGCTGTTGCCCCACGGCAACTTCTCTACGATCAGCATCAGGCCGGGGCCGCCGTTGATGACCGCGTCGCCGATCATCGGCTGATGGTCGTACTTCACGTCAGCGACGTCGGCGAGCCGCAGTGGTTTTCCGTCGGGAGTCGTGCCGACCGGGACTTGCGCCAGATGGTCCGGCGAGGTGATGGAAGGGACGTTGCGGATCGGCAGGCGCTGGGTCGCAGTGTCGACGAAGCCGCCGGTCCCGATGACCGAACCGCTGGAGAACCGGAGCAGACCTGCGTCGAGCGAGGATGCGGTGGTCTCCATGACGGCGTTGAGAGTTACGTTGTGCGCCGCCAGCCGCTTGGGGTCGACCTGAACCGTGAGCATCTGCAGTTGCTCGCCCCACATGGCCACGTTCGCGACGCCCTCGATGCCGAGTAGGCGCGCGCGGATGGTCCAGTAGGTGATCATCGAGAGTTCCATCATGTTCCGCGTCTGCGACGAGATGCCGATCTTCAGGACGCGGCTCGTCGACGAGAGCGGTTGGATCATGAACGGAGGCGCGGCCCAGGTGGGCAGGGTGGCCGCGACGGTCGCGACCCGTTCTGATACGAGCTGCCGCGCCTTGATGAGGTCGGTGCCGGGATGGAAGATCAGTACGATGGAGGACAGCTGTGGCACCGACTTCGACCGCATCTGGTCCAGACCGGGTACGCCGTTGAGTACCTCCTCGAGCGGTACGGTGACGAGACCCTCGACCTCTTCCGGTGACAAGCCAAGACAGATGGTCTGTATCTCAACCCTCGGCGGGGCGAACTCGGGGAACGCGTCCACCGGCATCTTGCCGATCGATGCCGCACCGAGGACCAGCATGCCGGCGGCAATTGCGACGACGAGGGCCCTGAATTTGAGGCTTGTGCCTACGATCCAACGCATCATGGCTGCTAGTCCCTACCCGATCTTCAACTCGGCGCCATACAGCTCGATCGCTCCGACGCTCACCACGTCGGTCCCAACGTCGGGTCCGACCGTCAGTACCGCGACATCTCCATCGATGAACTCGACGGTGATCGGAGCACGCACGAACACCAGCGGCGCTGGGTTCGTGTACGTCCATGTCTTGGCGGTCCGGTCGTAGATCACCGCCGAGTAGGGGATCGTCTTGCGAGGTACTCCACCGATGCGGGTCTCGGACAGCTTGACCGTCTGAATGCCGATTCGTTTCGCGGCTGCCTCTGACAATGTGATCTTGGAGTACGACTGACTGGGCACAGGCTCGACCTTGGCCGGGGCACCATAGACAGCCGTCGGGTTGGGCGTGGGCGAAGCCGCGGCGCACGAAGCCGCCAACCACAGGACGACCAGAGCTCCGGCAGCGACCGCCACCGCGGGCGCACGGCGCCGGGGCGGGTGGGCCTCGCGGCGAGGGGCTCTTTCGCTGAGACTCATCTCTCCGACTCCCTCAGTCGCCTGCGGCCGCGGTGTCAAGGTCGTGCTGGCCGGCGCCGTTTCCGAACTGCAGGTAAAGCGCTGGCAGAAGGACCAGGCTCAGCAGGGTCGACGTGACGAGGCCGCCGAGGATGACGATCGCCATCGGGCGGACGACTTCCAGCCCGGCGACGCTCCCCAGGAGCACGAACGGGAGCATTGTTGCGGCCGTCAACAGCGCGGTCATCACTATCGGTGCAAGCCGCTCCCGGGTACCGCGCATGACGAGATCCAGCCCGAACGGCTCACCCTGTCGCTGAAGCTGCTGATAATGCTTGATCAGGAGAATCCCGTTACGAACGGCCAGGCCGTAGACCGCCAGGAAGCCGACCAACGCCCCGAGCGAGAGCACCCCGCCACCGAGCAGGGCGGTGAGCACACCGCCGACCAGTGCGAGTGGCAGGGCGAGGAAGAACGCCGTCGCGAGCTTCCAGCTCCCGAATCCGGCTTGCAGTAAGAGGAAGACACCGATCACAGCTACGGCAGTCATCGCCCACGTGGTGTTGCGGTCAGCCCTGCCTTGTGAATAGTCACCCAGCACCTCGGCGTGGTACTCGACCGGGAACCTCACACCCGGCAGCTTGGTCTCAATGTCGGCCACGACCGCGTCGACGCTGCGGCCGCTCACCTCGGCGGTGACGTCGAGACGGTGGGAGACGGCGTCGCGCCGGATGACGGTTGGGTTCTTCGCCACGCGTACGTCTGCGACGTCCTTCAGCCGCACCTGCCTTCCGGATGGCGTGTCGATCAAGAGCTGCCTGATGCTGTCCAGGTCCTTCCGGACGGAGGGCGCGCCATAGACGACGACCTCGAAGACTTTCTGCTCTTCGAAGAGGTTGCCAACCTCGAGCCCCGACAACAGGATCGCAGCGGTACGTCGCACGTCGCCTGGTTTCAGGCCGTACTTCTGAGCGTTGACGAGATTGACCTCGATCTCGATCGTGTCTTCCTCGGGCTGCGCTTCGATCTGGGGATCAGACACGCCGTTGATTCCGGCGAGCATGGCTCGCACCTCGGCGGCCTTCGATCGCAGAACGTTGAGATCCTGACCGAAGACCCGCACCACAATCGGGGCCGTCGAGCCCGTCTGTGCCTCGCGCATCTTCGCCGCCGGGTAGGTCCTGATGTCGCGCTCGAACCCGGGATAATTGTCGACGACCGACTGGATGCCGGCGACGGTAGCGTGGTAGTCCGCATCACCCGCGAGGCTGACCCAGATCTCGCCCGAGTTGATGCCAACGATCTGGTCCCCGGTGACAGCTCGACCGACATGTGCACCCACGTTGTCCACGCCCTTGACGGCGCGCAGATCCTCGCTGGCCTGGGTGACCACACGGATCATCTCAGGACGGGATGTACCGGGAGTTGCCTCGTAACTGATGAGGAGGTTGCGGTCCTGAAGGGTCGGCACGCTCGCGCCGAAGCTGAGCAGCGGCAGCAACGCAAGGCCGACCACCAGCACGAAGCCGGCGCCGATGAAGAGCTGCCGCGGCCGCGCCACCACGCGCGAGACATCGTCGTAGATCTTGGTTATCCAGCGGAGCAGCGGCGACTCCGGCTGAGCGGCGGGCCCCGACGCCAGCAAGAGCATCGCCAGGGCGGGGGTCAGCGTCAACGCGACCACAGTCGACGCGACGACCGCCAACGCATACGAGATTGCGATCGGTGTGGCGAAATAGCCGGTCAGCCCCGGCACGAAGAACAGCGGCGAGACAGAGACCAGAGTCACGAGCGTGCCGAATACGATGGACCCTCGCACCTCCGCCGATGCGTGCCGGATCAGGCCGGCAGTCACCGTGCCGTTCTCCCCGGCGCGATGCTCGCGAATGCGCTGCCTGATCCTTTCGATGTCGACAATGGCGTTGTCGACGATCACACCGAGCGCCATCACCAGACCGGCCAAGATCATCATGTTGTACGTCACGCCGCGCAGCGACAGAACCAACACCGCCGCCGCGAGCGAGACCGGTATGGACACGAAACTGATCAGCGCGGTCCGCCACTCGAAGAAGAACAGTCCGATGAGGACAAGCAGCAGCAAAGCCCCGATAGCAACGGTGAGCAGGATGTTGTCCAGAGCCGTCTGGATGAAGCTCGCCGGCTTGAAGACATTGCTGTCCATGTCGATGCCCCTCAGGCCGGGGCGCATCGCCGCGAGCGCCTCCTCAACCTGACGGCTGACCTCGAGCGTGTTGCTGCCCGGCGACTTCTCAACGACGAGCATCAGCCCGGGACCGGCGTTGAGGACGGCGTCGCCGATCAGCGGCTGGTGATCTTCGACGACCGTGGCCACCTCGCCAACTCGCAGCGGCTTCGCACGGGTTCCGTCGACGGCAACCTGCGCCAGATCGTCGGGCGTACGAATCGACAGGACGTGGCGGATCGGGAGACGCTGGACCGCCGTGTCGATGAAGCCCCCAGTGCCGGGTGTCGATGCCTCCACGTAGGTCAGCGGCGAGCTGTATACCGCGTTCGCCGTGGTCGTCACCACCTCGTTGAGCTGGACGCCGCGCGCGGCGAGCTTCGCAGGATCGACCTGTACCTGGAGCTGGCGCTCGCGCTGGCCGAAGATCGCGACATTCGCCACGCCCGGGATGCCCATCAAGCGCGGCCTGATCTTCCAACGCGCCAGGACCGACATGTCGATCAGCGACACATCCGCCGACGACATTCCGATCATCATCACGCGGTTGGTCGACGACAGCGGTTGCAACATCATCGGCGGCTTCGAGACGTGCGGCAGAGCGTGCGCCTGCGCCAATCGCTCCTGAACCATCTGCCGGGCCCGCAGAATATCGGTGCCGGGTTGGAAGACCAGCTCGATCGAGGAGAGACCGACCACCGACTCCGATCGAATCTGGGCGAGCCAGGCGACCCCGTTGAGCAGGTCCTGTTCCAACGGAACGGTGATCAGCTGCTCGACCTCGGCGGCCGAGAGACCCAGCGCTTCCGTCTGCACCTCAACTGCGACCGGCGTGAACTCGGGCAGCACGTCAACGGGCGCCGATCGCAGCTGCGCAAAGCCGAGGAATAACACCGCCGCGGCGACGGGCACGACCAAGAGCCTGAAGCGCAGGCTCGATCCAATGATCCAACGCATGAGGAAATACACCACCCGAGAGGCAGCCCAGAGGAGGGAATGTCGCGGCGTTCAGCCGCGCTTAAGCAAGGGACTTTCCGCCTGTCCGAAGTGGATGTCAATAGTACGAGCGATGGTTTTTTGACTGCCGGGTCAGCACGATCCGCGGCAAATCGATCGTGAAATGCACGGCGAAGCATCCGCTAGAGTCATACGCACATCGGTTGGAACTGGCTGAATGGGGGAATCCGGGCCCAAGACGAATGGTGTACAAGCTACGGTAGGACTGCCACGCAACCGAACCGGCGCGCGCCGGGTGGATGGGTCGCGCGGCTTAGTGCCTTCACTCTCCTCTTGATCAACTCGCCAATCCAAGGGATGTGGGATTCGTGGCTCTGCACCGAAGCGTCTTGGTGGTCGTCAGCAGCCTTGCTGCGTTCTCGGCGGCGCTGATGCCGTCACCCGCGGCGGCCGCGCCCATCGAACAGCCGTGCGCCGAAGCCGCGCCGTACGACAACACAAACTTTCCGGCACGCTCGACCGACGTAAAGATCAATAACAAGTTCTTCCCACTGGTCCCCGGCATGCAGTACATCTTCGAGGGAAGGGCCAACCGCGGCGGCGGAATCTTGCCCCACAAGGTGATCTTCACCGTGACCGACCTGTTCAAGAGGGTCGACGGCGTCACCTCGCGCGTGCTGTGGGATGTCGACATCAACGAGGGTGTCGTCTCCGAGGCCGAGCTCGCGTTCTTCGCCCAAGACTCCAACGGGAATGTCTGGGGCGTGGGCGAGTACCCGGAGGAGTACGAGAACGGGGAATTCGTCGGCGCGCCGAGCACGTGGCTGGTGGGCAAACAGCAGGCTCAAGCCGGCGTGATGATGAAAGCGAAGCCGAAGCTGAACCAGCCCGAGTATTTGCAGGGCTTTGCGCCGAAGATTGAGTTCTTGGACTGCGCGACAGTGGTCGCAGCTGGCGACACGCGCACCGTCCCGGCTGGTAGGTTCACGAACGTTCTCGTCACCGATGAGCGCAGCCCGCTCGACCCTGAGGGTGGCATTCAGATCAAGTACTACGCACCCGGATATGGGGTCGTGGAAATCGGTTCGCGCGACGATCCCGAAGGCGAAACGCTGGTTCTCGTCGAGGTGATCAAGCTCAGCTCTGACGGTCGTCGTTTGGCGCGAGAGGCCGCTCTCGAGCTCGAGGCCCGGGCATACAAGGTTGCTCCTGTCTACAAATCGAGCGATCCGATGTTCCGGCTCGGTGAGGATGCCCTCGCCGGCGCGAGCCGCTGATCGGCGAAGCGTCACACAACGCGGATCCGGTTGAGTGCGGGACTCGAGTGGACGGGTGAAGATCCACGCTACGGCTCATCCGCGGTATGGCCGCGGGTGAGCGCTGGATCCCGCAGGCCAACAAGGGGGTTCGGCGGTTGTCCAGAGTGGATTGTTGGCTGTGCGGTCTGGCTGGCCGCACTCCCAAAAGACGTGAGGCTCGCCTTATCGGGTTTCAGCGACTAGTCCGAACGGTCAGTCTCGGTGAACTTCTGTTGACCGTTGGGTGAATGTCCGTATGCTGCTGTTTCATCGCGCCGACAGAAAACGGGTCCGAGGCGCGTGACTTGTGTCAAGATCCACAGTCTCAGGCGTTCGGATCGTGTGGCGGTTCGAGCGGGAACCTAAATCACCCAGCATGCGTTCACGACTGTGAACGCCTCGGGGAATCGTCGTAGCCCGTCATACCCGCCGCCCGCGGGGCGGCCGGGGTGACGGCTCTATCTGTTGGCGTGTCCGTGGCGCCCGGCATCGTGGTGAGTGCCGAGCCCAAGCAGCTCGCCAGGAGGAGGCTTTCTCTTTCGTTCGCAGGCGACGCTGTTCTGGCCACCATCGATCGGAACGGCGCCGTCGGCAAGCCTAAACGTGCCTCGGCACGCGAAACAGCACGGAGATCAGGGTGGGTAGGTCCGCTCCGATACTCCACGCCCAACAAGCAGGACATTCGGCTCCGTCCCTACTTCGGGTGGCCGACGGATAGCGCTCGGCCGGGCCGAAACCTCGCCTGGCCCGACCGCTGCCCTGCCACCTGAATATTGGAGAGTACGGATGACTGAGACCGCGAATCGGTCTTCGCAGGGACTCTATGGTGAAGCGACACCCTCGCCAACCACCGAGTACCTCGAGCAACTGGTGCAGGGCGACCCTCCGACGTTGGTAACACTTCACGACCCCACGCCGAATGCGCATCCCCGGCTTACCGTGATCGTGCCCACGCGCAACGAGGAGGCATGCGTCCCCGCACTCCTCGAGCGCCTGGGCGCCGCGGTGGTGTCGCTGTCGGCCGAGATCATCGTCGTTGACGACAGCGACGACGACACCCCGGCCGTGCTCGCTCACCATGCGATGGCCTCCTCGGTGCCGGTTCGGCTTCTGCACCGCGGCTCGGCTTTTCGCACCGGCGGCCTCAGCGGCGCCGTGATCGCCGGCGCACGGCACGCGCTCGGCGATTGGGTGCTTGTCATGGACGCAGATCTCCAGCACCCGCCGGAGTCCGGAGCCATGCTGGTGCGGACCGCGCTGCGACATGACGTCGACATCGTCGTGGGCACCCGCTACGCCGGGACGGGCTCGGTGGAAGGCCTCAACGGTGGCTCACGCGCGGTGGCGTCCTCCTGGGCGATGAGGCTCGCCAAGTCGATGTTTCCTCGCCGTCTCGCGACCGTGACCGACCCGATGAGCGGCTTCTTCGCGTTCCGCCGGTCCGCGGTGGATCTCGACCGGCTGCACCCGCTCGGCTTCAAGATCCTTCTGGAGCTGCTCGTCCGACACGGCAACGCACGGGTCGCCGAAGTCGCTTACGAGATGGCGGCTCGGCAGGCCGGAAAGTCCAAGGCCTCGCTCAGAGAGGGTGTCTTCTTCCTTCGGCACCTTGCGCGCTTGCGAACCCAGCGGCTTGTCATTCAGCTCCGGGATGCGCCGGCGACGCGGTGGGACCGGCGACGGGAACTGGGCAGGATGATCGCCTTCGGTCTGGTTGGGCTCTCTGGCATTGTCGTCAACACGGCCGCTCTGTGGTCGTTCCACAATGGCCTGGGCATACACCACCTGATTGGCGCAGCCATGGCCACCCAGGTGTCGACACTGTGGAACTTTGCGCTCGTGGACATCCTCGTCTACCGGAGAGACCGGCCAGGAACAGCGCCGCGTCGCGCGGCACGATTCTTCCTACTCAACAATCTGCTCCTGCTACTTCGGCTACCGGTACTCCAGGCGCTTGTGTGGGCCGGAACCCACGTCCTCGTCGCGAACGGGATTACACTGGTGGCGCTCTTCCTGGTGCGGTTCTTCCTCAGCGACCGCGTCATCTACAGCGCCAACTCCGCCGGCGGACGCGACCCCCTTCGAATGCTCGTGGACGTGGACGCCGTCGACCCGGTGGCGACGCCTTCGCGCAAGCGCTACCAGTATCTGAAGTACCGCTATGACGTCGCCGGGGTCGTTACCATCGGGTCGCAGATACTGCTGCCGGAGCTCGAGTTCTTCCGCGCGCAGTGGGTCGACGACAAGGACGTCGACATCGCCGTACGGGTCGGCGACGTAGGCGGTCGTGGACTCAGGCGGCGGGCCGCCCTCACCGAGTACGCGAGCCAGTCGGTGCTGCGATACGAGGAGCATCTCGGTCGCCTCGGTGCCAACTTCCGAGTGGAACTCGGTAGTCCCATCAGTGTCGTAGTGGGCCCCCTCCTTGCCCGATCCCCGCACGTCGTCTACACCAACATCATCGAAGCCCTGTTGCGCTTCGTGATGGTCTCCCGTGGGCGTATGCTGCTGCACTCGGCCTGCGTGAGCCTGAACGGCGTCGGCGTAATGCTGTCCGCCTTGACGGACACCGGGAAGACCGCGACGGTGTTACGTCTGCTGCGCGAGCATGGTGGCCTCTTCCTCTCCGACGATATGACGGTCGTCGACGCCGCCGGCACCGCGATGTGCTTCCCGAAGCCGCTCACCATCAGCGCGCACACCCTGCGTGCGGTACAGGCCGAGGACCTCACCCGGGCCGAGTGGCGGCGCCTGCAGTTCCAGAGTCGGCTGCACTCCAAGGGAGGTCGTTCGCTCGCCCTCGCGCTCAGCCGGTTCAACGTACCCATCATGGGGATCAACGCGATCACTCAGATGCTTATCCCGCCGCCGAAATACAGTGTCGACCGACTCGTCGCCTGCCGGATCGGCACGGCGACGCAGGTTCGAGAGCTGTTCATCATCGAGCGCGGCGAGCCGCGCATCGACGAACTCGACCGGGCCGAGACGTTGGAACGGATGATTCAGAACACCGACGACGCATACGGATTCCCGCCGTTCCGCTACCTGGCCCCCGGAATCACCATCGACGGCGAGGGTTACACCCAGCTTCGCCAGCGTGAACGCGAGATCCTCGCCGGCTTTCTCTCCAAGGTCAGAACCCGCGTCGTCGCCTCAGACTGCTACGGCTGGGCCGATGAGATTCCCAAGCTGGTTCAGAGCGATCCGGCGGAGTCCGGCGAGACCGGTGGGTCCGGTGAAACCGCCGCCTCGGCGGCGTCCGACCTGCAGGCCTGGCCGCGCTGGAACAGGCCGAGTCTGTCCGGGGCGGCCGCGTGAGAGATCGCGTCGACGCAGGTGCCGTGGCCCCCGGGGTCGCGGCTCCTGTCCGTCCCCGGCTGTCGCCACCGCGGCAACGGTGGCGGTTGCCGCGCTGGCGCTGGCTTCTGTTGACCGGGTTGCCACTGGTCGCCGTGCACGCTCTGGCGGTCGTGATGCGCTTCTGGCAGCTGGACAATGTCGGATTCAACAGCGACGAGGCGGTGTACGCGGGAACGGCGGCCGCCATATCCGGCGATCCTGTGCTCAGCAGCATGTTCCCCGTTTTCCGGGCGCACCCGGTCCTCTTCCAGATGCTCGTGTCCCTCACTTTTCACGCCGGTGTCAGCGACTGGTCCGCGCGCGCGGTCGCGGCCACCATTGGAGTTGCCGCGGTCGGCGTCACCTATCTGCTCGGCCGGCGGCTTTATGGGCACCCGGCCGGACTGATCGCCGCGCTGCTCCTGGCGGTCATGCCCTACCACGTGGTGGTGAGCCGGCAGGTACTGCTCGACGGACTGATGACCCTCTGCGCCACCGTCACCCTTTACTGCGTGGTTCGCTACGCGGAAACGATCGCGCTGCCATGGCTTCTCGCCGCGGGTGCCATGATGGGCGTCACCGTGATCACGAAGGAGACGAGCCTCGTTCTCCTGGGTGGTCTGTACGCATTCTTCGCGCTGACCCCGGTCGTGCGCCTACGAGTGCGGCATGTGTTGCTTTCGGTGGTGGCGATGGGCGCGGTCGTCGCCGTCGTACCGATCGTGCTCGCGGGGTCGGACCGCAGCCGCAGCGGCCCGAACTACCTTCTCTGGCAGCTCTTCCGGCGCCCCAATCACGAAATGCTCTTCTACGTCAAAGTCGTGCCTTGGGCGGTCGGCCTCGCCGTGGTGGTCGCCGCCATCGCCGGACTTATCTGGCTGCGGCGGGAGAGCACGTGGCGCGAGCGGCTGCTTGTCACATGGGTCGCCGTACCGGCGGTCTTCTTCACGCTGTGGCCGGTAAAGGGCTACCAATACCTGCTGCCCCTGGCTCCGGCCCTGGCCGTGCTGGCCGGTCGGGCGCTCGCGCGGTTGCCCGATCTCGGCGGGCTGCAGGGTGAGGTCTGGGTGCGGCGTTTTGTCGCGTTGGGGGGTCTTCCGTGGCTGCGCCGCCTGGTCGTGGTTGCTCGCTGGCCGCGGCTGCGACGCCCGGCCCGGCCGGTGCGCCTGACCCAGCTACCACGGGCGGCCACGTTCGCACTCACCCTGGCGGTGGCGGCGAGCCTGGCGCTGCCTGCCTGGCAGCAAGTGAACCCGTCGACCAGCGGTACATTTCTCGCCGGCACCGGCGGCCTACCGGGAGGTCGTGAGGCGGGTGAGTGGGTGGCGCAGAACGTCCCCGAGGGCGCTCGGCTCCTGGCGATCGGGCCGTCCATGGCGAATGTCCTTCAGTTCTACGGGGGCCGGCGAGTCTATGCCTTGTCGGTCAGCCCCAACCCGCTTGCGCGCAACCCTTCGTACGTCCCGGTGCCCAATCCGGATCGCGCCCTTCGCAACGGGGAGTTTCAGTACATCGTCTGGGACTCCTACACCGCGCACCGGACGAAATTCTTCGGCGACATGGCCCGCACCCTGGTCGAGCGGTATGGGGGCATCGCCGTCTACACGGCCACCGTCACGGTCGCCGGAGCGTCGGGCCAACCCACGACGCAGCCGGTGATCATCATTTACCGGGTGGGTATGCCATGAGGACCGCGACACGGATCCTGATCGTGTGTGGCGCGGTTCTCTGCGTCGGCGCCCTCGTGCCCGCGCCCGCGAGCGCGGCGAACGAAGCACGTACCCCGATCAGTCACTTCATCTTTCTCATGCAGGGCGAGCGATCCTTCGACAACTACTTCGGCACCTTCCCCGGCGCCGATGGCCCGCCCACCGAGGCCTGCGTGCCGTTCGTTCTTGGACGGCCGGCGAGTGGCTGTGTGACACCGTTCGCCCTACACGGGAAAGCGGTGACGCAGTTCAGCGCGAGCCAGAGCGTCCTGGAGAATCAGATCAACGGCGGCAGGATGGACGGGTTCGTCGACGCGTTCCGCAAGCAGGGTCGGGACGGCACGTCGACGATGGGCTACTACGACGAGCGGGATCTGGCGTTCTACTGGGACGTGGCGCGGCAATATGTACTCTTCGACCGCTTCTTCTCCGCCGCGCCGTACGGCATCCGTCTCAACCGCTCCTATTGGGTGTCTGGCGCTCCACCGCCCGGTGGGTCGGCGACGGTGCCGGCCGGCGGATACGGGAGTGCCCCTACGATCTTCGATCGCCTCGAGAAGGCCGGTGTCAGCTGGAAGTTCTATGTCCAGAACTACGACCCGAATGAGACCTTCCGGGCCGCTTCCGCCACCGATCCGGCCACTCAGACCGCGCGGGTGCCACTGCTCAACTACAGCAGATTCGTCGACGATCCGGCGCTGCGTGGTCACATAGTTGATCTCGACGAGTACTACCGCGACCTGGAGCAGGGCACGCTGCCCGCGGTGGCCTACGTGGCGAGCTCCGGAGCTAACGAACGTGCGGATGGCTCGATAGACGCCGGCCAGAGGCTTGTGCGAAGCATGGTGACCGAACTCATGCTGAGTCGCTACTGGGAGAACTCGGCGTTCATGTGGTCCTACGACGGAGGCGGCGGGTGGTATGACCATGTGCCACCGCCATCCATAGATGGGAAACAGGCCGGCATGCGGGTGCCCGCGCTGCTCGTGAGCCCATACGCCCGACGCGGCGAGGTCGACCATACGCAGCTCGACTACACCAGCGCCCTTCGGTTCATCGAGGAGAACTGGGGCGGTCCCCCGCTGACGTCGCGCGACGCGTCGGCGAAGAGCGTCGCGAGCGCATTCGACTTTGCCGCGCCGCCGCGTCCGGCGCGGATCATCCAAGTTGGCCAACCACCGGCCACCCCCAAGGCAAGTAACCCGGCGATCATCTACGGCTTCTACGGCGGAGCGGTGCTGTTCGCCCTGCTGTTGCTCGGGTTCGCCGCGAAAGGTTCGGCGTTGATCGCCGCTCGCCGACGGGCGCCGGTGGTCACCGACGCCACGACGAAGGTGCCGGTGTCATGAAGCGGGTAGTCGGTCTGCTGGTCATGACGGTCGCCATCGGGATCGGCGGCGTGTTGTTCGCTCAACCCGCGCATGCCGCCGGGCCGGTAACGCGGCAGGCCATGGCAGGAGTGTCGCAGAGCCGTCCCTGGCAGGTCACCGTCACCGTGCAGACCGTGCCGCCGTTGTCCGGCGTCAGGCTCACCTTCGACGGCGCGACCATGAAGACCAACAGCCAGGGGCGGGCCTGGTACACAGGCCAACACGACTTCGCCGGGCACTCGCTCGCGTTGATCGACTCGACGATATCCACATCGGACCGGCGTTACCGGTTCGTGCGCTGGTCCGGTCAGCGAGATCCGGACCAGGCCTTCAAGCCCGCGGTCGGCGGGCTGCCATTGCGAGCGGATTACACCATCACCGCCGCGTTCAGCGTCCACTATCCGGTGACGCCTCGGTTCGTGGACGAGCATGGTAGCCCCATCGCGGCGGGAGACGTCTCGGCTGCTGTGATCAAGAGCGAGGCCGGCACGGTGTTGGAGTTGCCGGTTGACAGGACGACGTGGTTGCTCGGATCCATGCCCTACTACCGCAAGAGCGTCATTGAGCTGTCCGACATCTCGTACTCGCTGCAGAGCGTCATGATCGATGGGACGAATGCCATCGATGCCGGAAAGCAGAGGTTCCATCCCGGCACGGACTCGATGGTGATGATCAAGGTCCCGTTCCACGACCTCAGGATCAGCGGGCATGACGCGCTGTTTGGTTGGACGGCTGGAACGTCGGCGGTGGTGACGGGTCCCGACGGCGCGACGCGAGTGGTTGCGTTCGGCTCGGACGGCACGGCGCTCTTGACCGCTCTACCTCGCGGCAAGTACAACGTGGACATTCAGGGCGCGGGCGGCGTTGTGCTGTCCAGGCAGATCACCCTCTCTCGAGACGCAACCGTGGACATCACCGTCGTCGGGTGGTCGAATCTGGGCTTGCTCGGTGGCGTCTGTGTGGTGGTCGCGGTCGGTCTGCTCTTGGCCGGGCGGCCGCAATGGCGTTTGGCGATCGTGGCGACCCCCGCAAGGGTTCGATGGGTCCTGGCGCCGAGTGGACCCGTCCTCGGCTACGCGAGGCGGCTGACGGCCAGAGTTGCGTCTCCGCCAATTCGCGCGGTTCAAGGCTCTGTGCGCGGCGTGGGGGCGTGGGTGGCGGGGTTGGTGGGCGCGGTTCGGGACTCTGTGCGTCGCGTGCGGTCGTGGGTGGCGGGGTTGGTGGGCGCGTTCAGGGACTACGTGCGCAGGCTGGCGTCGAGGGTCGTTTCGCCGGTGCGCGCTGTGTGGCACTTCGCGATACGCGTGCCCCTGTCGGCCAGAGCAGAGTACTTCCTCATGGTGATCATCGTTGGCCTGATGATCGCGCTGATGGCCGCCACGTTAGTTGTCCTGACGCCCGGTCCGGCCAGTGCCCATTCGACCTCCCGCCGGGCCGAACCCGCCATCGGGCTGTTCGCCTATTACTACGTGTGGTTCGACCCGAGTTCCTGGAATCGAGCCAAGACGGACTATCCGCAACTCGGCCGGTACTCCAGCGACGATGGCCGCATCATGCGCCAGCACATCGAATGGGCCAAATCCGCTGGCATCCAGGGATTCATCGTGAGCTGGAAGGACACGCCGACGAACAACCGTCGGCTACGCCTGCTCATGAGCGTGGCCCGGGAGCTCGACTTCAAGCTAGCGATGATCTACCAGGGCCTCGACTTCGAACGCCGGCCCCAGCCGGTTGCCCGCGTCGCCGCCGACTTCACCACATTCCGGAACGAGTTCGCGAAGGATCCGGTGTTTGTCAGACTCGGCGGCAAACCGCTGACGATCTGGAGCGGCACGTGGTCGTTCTCGCACGACGACATCGCCACCGTCACGAACCCGGTCCGCGCCAGCCTGCTGGTGCTCGCGACCGAGCGGAACGTGGAGGGCTTCCGGCGGGTGTCCGACGTGACCGACGGCGACGCCTACTACTGGTCGTCCGTGAATCCCCTGACGAACACCTACTACGTCGAGAAGCTGGCCGACATGGCCGCCGCCATTCACGCCGACGGGAAGTACTGGATGGCGCCTTTCGCGCCCGGGTTCGATGCGCGCCTGGTCGGCGGCACCAGAGAGGTAGCGCGCATGGACGGCGAGATCATGCGCCAGCAGTCCGCGGCGGCGGTCAACTCTTCGCCCGACCTCCTCGGTCTGATCAGCTGGAACGAGTTCAGCGAGAACTCCCATGTGGAGCCCTCGGAGAGGTATGGCACGCTGTATCTGGATGTGCTGCGCGAGTTGCGCGGCACACCGCC
>JAXIPB010000294.1:0-22420 GCA_045403155.1 Micromonosporaceae bacterium
CCTGTCAACGCTTCGCCACGACCCTCACGGGCCGCCACGCATGACTCGGGGCCACCGTGGGGTCGCTAGCCCCTTCGATGTAGAGCTCTCTCATCTCCTTCTTCATGCCGGTTTATCCCGGCGCACTCATGATCGACGCCAATTCGCGACCGCGACATCATGATCGGCGCGATCTTGGAAGTCGAGGTGGGCCTAGGCTATTGGTGCGCACGGAGGATTCGGGCGGCGTCGACTGCCCAATAGGTGAGGATGATCTGGGCGCCGGCACGGCGGATGGCGGTGAGGGTTTCCAGCATCACGCGCTCACGGTCGAGCCAGCCGTTGGCCGCAGCCGCCTCTACCATCGCGTACTCGCCACTGACCTGGTAGGCCGCGACAGGATTGTCCACAATCGAACGAACGGCCGCGATGACGTCCAGGTACGGCAGCGCGGGCTTGACCATGACGATGTCGGCGCCCTCCGCCACGTCCAAGGCCACCTCGCGCAGAGCCTCGCGGATGTTCGGCGGGTCCTGCTGGTACGTCTTGCGATCGCCGACGAGCGTCGACTCGACCGCGTCCCGGAATGGACCGTAGAAGGCCGAGGCGTACTTCGCCGCATAGGCGAGGATGGCCACATCCATGTGTCCAGCAGCATCCAGCGCACGGCGTACCACACCGACCTGGCCGTCCATCATTCCGGAGGGTCCGACCACTTGAACCCCGGCGGCCGCCTGGGCAATCGCCATCTCCGCATAGCGCTCGAGCGTCGCGTCGTTGTCCACGCCGCCGTCCGCCGCGAGGACTCCACAGTGGCCGTGCGACGTGAACTCGTCCAGGCAGAGGTCACTCATGACGACGCTGGCGTCGCCCACCTCGGAGACCACGTCGCGGATCGCGACGTTGAGAACACCGTCAGGATCCGTGCCACCCGACCCGATCTCGTCCCGCCGCGACGGCACCCCGAAGATCATGATGCCGCCCACGCCCGCCTGGACCGCCTCGGCCGCGGCCTTGCGTAGGGACTCCCGGGTGTGCTGGACCACGCCCGGCAGCGATGGCACCATGCGAGGCTCGGTGAGCCCTTCGCGCACGAACATCGGCAGCACGAACTCCGCCGACGCCAGCCGCGTCTCCTCCACGAGGCGCCGCAACGCCGTACTCCGGCGGAGGCGCCGCGGTCGTACGTCCGGATAGGACATTCGTCGCTCCTTACGGATTGCTCCGCTCCTAACGGAACGCTCGGCTCCTAACGGAACCTCAACGCCGTTGGCCCCTGAACCTTGGAGCCGCGCCGCTGCTTGGCCGGCATGGCGGCCAACTTCTCGCGCAGTTCGGCCGCGTACGCGGCGAGCGCCTCAACCAGATCGGGCACCGACGCGTGCGCGGGCTGCACATCGACCCTCAATCCGAACTCTGAGGCGGTATCGGCGGTCTTCGGTCCGATCACCGACACGACGGTGCGGGCATGAGGCTTTCCCGCGATGCCAACCAGGTTGCGGACCGTGGACGACGACGTGAACAGGACTGCGTCGAACCCACCCGACTTGATCGCGTCGCGGATCTCCGCGGGCGGCGGTGCGGCGCGCACGGTGCGGTACGCGGTCACGTCATCGACTTCCCACCCACGCTCGGTGAGGCCCGCGGCGAGGGTCTCGGTCGCGATGTCAGCCCGAGGCAGCAGCACTCGTCCCACCGGGTCGAGGATCTCATCGTGGGGCGAGAACTCCGCCAGCAGCCCTTCGCCGGTCTGCTCACCGGAGGGCACCAGCTCGGGCTGGATGCCGAACGCCCGTACCGCCTCCGCCGTCGCATCGCCGATGCAGGCGATCTTGACGCCGCCGAAGTGACGGGCGTCGAGACCGTGCTCGGCGAACTTCTCCCACACGGCGCGGACGGCGTTGACGGATGTGAAGATGGTCCACGCGTACCGCCCATCCACCAGGCCCTTGATCGCCCGCTCCATCTGGGCCGGCGTCCGGGGTGGTTCGACGGCGATGGTGGGGACCTCGCAGGGCATCGCGCCGTAGGCGCGTAGCCGCTCGCTCATCGCCCCGGCCTGCTCCTTCGTGCGCGGCACCAGCACCTTCCACCCATAGAGCGGCCGGTTCTCCCACCACCCGAGTCTCTCCCGATGCGGGAGTCCGGCTCCCATGCTGAGCACCACCCGCCCGGTGAAACCCAGCGCCGCGGCGACGAAGCTGTCCACCGTGGACGACGTCGTGTACTGCGTATCCACGGTGCCGTCGCCGGTGACGGCGATCGGCGCCGAGCCGTTCACCCCGGACGCGAGCAGGCCGTCGCGCACCGCGGCGAGATCGCCCGCATCAACCGTCATCGCCAGACCGTGCGGCGCCGCCGCCGCGAGCGCGTCGAAGTCGAGGGTATGTACGTCGTCGACGTCGATCGTGGTCCGGATGCCGGTGAGAGCGACGCCGGCATAGGTCGCCACCGCGCCCGGGCCGCTGACGCCCGGGACGACCTCGAACGGCACAGCGGTGCGCGCGACCGCCTGAACCTCCCTGACGACGGCGTCGTGCTCGAAGGGATCGCCCGCGACGAGGTGTACCGCGCGCAGACCCGAGCGAGCCGCGGAGAGGAGCACCTTGGCGACGTCGCCGGGAACGCCCTCTGCCGGGCTGAACTGTGTCTGATCGATCGGCGCCGGCGACTGCCCGCCGTCGGTCGCCCGACCCGCCTCACCTCGGATCCACTCCATGAGTCCGTCCGGTATGTCGCGGTCGTAGACCACGTGGTCCGCGCCGCGCAGCGCCTCGTGCGCTCGGCGCGTAAGCAGGCCGGAGTCGCCGGGTCCGGCGCCGACGAAACTGATCCGGCCGACGGTCTTACGGGTGCGGGTCATACATGCTCTCCCAGTACGTGATCGGCGCCCTCGGCGAGTAGCTCGGCGGCCAGCCGAGATCCCACCTCGGGGGCGTCAGTAAGCGTTCCGGTGCTTGAAAGCCGCAGGGCGAAGCCGCCGTCTGGGCTGAACACAGCACCGCGCAGATAGATCTCCCAGCCGCCGTCTTCTGTCTCGGCGACGTCGGCGAGGGCGGCGACCGGCGCGCTGCAGCCGGCCTCCAATGCGGCGAGCAGGGACCGTTCGGCCACGACGGCGGCCCGGGATTGCTCATCGTCGATGCTGGCGAGCAGCTCGACGAGGCTTGCGTCCGAGGCTCGACACTCGACGGCGAGGGCTCCTTGAGCGGGCGCCGGCAACATCAGCATCGGGTCGAGCACCTCGGAGATCTCGCCGGCGCGGCCGAGGCGGCGCAGGCCGGCCGCCGCGACAACGACGGCGTCGACCGCACCGTCCGCGACTCGGCGGAGCCGGGTGTCCACGTTGCCGCGCATCGGCACGCAGTTCAGGCCGCGCCCGAGAGCGTTGAGCTGAGCTACCCGCCGCGGCGCGCCGGTCCCCACCCTGGTGCCCGGGGCCAGTTCCGCGAGGTGGGACCCGTCCCGAGTAACAAGGGCGTCGCGCGGATCGTCCCTTGTGGGCACCGCGGCGATCGACAGCCCGTCGGCAACGGCCGTCGGCAGATCCTTGTATGAGTGCACCGCGATGTCGATCTCCTTGGCGCGCAACGCCTCGCGCAGCGCGGAAACGAACACGCCCACTCCGAGATGCTTGACCGGTGCCGACGAACGGTCGCCTTCGGTGACAATCTCCACGAGTTCGATGGATTCTCCGGTGGACGCCGTGAGTGCCGCCGCCACAGTGCGCGACTGGGCGAGGGCGAGCGCGCTGCCTCGCGTACCGAGTCTGAGGCTCATGGCGTCTCCGTCTCCGTCTCCGTCTCGGTCTCCGCCCGCTCGATATCGACCGCCCGGCCGAGGTCCTCATCCGCGGACGGCACGGCGAGATCGAAGAGCTCCCGCAGCGCCGCGGCGTAGTGGTCGCCGCCGGGCGCGGTGGCAAGCTGACGAACCCGTACCGTTGGCGAGTGCAGCAGCCGCTGCACCACCCGGTGGACGGCCTGTGCGACGTCCGCGCGTTGGTCGTCGGTCAGGTCCGGCCGGCGCTGGGCGAGGCGGCGTAGCTCATTTTCGACGAGCTCGTCGGCCCGCGCCCGCAGAGCGGCCACCGTCGGGGCCACCTCGGCGCCACGTAGCCACGTCAGGAAGGCGTCAACCTCACCGGTGACAATCGCCTCGGCCGCCTCGCGGTCGGCCACTGAGGGCTCGTTCAGGCTCTCGGTGCCGACCCGGGCGAGGTCGACGAGGACCACATCGGGCACGTCGGCCACCTCGGGCGCGACGTCGCGTGGGACGGCAAGATCGAGAATCACGAGCGGTCGGCGGCGAGCCCCTTTACGCAGCGCGCTGGCGACCGTCTCGGCGGCGAGCACCGGACCGGGTGAGGCCGTAGCACAGACAACGAGATCCACGGTCGACAGTGTCTCGCTCAGATCGGCGAGGTCGACCACGTCGGCGCCGTGAAGCTCGGCGAGTCGCTGCGCCCGGTCCGCGCCGCGGTTGGCCACCAGTAGCGGCTTCGCGCCCGCCCGGGCCAGCGTCGACAGCGCCAACCCTCCCATCGACCCGGCACCGATGACCAGCGCGGCCCGCCCGGCCACGCCGCCCGGGGTCAATGCCAGCGCCGCACTGACCACGCTCTGGCCGGCCCGATCGATATCCGTCTCGGCGCGCACCCGCTTGCCGACGCGCAGCGCCTGTTGCATGAGCTCATGCAGCAGGCGCCCGACCGTATCGCGTTCGGCGGCAATCCCGTACGCGTCGCGCAGCTGGCCGAGGATCTGAGCCTCGCCGACGACCATTGAGTCGAGGCCGGCCGCCACCCTGAGCGCATGGCGCGCGGCCTCAGTGTCGTAGTGCACGTAGAGGTCGGATGCGAGCGCGCCGACATCGAGTCCCGCCCGCGCCGCCAGCACCGCGCCGATCTCCGCGAGCCCGCCATGAAAGGCGGTCACAGCCGCATAGACCTCGACCCGGTTGCAGGTCGACAGGATGACAGCCTCGTTCACGTGCGGCTGCGCCGCGAGTGCGGCCAGGATCGAGGGCGTCTCATCGGAGGACACTGTGAGTCGCTCCAACAGTTCCACCGATGCGGTGTGGTGGGAGACGCCGACAACGAGCAGATTCACCGCGGCCTCGCCTCCTCGCGGCGCCCACGCACGCCGCGGTCCGCCTCGATCGGGGCCAGCGCGGCAGGGACCACGCCGTTGGCTTGCGGCGGGCCCCCGTTACCCGCCCAGGCCTTGCGGCGCTCGTGGAACGAGAGAATCTGAAGCTCGATCGCGAGATCGACCTTGCGGACGTCGACGCCGTCCGGAACGGTGAGCACGCACGGCGCGAAGTTGAGGATGCTGGTGACACCCGCCGCCACGAGCCGATCCGCGACGCTCTGGGCGGCGTGCACCGGGGTGGCGATCACGGCGATGTTGATGTGGTGCTCGGCCATCACCGCGTCGAGGTCGTCGATGTGGTGAACCGCCAGGCCGTTGATGCGCTCACCGACGCGGGAAGCGTCGGCATCGAGGAGCGCGGCGATGCGAAACCCCCGGGAGGCGAAGCCGCCGTAACCGGCCAGCGCATGCCCGAGGTTGCCGACGCCGACCAAGGCCACGGCCCGCCGCTGGGTAAGCCCGAGCACCGACTCGATCTGTCCGACGAGCACGTCGACGTCGTAGCCCACCCCCCTGGTGCCGTACGAGCCCAGGTGCGAGAGATCCTTGCGCAGCTTGGCGGAGTTCACCCCGGCCGCGGTCGCGAGAGCATCGCTGGAGACGGTCGCTTGTCCGTCCTCGGCGAGGTGGTGCAGGGCGCGGAGGTACTCGGGCAAGCGCGCGATTGTTGCCTCCGGCAGATCCGGAAAATCCGGGACAGTACCGCTGGATTCCGCTCGCAAGCTCGCGGCCGTGTCTCCGCTGCTTTGCTGACTCATTGTGCTCCGTGCCGATGGGCTGCTTGTGACGCGGCTCAACGCGCGCCGGGCGATCATTTGGCGCACCGTGCCTTCCGGGCTCGCCGCGACATCAGCGTAGGCGCTTGTGAAGCCGTGCACAAATCGCGATCTTGACTGCGAGGGCCGAAGCCGTCCGACGATTATTGCGCATTTGCGGTGTTTCGGGCACCGTATGCCGAGCCTGCGCTCCGTGGTTGCAAGATCCTCACAACTGCTCGCCAGTCGCCCAATCCCGCAGCTGAGGCTCCCCGGGGGTAGGGCTACCCCCACCACAGAGACGCCGGGCGGCAGGATTGGGACCGACCATCTGCCCGCCTAGCGTCGAGGACATGACAACGATCACCGCACCGATATCACCCGCTCGGGACGAGCGCGCCAAGCCGGCCGCCGGATTCCTGCGGCAGCTCGGCACCGATACCGCCTACGTGTTGCTGGGGTTTCCGCTCGGCATCGCGGCATTCGTCATGATCGTCACGGGCCTGGCGCTGGGCGCGGGCCTGCTGATCACGCTGCTCGGCATACCCGTGCTGGTCGCGACAGTCTTCATCGCCCGCGGCTTCGCGGAGGTGGAGCGGGTGCGCATCCCCGGTGTGCTCCGCCAGGACCGGGTCCGGGTCCGCTACAAGAGCGTCCCCCGCGACGCCGGCGCCTGGCGCCGGCTCTTGACCCCGCTCACCGATCTCCAGTCCTGGTTGGACGTGCTGCACACGATCATCCGCTTCCCGGTCTCCGTCGTCGCGTTCTCGGTGGTCTTCACGTGGTGGGTCGGCGCCGTGGCCGGACTGTCCACGCCGCTCTACGACTGGGCCATCCCGCGCGGTGAGGAAAACACCGACCTGCCAGAGTTGCTCGGGTTCGGATCGGGCTCAGGTACGCGGATCGCCTTCCACATGGTCGTGGGCGTGTTCTTCACGCTCACTCTTCCGTTCGTGGTCCGCGCCTCGGCCCTGATCGAGGCCTGGCTCGGCGGGGCGATGCTGACCGGTGTGGCGCGGCTGCGCGACGAGGTCGCAGGCCTCACCGAGCAGCGCGCGACCGCTCAAGCGCAGACCGCCGCGGCCGTCTCGGCCGAGGCGACGGCGCTGCGGCGGCTCGAGCGCGACATCCACGACGGTCCGCAGCAGCGCCTCGTCCGGTTGGCGGTCGACCTCGGCCGGGCACAGCAACAGATCGACGCCGATCCTGACGCCGCCAGACAAACCGTGGACGAGGCTTTGACGCAGGCCCGCGAGGCCCTCGACGAGCTGCGGACACTCTCCCGCGGCATCGCACCGCCGATCCTCACGGATCGCGGGCTCGCCGCCGCCGTGAGCGCGCTCGCCGCCCGCTCCACTGTGCCGGTCGACCTGGATGTTCCGGAACTCGGGCGTCTCTCCGCGCTGGCCGAGCAGACGGCGTACTTCACCATCGCGGAGGCGCTGACCAATGTGGCCAAACACAGCGGCGCGATGCATTGCTCCGTCCAGGTCTGGCGGGCCGGCGACCGGCTGAACGTGGCGGTGCACGACGACGGTCAGGGCGGCGCGCATTTCGCCAAGGGACACGGCCTGGCCGGTCTGGCCGACCGGCTGCGCGCGGCCGGCGGCGAACTGTGGGTCAGCAGCCCGCCCGGGGGGCCGACCCAGATTCGAGCCGAGCTCGCGTGCCCGGCGGACTGAGGGTCATCATCGCCGACGACGCGGTCCTGCTCCGTGAGGGGCTGGTGCGGCTCCTCTCCGAGCAGGGCCACGACGTCGTCGCCGCGGTTGGCGACGGACCTGCACTGCTGTCGGCGGTCGCCGCGTACTCCCCCGATGTGTCCATCGTGGACATCAGAATGCCGCCCACCCACACCGATGAGGGCCTCCGGGCCGCCGTCGACATCCGGGCCGCCCGGCCGGGAGCGCCGGTGCTGGTGCTCTCGCAGTACGTCGAGATGTCCTACGCCGACGACCTCCTCGCCGACGGCCACGGCGGGGTCGGCTACCTGCTCAAGGACCGGGTGGCCGACATCGCCGACTTTCTCGAAGCGCTCGGTCGAGTCGCGTCCGGCGGCACCGTGCTGGACCCCGAGGTGGTGGCTCAATTGCTGGTACGACGCAGAGCGCGCGATCCGCTGCAACAGCTCACCGCCCGCGAGCGGGAGGTGCTCGCACTCATGGCGGAGGGCCGCTCAAACGGCGCGATCGCCCGACACCTCGTGGTGAGCGAGGGCGCAGTGGAGAAGCACGTGCGCAACATCTTCACCAAGCTCGATCTGCCCCCCGATGAGGAGCTCAATCGGCGGGTCCTCGCCGTGCTCACCTACCTGCGTTCCTAGGCGCAAGGTCATCGCGATTGTCCGACACTTGCCCGGTTTGCGCGACTGGAAGCCGGCTAGTCTTAAGCACTTGCGATGATCTTGGCTAGGGTGCGCCGGGGCAGCCGTGCGTCCGATTCCAAGCGACCACCTCTGGTACCGGCGAGCGTTCGCCTCCGGCGCGCCACGAGTCCAGATAGGACGCTGGCCAGATCGCGCCGCGCCGGATCCACCAGTCGCCCACCCGGGCACAGGGCGGGGAGATCCCGAAGTGCAGGTGGCAGACCCCGGCATGGCCGCTGTCGCCGACCGCGCCGAGTCGGTCTCCCGCCCGTAGCCGAACGTCGCGCTCGATGCCAACTTCGACGGTGCGCAGGTGTGAGCCGTAGTAACGCACCCCGTCGTCACCGAGGATCGAGACGAACAAGCCGCCGCGCGTCGAGCCGTCGTCCGTGCCGGCGTCGTATATGTCCTTCCGGCTGACCTCGAGCACGACCCCATCGGTCGGCGCAAGCACCGGGGAGCCGCACAGCGCGATGATGTCCGTCGCCGGGTAGTCGTGGTGGGTCCTGTCGTACGTGGCGCTGCCGACCACCGGGAACACGTACCGGGGCGGCCGCGCCGAGCTGCTCGGAGTCGCCGGGTTCGTGACGGAGCCCGGCGCGGGAGAATTTCGATCGCCCGCCGCGTTCTGACCGGTGGCCGGGTTGCCGCGCTCTGCGAGGCCTCCGATGAGCAGACCCGCGCCGACGAGGACGGCGAGTCCGCCCAGATACCATCTGGCCCGGCCGCTGTGGTCCTGCCCCGTCACGTGCGGCACGCTACCAGCGCGAGAGGTCTTCAGCAGCGCAGCCGCCACGCCCCTCATGCGGCCAGCGCGTACTCGACCGCTTCGACCAAAGTCGCCGCGACCGGCAGCCCGGTGGCGCGGAGGCGCTCCTCGTCGGTGAACCCGCCGCGGTAGAGCACCACCCTCGCCCCGACCGCCGCCGCCGCGTCCGCGTCATCGATCGAGTCGCCGATGAGCACGCACTCCTCGCCGCGCACCTCGAGGGCGGTCAGGTGAGACAGCAGGTATGGCGCCTTGAATCCACCGCCGATTGAGTCGCGCAGCCCGTCCACGCGACCGAGGTGCGCGTCGAGGCCGTGACTGGCCACAGCTGGGACGAGTTCATGGTGGAAGAACATGGACAGGAGCGACTGCGTACCCTGCCAGGCCGCGACCGCGTCGAGCGCGTCGACGGCGAGGGCACAGCCGGGAAGTCCGGCCCGGTAGGCGTCATGGAACGCGCGGTCCAGGATGGCGAACTCCTCGGCATCGACCGGTCGGCCGAGCACGTACGCGTAGTAGGCGGCGACGGGGCGGCGGAAGTCGCGGCGATGCTCCTCGGCGGTGACCGTCGGCCCGCCGACGGTCGCGAGCGAGGCGTTCGTCGCCGCTACGACCAGGGCCAGGTCGTCTAGCAGTGTTCCGTTCCAGTCCCACACGAGGTGTGCCACCAGCCCACCTTACAAGATCTTTATGGCGCCGCACCGTTACGCCTCGGTGCGGAGGTCCCGGAGAAGGCGATCCTCCTCGACCCGCCAGTAGCCGTGCTCCTTGCCATCGAGCAGGATCACCGGCACCCGGTCCCAGTACTCGGCCTGCAGCTCCGCGTCGGTATCGACGTTGACCTCACGCCATTCCTCCCCGGCCGCCGCGGCCACCCGGGCCAGCGCCTCCTTGGCCACATCGCAGAGGTGGCATTGCGCGCGAGTGAGCAGCGTCAGCCGCACGGTCACGAAGGTCCCCGCAACGTGCCCTTCCGGACCTTGCCGGTGGCCGAGCGGGGCAGCTCCGCCACGAAATCAATCATCGAAGGGCACTTGAACCGCGCAAGGTTGCGCCGGCAATGCGTGAGCAGGTCCTCCTCGGACACGGCGGAATCGCCCTTGAGCACGACGTACGCCTTAACGGCCTGGCCGGTGAGGAGGCTCTCGAATCCGACCACGGCGGCGTCGGCGACCGCCGGGTGAGCCGCGAGCACCATCTCCACCTCGTGGGGATAGACGTTGAACCCGCTGACCAGGATCAGCTCGTCGAGCCGATCAACGAGGAACAGATCGCCGTCCGCGTCGGCGTACGCCACGTCGCCCGTCGCCCACCAGCCGTCCTCGTCGGGACCACCGGCGCCGTCTGGCCAGTAGCCGCTGAAGAGGTTTGGCCCGCGTACCACGATCTCGCCCGGGTCGGTGCCCGGGACGCCCCCGGCATCGTCATCGAAGTCGTCGTCGTAGATGTCCGAGTCCACCAATCCGGACGCCTCGACGCGGGCGATCTCAGATCCATCCGCCGCGACCAGCTTGATCTCGACACGCGGGATCGGCCGTCCAATCGAGCCGCCCTTGGGCACCGGACTCGCCAGCGCGGTGGTCAGGACAGGTGCGGTCTCGGTGAGGCCGTATCCCTCGAAGATCGGATGCCGGGTGGCGTCCAGGAACCGGGCAGCGGCGGATTGATCCAGGGGAGCGGCGCCGCTCACGGCAACCCGCACCGAGGCCAGACTCTCACCAAGTTCCGGGAGGAGTGACCACGCCATGTACATCTGGGGTACGGCGGTCACGACGCTGACGTGCTGCTGGGCGATCAGTGACAGGCTGTCGATCGGGTCGAAATGATCGATGAGTACGCCGCAGGCGCCGTGCCAGGCGATCGCGCCGAGGCCCGAGTTGAGTCCGAACGCGTGGAACATCGGCAGCGCGAGCAGTACCACGTCGCCCCGGCTGACGATCGGTGGGTCGACGTCCTGTACCTGCTCGTGATTGGCGATCAGAGCCCGGTGGGTCAGCATCGCGCCCTTCGGCACACCGGCAGTACCCGAGGTGTACAGCAGCACGGCGAGGTCCTCACCGCCGGTGGTCGGGCCGATCCGCGCGCCGTCGTGGGCCAGGTCCTGATCCAGGCTCGCGAACGGCAGCGCGCCGTCCGCGCCATCTCCGACCGTGTATGCGGCTTGCAGCAGCGGCAACTCGTCGCGGATCTCGCCCAGCACCTCGACGATGCGCTGTGTCGTGATGATCACCGATGCGCCGGAGTCGCTCAATTGGTGCCGGAGCTCGCGGGCGGTGTAGGACGGGTTCATCGGGACGGCCACCAGACCGGCCCGCAGCGCACCGAAGAAGGCGTACGCAAACTCGGGCACATTGGGCAGGGCGAGTGCAACTCGGGCCGGTGCGCCGTCCGCCGGTAGGTCGAGCGCGGTCAGCGCGACCGCGACCGCGTCCACGCGGCGGTCGAGCTCGCTCCACGTGATCGTCCGATCGCCGCCGCCGGCAGATGAGACGACATCGGCCGTGCCCTGGGCCGGCATAACAAGAGCCGGCGCGTCAGGACCGTTGGCGGCCGCGCGGCGAACGGTATCGGCGAGGTTGTGGATGTCGCCCCCCACGGAGGTTGAGTCTGGCACAGCGCACGGCGTCGCCGTGGCCAGGACATGCGGGAAGCCCAACGCGAGGGTGCAAAACACCGCCACGAACCGTGGTACGTGTCAATCTGTCGTGCAGCTGACAGCTGCTGGTGCACATAACCGCTGGTCGTGAGCCAGTCGGACAGCGTGTCCGCCGGGACCCCTGGTGCTTACCCAGATACTTCGCACCTGGCCGAGCCAACTCCATGACGGGGAAAGATGTCGCCCTTTATGCTAACGAGGTCGACTCATCCGATTTGGGTCTGCTCGAACCCCTCACCCCGAGGAGGCCGTAGTGCGGCGTATTGGACTGAGAATCCGCCTCGTGCCTGTGTGTCCGCTTCGATCACCGCTCATCCTCCTTCAGAAATCCTCGGTCGCGGTCACGCGGGCTGCTGAGGCGCGAACGTGAGCGAGTTCGGGGTGGTGGACGACTTCGGGAACTCGGTGGCGGAAGACGTGGAGTCGTTGCGCGAGCAGACCCGCGAGATGTGGAAGGTCGCCACCGGTGGTGCGGCTGGTGCCCGTATCGGAACGCGGAACGAGGTGCCCAGTCGGCACCTGCCCAGCACGGTTGGCCGTATCGGCGGCCGGCCCGGCGGACCGCCCCGGGCATTGCCGCCGGTTCTAGGCGGACGGTCGGCGTCGGGCGGCTCCCCTATCGCCGAGCGACCGGTCATCCCCGCGGCTCGGGAGGAGACCATCGAGCTACTCGAACTCCCGACTGCCCCGCCGTCCGCGGCGTCCCCCCTGCCGCCGTCCCCAGTGCCGCCGTCCCCTGTGCCGCCGTCCCCCGCGCCGCCGTCCCCGCCCCGCCTCCCAGATGAACCCGGGGTCACAGCGCCTAGTAAGTCGTGGCCGAGTCGGCCGGCGCCAGACGACGCCGCCGCAGAGGTGTGGGCCCTCGTTGAACGGGCGCAAGGTGGCGACTCGGAGGCATTTGCGCTCATCTACGACCGCTATCTCGACACGGTCTTCCGGTTCATCTACTTCCGCGTCGGGAGTAGACCGTTGGCCGAGGACCTCACCGCCGACACGTTTCTCCGGGCGCTCAAGCGGATAGGGAGTTTCACCTGGCAGGGCCGTGACCTCGGCGCATGGCTGGTCACGATCGCCCGCAACCTCGTCGCCGACCACTTCAAGTCCGGCCGTTACCGGCTCGAGGTGACCAGCGGCGACGTCTTGGACGCCGATCAGGCCGACCGTGGCCCGGAGGGCAGCCCCGAGGCCGCTGTCGTCGACCACATCACCAACGTTGCCCTGCTCGGAGCGGTCAAACAGCTCAATCCAGAGCAGCAGGAGTGCATTGTGCTTCGCTTCCTGCACGGCTTCACCGTGGCGGAGACCGCGCAGGCGATGGGGAAGAACGAGGGAGCCATCAAGGCGCTGCAGTATCGCGCCGTGCGGGCATTGCACCGTCTCCTCCCCGAGGGCTTTCAGCCGTGACGCGCCCGAACCTCGCCCGAGTGACCAACGTCACATCTTGGTGGCGAGCCAGTCGGTCCTCCGTCACCGAGAATCTCGCCCAGCAGTTACACACAGTGTCGGCCAAGCTCGCCCGTGGGCTATTCCATGCCGATCCGGTGCACGGAGGGGAGGGAGCGTGGTGAGTTCGCCTGTATTCGATCGCCGGCGATCCGAGCGCTTCGCGGAACTCCTCGACGAAGCGGCGGGACGCCGACGGCGTCATCGCCGCACGGAGCTGGACGGCGAACTCGCCAACCTGGTGCACCTCACCGGCCGGGTGGCCGATGTGCCGAGCGCTCCGGATCCGGAGCCGGAGTTTCGCGCCGGGCTTCGGGTCATGCTCCTTGCCACGATCGATCGGGAGGGAATCGGGGCTACGGCGGACGAGAAGTCCAAGCAGTCCGCCGCCAGAGCCGCGCTGTCCGGCAAGACCGCGGTCGTTCAGCAGGTCCACGGCGCGGGTACCGGACGGACCCGCGCCGCAGTGCTGATTGGGGTGACCGCTGGTGCCCTCGCGCTCTCGGGCGTCTCGGCCGCGAGCACCAACTCGCTCCCCGGCGATCCTCTCTACCAGGTCAAGCGCTCAAGCGAGCGAGCTCAACTCGCGTTGGCAGGATCGGACCAGAGTCGTGGGCAGCTCTTTCTTGAGTTCGCCAACAGCCGGCTCTTCGAGGCGGGCAAGGTCGACCCAGGGCAGCTCGCACAGGTGCTGGCCGACATGGACAGGGAGACTAGGGCGGGCGTAAGCAACCTCGGCGCCGCAGCGCTTCAGCGGGGCGACATGACCGCAATCGACGCAATCCGGCGATTCGTCGACCAGCAACGCAAGCACCTAGCGCAGTTGCAGCAGACGCGCCCGGAGGGCGGCCACGAGGCCGTCGGACGCTCGCTCGACCTGCTCGAAAAGGTTGACGGACGCGCCGCTGACCTCGCCACCGCGCTGACCAAGCGCTGCGACGTCCAGTCACAGGACGACCTCGGCCCGGTGCCCGACAAGTCCTGCCTGAGCTGACTCCGCATCGCGGACCGCTCGTCGCGGACCGCTCGTCGTGGACCGCTCGTCGTGGGTCGCGGGACTACGCGCGGGCTTCGGTTCGCGTTGGTTCGCCGGATACCCTCCATAGGGTGCGATGCCGCACCATGAGGGCGCTCGATCCGACGGGAGGGCTGCGTGGTCCGGGTAGTACGGCGAAAGACGGGCACGGGCATGAATGCCGGCTACGCCGTCGCCGAGTTGGAGGACGCGCTCGCCGCTCCCCTCGACCCGACCGGGGCCGGTTTCTTCGACGTCGACAACACGATGATGCAGGGTGCGTCGATCTATTACCTGGCCCGTGGGCTCGCGGCCCGAAAGTACTTCACGACCGGCGATCTGCTTCGCTTCGGGGCCCGGCAACTGCGGTTCCGGGTCCTCGCGAGCGAGCACGGTGGCGACATGTCGCAGGCCAAGGAGACTGCGCTCGCATTCGTCGCGGGTCGTTCGGTCGATGAACTGCGCCGCCTGAGCGAGGAGATCTTCGATGAGCTCATGGCCGAGCGCATCTGGTCCGGCACGCTGGCGATGGCTCGGCTCCACCTTGACGCCGGCCAACGGGTCTGGCTGATCACGGCCGCACCGGTGGAACTGGGGGCGGTGATCGCGGAGCGTCTCGGTCTAACCGGCGCGATCGGGACCGTGGCCGAGATCGTCGACGGCGTCTACACCGGTCGGCTGGTCGGCGACCTCATGCACGGACCAGCCAAGGCGGCCGCGATCAGCGACCTCGCCGCGAGGGAGGGCCTGGATCTGGCTCGATGCGCGGCCTACAGCGACTCGGTGAACGACCTACCGATGCTGGCAGCGGTCGGGCGGGCGGTCGCCGTCAATCCCGACGCAGCGCTGCGCCGAGCCGCCCGTGACCGTGGTTGGGAGATCCGCGACTTCCGGACTGGGCGAAAGGCCGCAAAGGTGGCGGTGCCGACCGCGCTTGGCGCGGGCGTCGTCGCCGGGGCGGTCGCGGCAGCAGTGGCGCTCAACCGACGCGGGGCGTTTCGGGCACTGCGCCGTCACGGCACCCTCGAAGGCGCCCGTCCCATCCGTCGCGAAGTGCCGTAGCCGACCGAACCCCGCGCGGCCCCGTGGCACGGCTCCCATGATCGGCACGATCATGATGGGTGCGTCGCGAATCCGCGTCGATCATGACCTCCAAATCATGATCGGCGATTCGGGGGGGTTAGGGGGCGAAGGGGTCGGGGCGGCGCTCCAGCATCGTGTGCAGCGTCTGCTGGATGGTCTCCCGAACCTGGTCGGCGAGGTTGAACACCACGATCGGATCGTCGGCCTCATCCCGGTACGGCGCGGTCTCGATCGGCTCGCCGAAGTGAATGAGCCACTTGCTCGGCAGCGGCAACATGCCCAGTGGACCGAACCAGGGAAATAGCGGCGTCACGGGCACGTAAGGCAGCCCGGTGATCTTCGCCAGCGGCTGGACATTCCCGATGATCGGATAAATCTCCTCGGCGCCCACGATCGAGACCGGAACGATCGGCGTTCCGGTGCGCAGGGCGGCCGACACGAAGCCGCCTCGACCAAAACGCTGCAGCTTGTATCGGTCACGGTAGGCCTTGCCGATGCCTTTGAACCCTTCCGGGAAAACGCCGACGTACTCGCCCTTGCTCAGCAAGCGCTCAGCATCCGGGTTGCAGGCGAGCGTCGAGCCGGCCTTGCGGGCGAGCTCCGACAGCACTGGGATCCGGAACAGAAGGTCAGCCCCGAGCAGGCGCAGGTGCCGATGCTGCGGCGTCTCGTCGTGCACCGCCATCGTGAGCATCATCGCGTCCATCGGCAGCGTGCCCGAGTGGTTGGCCACGATCAATGCGGATCCGTCCGGCGACAGATTCTCAATCCCGGTCGTCTCGATCCGGAAGTAGTGGCGGTAGAAGAGGCGCAGCACTGGGTACACAAAGGTCTGCGTGAGCTCGGGATCGAACCCGAACTCGTCCACGTCGTACTGCCCGGTCAGCCGCCGGCGAAGGAAGCTCAGGATACCCGCGACCCGCTCATCCCAGACGTCATACTTACGCTCCGCGGTCGGCCATTCCGCCGTCTTCGTCGCGGTCTTCGCGGGCCCCGGCTTCGCTGGCGCGGTCTTCGCGGGCGCCGTCTTCGCGGGCGCCGTCTCCGCGGGCGCCGTCTTCGCGGGCGCCGTCTTCGCGGGTGCCGTCTTCGCAGGCGTCTTCTTTGCTGCCGCCTTCTGCGCGGGCGCCTTCGGCGTTTTCGCCGCCGCGACAGGAGCGCTCTTCGCCTGCGGTGGAACCGAAGCGGTCGCCAACGTCGGCTTGCCGTTGACCACGGGTGGCTCGGCCAGCGAAACCGAACGGGCACCGGGTCGGCGGCGACCGTTGAGATGCACGTCGGGGTGCGAACCGTTGGCGGACGCGGTCGAACCGCCGCGGGTCCCGGCGGCCACCCGGCCCGTCGCCCTCCTCGACCGCTCAGTCATGGGCCGGCTCCCGACGCCGCCTGGGGAGTCGACCGATGGCGGTGCGAGTTGCCCGAACGCCGTCGAGGATCATCGCCTCAACCGCCGACACCGCATCGGGGCGGAGCGTGGCGAACGCGCCCGCCCGGTGGAGTTCGCGTCCTCGTACCAGATCCTCGAACGCCTCCTGGGTGGTGCGCGGCCGGAATCCGTACTCCTTCGCCAGGCGCGTCGTGTCCACCACCCGACCGTGGACGAACAGGTCGAGCTGGTCGAGGTTGAACTCGCCGATGCCCGACGACTTGACGAAAGCGGCGAAGGCGGACATGCCCGGCTCGATCACAGGCACGGCCACCCGGCCCGCGCGGCGGATCGCCTGCGACAGCACCATCACGCCGTCGCCGGCCACGTTGTAGGTCCCCTTGTGGTCCTCCACCACGGACCTGACAAGCACCTCGAGCGCATCATCGATGTGGATGAACTGCAGCCGAGGATCGCGGCCAAACACCGTGGGCACAACAGGAAGCGCGAAGTAACGCGTCAGCGTGGTGTCGGCGTCCGGACCGACGAAGGGAGCCAGGCGCAGCACGGTGGTGGTCACATCGGGGCGCCGGCGGGTGAAGCCGCGCACGTACCCCTCGATCTCGATGACGTCCTTGGCGAAGCCTCCCCGCGGGATCAGCGTGGGCGGCGTTGATTCGGTGAATACGGCCGGGTCGCGAAACGAGGCTCCGTATGCGGCCGTTGAAGAGCGCACGACGAGCTTGCGCAAGCCCGGTGCCGCCTGGCACGCGGCGAGGAGCTGCATCGAACCGATGATGTTGTGCTCCTTCATCGCCGGCCGTCCACCACGGCCCTGGCTGGAGAGCACGCCCATGTGCGCGACGGCCTCGACCTCGCCCTCCGTGACGGCGACGATGATGCCACGAAGATCACTCGTCAGGATGTTGACGCGATCGCCCAGGAGTTCCGCGAGCGCGCCGGTTGGAGCAGTCGTGTCCACGCCGGTGACCCGCGCGACCCGGGGATGATCGGCGAGCAGTGCGGCCAGGTGCGCGCCGAGGTACCGGGCTACGCCGGTCACCAGGACGTTCACCTGTCGCCTCCCGAGTGCCGGGGTGGTGCAGAGGATGCGGAACGTGGTCCGCCCGGCCTACTTGCCGAGGCGGCGACGTTGGACGCGGGTCTTGCGAAGCAGCTTGCGGTGCTTCTTCTTCGCCATGCGCTTGCGGCGCTTCTTGACCACGGAGCCCATACGGCTTGTCTCCTCGGGTGAGCGTGCGTCACGGACCGGCCGGCGGACGGCTCGGGGCCCGATTGTCTGTGTATGACCCCGATCGGTTACGGCACCAACCCATGGTCGGGACTGCGCTCACATCGTGGTCCCTCACAGCCTAGCCTGGCCCTGTCGTTGAACGTACATCGGTAGCAGCGCAGCTGTTGGGAACGTCGACTCGCCAAGCAGTCACGCCGACTCGGCGAAGGCGTCACGAAGGTACTCGTGGACGGCGTGCTCCGGCACTCGAAACGACCGGCCCACCCGGACGGCGGTCAACTCGCCCGTGTGCACAAGGCGGTAGACGGTCATCTTGGACACGCGCATCAGCGAAGCCACCTCAGCGACCGTCAGGAACTTGACCTCTGCCAACCTGCCCGCAGTCTGCGGTGATCCGGCCATGGCTCACCCACCCCATCTGGCACGTTGCGCCCCGTTCGGGCGTACGCGTGTGTTACTTGACAAAGGTACCGGTACGTGAGTGACCCGCGCGATCTCTTGGCGAACTTGGCCGCTCTTCGTTCGCCAGGGGCATCGGCCGTTCTCCTCGCGCCCTCTGGATGATGGTGCGGTGACCCCGGCCAAGATGACCATCAACCTCCTCGTGATCTTTATCGGAGGACTGGCCATAGGCTCCTTCGTCAACGTGGTGATCTATCGGGTTCCCCGCGGCAGGGACCGTCCGATGTTTCTACAGGTCGGACGAGAAGTGGCCCAACTACAGACAGTATTTGGCGAGTATGACTAGAAAGCTAATGTCATTCGGTCCTCAGGGCGACGACGGGGTCGAGGCGGCCGGCGCGCTGGGCTGGTACGACGCCGAAGAGAACGCCGACACCGGCCGAGACGCCGAAGGCCAATGCCACGGACCACCACGTGATCACGGCTGGCACGGGCGTGAGCTCCGCGACGATCAAGGCCGTGCCGACGCCGAGGGCGATCCCGATCGCGCCGCCGAGGGTGGTGAGCAGGATCGCCTCCAGGAGGAACTGCAAGCCGATGTCGCGCGGCCGGGCGCCAACCGCCTTGCGCAGGCCGATCTCCTTCGTCCGCTCCTGCACGGAGACGAGCATGATGTTCGAGACGCCGACGCCGCCGACGAGCAGTGAGATTCCGGCAATCGCCGCGAGCACGCCGGTCAGGATTCCGAGGATGTCGCCGAGGACGCCGAGGATCTGCTCCTGGGTCACGGCGCTGAACTCGCTGTCGGGATGGCGTTCGCGCAGCACCTCGACGATCCGCGCACTGAGCTCGTCCATTGAACCGCGGTTGGGAGCCTTCACCGCCATCGCGTCGATCCGCGTTGTGTCGAAGACCCGCTGGGCGGTTGTGATCGGGATGTGCACCTCGTCGTCGCGATCCACGCCGAGGCTCTGGCCGAGCGGGGCGAACACGCCGACCACCCGAAAACGCACTCCGGCAATCGTGATCTGAGATCCCACCGCGTCGCGCTGGCCGAAGAGGGACGACGCGACTGCGGAGCCGAGCACCGCCACCCGTCGACCGGTCTCCACATCGGAGCGTGACAGGTAGGCACCGCGCCCGACGGAGCGCACAAAGACCTTCGGCGTGGTCTCCAGTACGCCGATGACTGTGGTGAATCGGCTGCGGGTGCCCGCCCGTACGACCTCTCCCGAGCTCGTCGCGACCGCGACCAGGCTGCGGTCACCGACGATCCGGGTGACGGCGTCCACATCGTCCAGTCCTAGTCGCGAGACGGTCGGCGCCGAGCCAAAGTCCACCTGCCCCGGCACGATCAGGAGCAGGTTGGATCCGAGTCCCTCGACCTGCTCCTCGACGGTCTGCTTCGCACCCGACCCGATCGCCACCAGAATCACGACGGCGGCCACGCCGATGATGACGCCGAGCATCGTGAGGCCGCTGCGCAGGCGGCTCGCCCGCAGTGCGTCGACGGCAACGCGCCACGCCTCGGCGATGCTCATCGTTCCTCGCCCACGATCACACCGTCGCGCATCGTGATCCGGCGCCGGGCCCGGCTGGCCACCGACGGGTCGTGCGTCACCACGGCCACAGCCACGCCGCGCTCGGTGTTGAGTTCCTCCAGCAGGTCGAGCACGGCCGCTCCGGACTGACTGTCCAGATTGCCGGTCGGTTCGTCGGCGAGCAGGACCGACGGCTCGGTCACCAGGGCGCGGGCGATGGCCACCCGTTGCTGCTCCCCCCCGGAGAGCTGGTTGGGTCGGTGGTCCATCCGGTGCGTCAGGCCGACGCGGGCAAGGGCCTCCTCGGCGAGACGCCGGCGTTGCGCCCGGCGCAGCCCGCGGTAGATCAGCGGCAGCGCCACGTTGTCCCGCGCGGACGTGCGAGCCAGGAGGTGGAAGCTCTGGAATACGAAGCCGGTGACGCCGTTACGCACCCGGGCCAGGTCGGATGCCGACAACGAGGAGGCGTCGCGCCCGCCCAGAAACAATCGCCCCGATGTCGGCCTATCGAGCCCACCGAGCAGATGCATCAGCGTGGACTTTCCGGAACCGGACGGGCCGACGATGGCCAGATAGTCCCCGCGCTCGATGCGCAGCGACACCCCGCGTAGCGCCGGAACGGTGATCCCGTCGAGCTGGTACAACCGGGTCACGTCCTCGACCGCCACGACTGCGGCCCCATCGCCCCCCGCAGCCATCAGGACCCAAGCTCCTGACCTTCGGTCACCATGTCCGTACCGCTGACCACCACCCGCTCGCCGGGCGCGGCACCCGAAAGAATCTGCACGAGGTCCTCGCCCTGAACACCCACCCGAACCACCTGGCGATGCGCTCGTCCGTCGCGGACGATCCAGACCGTTTCGCCGATGTCCGACCGGAACACGGCGGTCGCCGGCACCACGACGGCATCGACCGCGGTGCGCACCCGCAGGTGCGCGACGGCGCTCATGCCGGGCCGTGGACTCGGCGGCGGCTGGTCACCCTCGGGAACGTGAACGGCCCGGAAGGCGAGACGGACCCGGTACGCCACACCACCCCGCGTCGACTGGATCGGGAGCAGGTCGACGGTCCCGACTGTCGCCTCGAACAGCAGCCCGGGAGCCGCGTCGAGTTCCACATCGGCGGTGACCCCGGGGGCCACGAGCAGAACGTCGGTCTCGTCGACCTCACCGACGAGGCCGATCTCGGAAACGTCCACAATGGTGGCGATCGCCGTACCGATGCTCACCCGGTCGCCCACCACGAGAATGTCGTCGACGCCGACGACGCTCTGACCGCTGCCCGTCGCGGACGTAGGGCCGGCCCCGCCGGCGCCGACGGCACCGGTTCCGCTTACCGCGCCCAGCAGTCCCGCCAGGGGATCCGCGGCCGCGGCCGCCGGTCGAGCTAATTGGACGACGCCGGCGAAGGGTGCTCGCAGGGTCAACGAGTCGACGGTCGACTTCGCGACGTCGTAGGCCGCCTGAGCCTGAACCCGCTGCGCGGCGCCCAACGCGGCGACCGCATCGCCGATCCTGGCGAGGCCCCGCTGAACCTGCCTCATCAGGCTGCGCGAGGTCTGCGCGGCGGAGTCGTAGCGCCGTTCCGAAGCGTCGATCTTGGCAAGTAGCGCGCTCCGCAGCTTCTCGTCGGCGATCTCACCCGCCGCCGATCGAGCCGCATCGAAGGACTCCATGGCCGCCGCGTCAAGGCCGTCCTGGAGACCCGAAAGGTCGGAGAAGCGAACCCGGCCACCGACGCTGTTCGCCGCCGCCAACGCCGCCTTCGCGTCAGCGAGTCGTTTGCGAGCGGACGGCGAATCGATGACGGCGACGAGCGCACCCTTGGCCACGGTCACGCCCGGCTCGACGGCAAGTCTCGCGATCGTGCCATCCGCCGCCGCGGTGAGGGTGGCGACCGCCTTCGCGGTCACGGACGCGGGGATGTCGACCACCTCGGTGACGGTCGCGCGGCCGACCGCGTCCACCGCGACTCCGTTATCGGATGGTTGGCAGGCGGCGGCGGTCAGCGAGATCAGCGACACAACGACGGCAGGCAGGATGAGGGGCGAAGGGCGGCGCACCGCCGGATTCTAACGCCGTCGATCTAGAAGTGGGTCGCCCGTTTTCTGGATCTTGCGATCTCCCCGGGGCTACGGCAGAGGGCCGGGCCTCGACGCTCGCGGCGCAATTGCTTCGGGCGGGCGTCGGACGGGGCATTGCCCCGAGCGTGCGGGGGCGTGGGTTGCCAATCGCGGCATCACGCGAGCGTGGGTCGCGACCGGCCTCGCGGCTGGTTTCTATGGAAGGTGCGGCTGGCGTCTGACCGAGGTAGTGCAGCGCGAATCCGGCGAGTCAACATTGGTTCTCACCAAGCTCCTGTCGCCGAACGATCCCCGGACGCGCTCATTCTTATCCTTCGCCGTCAAGGGCTTCGGTTCGGAGGGCCGGTTCCGTGATCGTCGTGTCCGGGGTCGCCGCGTCTTGTGTTCGGTCCGGTGAAGGGTTGCGACGGTCCGAGTTCGTAGGGTTGGCCGTTGGGGCGGTAGACGTGGACTTCGCCGGTGGTGGGGTGGAGTTCGATCCGCCAGTGTCCTTCGTGGACTCTGGAATGGTGCCAACGACACAGAATCAGGAGTTCATCGACGTCGGTGTGGCCG
>JAXIPB010000317.1:0-10279 GCA_045403155.1 Micromonosporaceae bacterium
CTTCTGAGGTGGGCTGGCATTCCAACGGAGATTCCGACCAGCTTCACGGCGTTGGCAGCCCGCGTGCGCAGCCTAGGCTATCCAGCGATGCAGGGTCCTGAGATCGTCTTTTGGATGCGTAATCGACTCATGCATCCACCAAAGTCGATCCGGGATCCAGAGTGGCCCGAGCACGACGAGCTGGCCGATACTTGGACACTTGCGCTCTGGTACCTTGAGCTAGTCATCCTGCGCGTCCTCGGCTACCGGGGAGAGTACACGTCTCGACTACGAACAACCGGTCTGGTGGCCGACACCGAGCCGGTGCCGTGGACGACGCCCTAGGTTGCGGGGAGATTTGGCCAGCCGCCTGTCGAATGAGGTGTCGCGCGTGAGTGGCCAACTGAGTGACTACGGCCGCATATTCGGAGGGCCGATTGAGGGCCGTTGCTCACGAGCCCGCCAATAGTTCTCGAGATTCGCCCTATCCTGCCGATAGGTCGCGCTTTCGTAGGCCTCGACGACCGCTAGAAGAGCAGCCGATGCCCATCCGCCAATCAGAATTACGGTCTCACTGAGCTATTCCCGGTAACGGGTGGTGACAGCATGTAGTCGTGGGTCGGGCGGTCGCGACACGCCGAATCCTTTGCGGTGTAACAGAAAGACGCAGAACCCCGGTATGAACGCTGGTCCTACCACAGATCAACTTCATGGGGGCTGCGTGGCTGCCAGTGTCACATACACGGCCGTACTCTCTGCGCGCGAGGAGACCGTGCTGTTCCTGTCCAACCTGCTACGCGCCGAACGCCAGCGACGAGGCACCCGTAGCGGCCGCCGTACGCTGGGCTGCTTCGCCCAGGCCGTGCTCCTACTGCGCTGGTTCCTCGACGGCACACGAGTGGCGCAATTGGCCACGGACAACACGATCGGCACCTCCACGGCCTACCGGTACCTGCACGAAGGCATCGGCGTGCTCGCTGCACACCGCCCGAGCCTGCACGGGGCGCTGCTGGCAGCGAAGGCTGCAGGCTACAGCCACGTCAACCTCGACGGCACGCTGATCGCTACCGATCGGGTGGCCACGCCGGGCCCGACACCCGGCGTAGACCTGTGGTGGTCGGGCAAGCATCACCACCACGGCGGCAACATCCAGGTCGTCTCTGCCCCCGACGGGTGGCCGCTGTGGACCTCCGACGTGCGGCCAGGCCGTGAGCACGACACCACGTGCATACGTCAACACAACGTTCTGCCCGTGATCGCCATCGCCGCTGCCCGCCTGCCCTGCCTGGCCGACCTGGGCTACGAGGGCGAAGCGACGACGGTCCGCATCCCGATCAAGCAACCCGCCGGTGGCCGGCTCACCGATGACCAGAAGACCGCCAACCTGATCCACGCCCACCTGCGCTCCCAGGCCGAACGGGCGAACTCGCTGCTCAAGACCACGTTCAAGGCGCTACGACGGATCAGCCTGTGTCCCTGGCGCATCGGCGCCATCGTCGCCGCCGCTCTTGTTCTGCTCCACCACGAATACAGCCGCACCACCTGACGGGATCAGGACCTCGCCCGAGTAGAGCCCGCGAACAACTAGGTTGATCACGATAGATCGCGTCGGGTAGGAATGCGGCATGCTCCGTGGTGACAAGATCGGGCTGCGGGCCCGACACGAAACCGACGTCCCCGTCCTGCAAGCCGAGCTCTACGACGACGTCGCGACCAGGTCAAAGGCCGACTCCCGTCCGTGGCGCCCTATCGCACCCGGCTCCGCCGCGTCGCCATATACAGTCTCCGGCCCCACCGACGATGCCGCATGCTTTTCGGTCGTGCACCTCGTCGATAATGAACTGGTCGGCGAGGCCCTGTTATGGGGCATCGACCTGCATAACCGAACCGCTCACCTCGGCATCTCGCTGCGGCCAGCCTTCCGCGGCCGCGGGCTGGGCACCGACGTCGTCCGGGTGCTGTGCCAGTACGGCCTCGTGATCCGCGGCCTGCATCGGTTGCAGGTCGAGACGCTGGCCGACAACACCGCGATGATACGAGCAGCCACCCAGGCAGGGTTCGTGCCCGAAGGCACCCTGCGCCGCTCGGCATGGGTGAATGGGGACTTCGCTGATGAGGTCATTCTCGGGTTACTCGCCACCGAGTGGGACGTGAACTGACCACAACCACCCCGTCGCCACCAATCCCGACGACGCTCGGGTCGTACCGGGCTCACCGCGGCCAACGGGAACACCCTGGCCTAACGGGATGCGCAGTGTCACCAGCCGTTACCGGAATGTCTCATTGAGAGGCATATCGAAGCAAGATTCTTGGCGGTCATGCGCCGTGAGCCACCACTCAGCGGCTCAATGACTGAAACCAAGATCATTTCGGTTAGGCAGCTGACGCCCGATGTCCGCTGATCACTTCCTCGGGATAGACAGCCTTATATCCCATGGTCAGCGAACATGCTCCGCCAGTCGCCGGCGGCCCGCGCCCAACCGGCCACATTTCGTCATGAATCATCGCGATCGGTAGCCGGACTCTAGCTGCGCGCGCCGGGCTGAACGGGAAATCAGCGCTGCCCCTTCTGGAGAGAACGGTCTTGTCGTACCGTCGCTGTACGGTTCTTCCAGTCTTTCCCAGCAATACCCAGCAACGGGCAAAGACCGCATTCGCTACCGCGGCGGATCATCCGCCCCCACCCCCGGAGGTGCACCAATGTCTCAGCCAGTTCCGATCGTCCCCGGCGATCCATCCGTACCGCCGCAAACTCAATACGCTCCACCCAAGAAGAAGAGCAAGGCCCCGCTGATCATCGGCATCGTCGCCGCCGTGGTGCTCGTGCTGTGCGGCGGCGTGGTCGCCTGCATTGCCGTGGTAGGAACTGCCGTCAACGACGCCGCCAGGAGCCTGCCTACAGGCTTGGAAACCAACCCCGCAGGCGGCGCGAACCCTGGCGCCAGCGACCCAGGTCCAGAGACCACGCCGCCTGGCAACGATGACCCCGCACCCGTTGCGGTCGGCCTGAACCAGCCGGCGCGCGATGGGAAGTTCGAGTTCACCGTCACAAAGGTGCAGTGCGGAGTATCGCAGGTCGGCTCAGGTTTCCTGATCAAGAAGGCGCAGGGCCAGTTCTGCAAGGTCTACATCAAAGTCAAGAACATCGGCGACGAGGCGCGCACTTTTAGCGACTCCAACCAGTACGCCTATAACGCGGCCGGCCAGAGGTACGACGCCGACGGCGAAGCTGGTATCTACCTTGGCGAGGAGAGCAACGCGTTCCTCGAAGACATCAACCCCGGCAACTCCGTCAGCGGCATCGTGATCTTCGACATCCCGAAGGGCGCGAAGATCGTCAAGCTGGAGCTACACGACTCCGCATTCAGCGGTGGCGTAGTCGTCAACGTCTAACGGACGGTGAGTGTGGCCGGCCAAGGGAGGTCGGCCACACCCGGATCTCCCACGGGCCATCGCTGGTTGCATCGCTGCGAATCGACGCATTCGATCGCCTCAGCCGGAGTACTCCCTCGCCCCCTTTGCGAGGCGACAACGGTTGGTAGTGGTAGCCGGGACGAAGGCGGTGACACCTGATAGCTCACCGACCCCATGATCACCGGTCGTGGCTGTCGCTCGCGGTGCACCGCAGACCGGTGATCATGGGTCACGACGACGGATGCCGACAATTCCCGGCTCGTCCCCGCACCGGGGACTTATGCAGATTGCTCACACGGCAGCGGACACGGGTGAGAACAGCGAGTCGTCCTCGTCGATTAGGACCTCGGGCGTGGTCCCGGCCGAGGGCACGTTGCGGAACGCGACCGCGGCAAGGAACGCGAGCGCAATGAACACCGCGGCGCCGACGCCGGCAACTGTGGTGAGCCCGGCGGTGAAGGCGGTACGGGCGGCGTCGAGCAGCTCGGCACCGAGCGAGCCGGGCAGATGCTGGGCGGCCCTGGCGGCGGCGGTGATGCCCTGGCGAGCGGCTTCCTCTGCGGCGGCGGGGGTTCCCGCGGGGACGGTGAGTCGGGCACCGTACACCACGGTGGCGAGGCTGCCCAGTGACGCGACGCCGACCGCGACCCCGAACTCGCCACTTGTCTCCGAGATCGACGCCGCGGATCCGGCCTTCTCGGGCGGGGCGGAACCGAGGATCAGGTTCATCGTGAGCGCCATCGCGGGTGAGATGCCCAGGCCGGCGAGGGTAAGACCGACGACCACCGCCGCGACACCGCCATCGGTACCGGTACGGGTCTGCACGAGCAGCCCAAACCCGGCGACCAGCATGCCGCCCGCCATCAGGTACGCCGGGCGGATCCGCTGGGCCAGCCCCGGGCTGACCACCATTCCCAGAGCCATCGCCACGTTCTGCGGGATCAGCCAGAGCCCAGCCTGTAGTGGAGACAGCCCTCGTACGGATTGCAGGTACAGGGTCGACATGAGCGAGACGCCGGCCATGACGATGCCGGTGGCCAGCATCATCGCGAGCGCGCTACTGAATGAGCGGTTGGCGAACAGCCGAAGGTCCAGCAGCGGGCTGGTCAGCCGGCGCTGCCGCCGTACGAAGGCCACGCCCACCAGCAGGCCGACCGCGACGGCGAGGACCGGCACCGCATGCACGCCGTTGCGCGCGATCTCCTTGAGCCCATAGATGACCGGCAGGATCCCGGCGAGGGACAGGGCAACGCTGGTCAGGTCGAGCCGGCCGGCCGCGGTGTCCCGGTACTCCGGCAGCAGCGCCGGCCCGGCCACAAGCAGCAGCACCATGAACGGCACGCCGAGCAGGAAGGCCGAACCCCACCAGAACGTGGACAGCAGCGCGCCGCCGACCAGCGGGCCCAGCGTCATGCCGCCCATGAAGCAGGCGAACCAGATGCCGATCGCGGCGGCCATCTGCTTCGGGTCGCGGAACATGTTGCGGATCAACGCCATCGTCGAGGGCATGAGCGTGGCGCCGGCGATCCCGAGCAGCGCCCGGGCGGCGATCAGCATGCCGGGACTGGACGCGTACGCGGCCACGACCGAGGTGGCCCCGAACGCGATGGCTCCGATCAGCAGAAGCCGGCGGCGGCCGATGCGGTCGCCGAGCGTACCCATTGTCACCAGGAACCCGGCCAGCATGAACGAGTAGATGTCCAGGATCCACAGTTGCTGTGTGCTGTCAGCGCCCAGATCCGTGCTCAGGTGCGGTAGCGCCAGGTACAGCACGCTGACGTCCAGGGACAGCAGCAGAGTGGGCGGGGCCAGTATTGCCAGCCCCAGCCAGTCTCGCCGGGTCGCCCGGGCTGCGTGGGTCGCGTTCATCGAAGTCTCCTCTGGTCGGTCGTCGTCTACCCTTCCGACGAACGACCGGAGCCAGAATCAACAGCCTCAGCGAGACGGACCACGAACCGCCTTCATCGCTCTGGCTACGTCGTGCCTAGCGAATATCGGACGTCGTGGTCGCCGCACCGGCCATTCTCGCCCTCGGCCGGCTAGCGTGGGGGCGTTTGGGAGGGCGTGATGACAGAGACCACGATCGCACAACGTGCTGTCACCGATTGGCGCACGCTTGCCGCCGTCGCGACGACGGTGCTGGCTTGGGCGTCCGCGTTCGTCGCGATTCGCAGCGCCGGCCACGACTACACGCCGGGTGCGTTGGCGTTGGGTCGGATGCTGGTGGCCACCGTCGCGGTGATGGCCCTGTTGCTGGTACGCGGCGAGGGTTTGCCCGATCGTCGGGCCTGGCCCGGCATCCTGATCGGCGGACTGTTGTGGTTCGGGCTGTATATGGTCGCGCTGAACTGGGCCGAGCAGCGAGTCGACGCCGGCACCGCGGCGATGGTGATAGGCATCGGGCCGGTCCTCATCGCCCTGCTCAGCGCGAGGCTGTTGCGCGAGGGTCTGCCCCGCCCGTTGGTGGCCGGCATGGCAGTCGCGTTCGCCGGCGCGGTCCTCGTCGGCTACTCCCAATCTGGCAGCGGCGAAGCACCGGTCCTCGGCGTACTGGCCTGCGTGGTCGCCGCGATCGGCTACGCGTGCGGCGTGGTGGCCCAAAAACCGGCCCTGCGGCACGCATCCGCACTACAGGTCACCGCGTTCAGCTGCCTCGTCGCCACGCTCGCGTGCCTGCCCTTCAGCGCGCAACTCGTCGACGGCGTCCGGAACGCGTCGGCTGGCGCCACCGCCAACATGGTCTACCTCGGCCTCGTCCCGAGCGCATTGGCGTTCACCACTTGGAGCTACGCGCTCGCGCGTACCACCGCCGGGAAAATGGGCGCCACAACCTATGCGGTGCCGGCCATCGTGGTGCTGATGTCGTGGCTGCTGCTGGGCGAGGTACCGGGCTGGCTCACCCTGCTGGGTGGCGTCTTGTGCCTTGCTGGCGTCGCCGTCACGCGACGCAAGCCGAAGCAGTGACCGCGTGGTCTAGCCTTCCGACGAACCACCGGAGCCAGAATTCACAGCCTCGGCGAGACGGACCGCGAGGAATGCCCGCTCGGCCTCGTTGTCCGCGAGGTCCAGCGCCGCGCGGTACGCCACCGCCGCCTCCCGGTGACGGTCGAGACGACGCAGCAGGTCGGCTTTGACGGCCGGAAGATAGTGGTACTCGGCGAGGCGGCCGTCGCGCTCCAGGACCTCGATCTCATCCAGGGCAGCGTCGGGTCCCCGTACCATCGAGAGCGCCACGGCCCGGTTGAGCGCGACGACCGGCGACGGCCAGACCTGCAGCAGCTCGTCGTAGAGCCGAAGCACCTGGGGCCAGTCGGTCGTGTCATAGCTGGACGCCAAGGCATGCAGCGAGGCGATGGCCGCCTGAAGCGCGTACCGTCCGACGCGCCCGGTACGGAACGCGTCCACGACCAGACGGTGACCATCCTCGATGGCGACCCGGTCCCAGGCGGACCGGTCCTGGTCTTCGAGCACGAGCAACCGGCCATCGGCGTCGGTACGCGTGGTCCGGCGCGCGTCGGTGACCACCATCAGTGCGAGAAGCCCCCGGACCTCCGGCTCGTCGGGCATGAGGGCCAGGAGCATGCGGGTCAGGCTCAGGGCACGGTCCACCAGGTCGGCGCGGACCAGCTCCGTACCGGACGGCGCCGTGTGCCCGGTCGTGAAGAGCAGATGGATGACGGTCAGCACCGCGTCCAGCCGCTCGGGAAGCTCGCTGGCGCCTGGCACCCGGTACGGGATCTGGGCCGCGGAGATCTTCTTCTTGGCCCGGGTCACCCGCGCGGCCATCGTTGTTTCCGAGACGAGGAACGCCTTGGCGATGTCGCCGGTGCTCACCCCGCATACGAGCCGCAGGGTCAGCGCCACCTGCGCCTCCCGCGCCAGCGCGGGATGGCAACACGTGAAGATAAGGCGTAAGCGGTCGTCGGGAATGGCGTCTTCGTCGGTCTCATCCATCTCGGCCTCGTCCGGCTCCGCGTCAACCGGCTCGACGAGGAGCGGCATCTTCGACCGGAACACCTTTTCCCGTCGCAGCACGTCGAGCGCCTTGCGTTTCGCCGTGGCGGTGAGCCAGGCGCCGGGCTTGTTTGGTACGCCGTCACGGGCCCACGTATCCAGCGCAGCGATATAGGCGTCCTGGACACACTCCTCTGCGATGTCGAAGTCGCCGGCGACGCGCGCCGTCGCGGCGAGCACGAATGCCCACTCGCGACGGTGCGCGTCCGCCACCGCGCGTTCGACCGTGGCGCGCTCGACGCTGTCGCCGGTGCTCACTCGTCCGGCGGCGTGAACAGCGGCCGGACCTCGACGCCACCATCCCGCGTGGCCGGGTTGAGCTTGGCGATCTGAAGGGCGACATCCAGGTTGGGCGCCTCCAGGATGAAGAACCCGGCGACGACCTCCTTGGCCTCGATGAACGGGCCGTCCGTGATGACGTCGCCGCGGATCGACGTGGCCGTGGTACTGCTCTGCAGCGCGAATCCGGTGACGGCCTCGCCGCCGAGCTCCTCGACCTGGGCCGGGTAGCGGTCGAGCAACTCCAGGTAGTCGGGCGTGATGGCCATGGGGTCGGCCGGCGCCGGCGAGTAGATCAAGATTCCGTACTGGGGCATCGGATCCTCCTTCATCGGTGTGTGACCTCTGCCTACCCGACGAACAGGCGCGGCCGGATTCAACAACGCTCCTGGAGAGTTTTCCAGAACGCCCGCCGCCTCCCGACGAGTGTTCGACACTTGCCCGAATTCCGCCGGACCGAGTGGGCGAGTGTTGAACCCCTGCGTGGATCTTGACGTAGGGCCTAGGTGACCGGGAAGGGTGGCTGCCACCAGGCCGGCGTGGGTTGCAGTTCGAGCCGGTCCACCCACTTGACCCACCAGAACCCACGCCGGCCCGGTGCGACCAGGCGAGCCGGAAAGCCGTGACCCGAGCTCAACGCTCGACCGCCGACCTGCGTCGCCAGCAGCAGATGGCCGAGGTCCTCGACCGGGAATCGCACCCAGTACCCGGAAGCCGAATGCACGAAGAGGCTGCGCGCCTCTGCCGTAACGCGCACCAGTGACGAGACCGGGACCCCGGACCAGTCCTGGTGGGCGTACCAACCGGAGGTGCAGTCGAGGGTCGCCCGGAGTTGCGCCTCGCCGCCACCCAACTCCGCCAAAGTCAGCTCGCGTCGGCCGCCGCCATCAACGATGACCAGGCGCCACTGGGCAGGATCGACGGTCGGGACCTTATCGTCGAGCCAACTCGTCACCGGCATCCGTTCCGGGTCGAACGAACCGAGCTCGTGCGAGCCGGTGAATCGCCGCCGTGCACCGGGCGCGCCGGTCAGGCGAATGGCCGACTCGGCCACCACGTAGCCAGCCGTCGCCAGTACGGCGAGGACGCCCCACCGCAGCGCCGTGCGGCGGGACACATCGGTACGGCGCGGGCGCGTCGATCGCGCGATGACGTGCCACAGCAGCAACGGGACCAGGATGAGCGCCAGCGCGATGTGCAGCCACATGACCAGGTAGCCGCCGACCTCGCGCACGAGGCCCGTGGCCGACACGAGGCCGGCCGCCAGCACCGACACGACCAACAGCGCCAGCAGCAGCGACGCCCATCGGCTGACTCGCCTACGTCGCAGGCCGCGCCGGACCACGATGCTCTTCCAGGGGATCAGCAGGATGACGGCGATCGCGACGACGCCGTGCGCGATCACGATCCAGCGGCCGCGCGCCGATCCCGTCGCGACCGCGCCGACGCCGGTGGCGAAGACGAGAATCAGGCAGACCAGCAGGGTCAGATTCGTCGTGCGCGCCGACACAGCCTTCCGCAGGCGAGCCCCGCCTACGCCGTACCAGCGGGCACCCATGATCCGCCCAGCCCCTCCGACATCGCGTCCGCCTCTACCCGTGAGGCCAGGCTCCAGACTGACACCGCGAGCCAGCTCAGGGCCACCCCGACGAGGACGTGCAGAAGACTGGTCAGGGCGCTGTCGGGCAGGCGAGCGGCGAGCGCGAAAGGCGGGAACCCGAGCAGGTAGAGCCACACCGGCACCCGCGGGTACACCCGGGCCCGGAGCATCGCCGCGCCGAAGATGATGACACCGGCGACGAACACGGCCGCGCTGACCAGCAACGCGAGCCGCGTCGAGACGGCGAGGTCGTCCCCGATCGTAGGGAGCAGCGGGAAGAGTACGACGTTGAGGGCGTACGCTGCGCCGCCGAACAGACCGAGGCCCACGACGTTGACGGCGAACCCGACGTTGCCGAGGCGGCCGGCGGGCCGCATCTGACCAATGTGGAGAGATATCAGCAGGGGTAGGGCCAACGCGGGTGAGGCACCGAGAACCAGGCTGGTGGCAAGGGTTTCGCCGGTCGCGACCTCGATGGCCCCCGGCACCGCGATGCACAGCGCCGACAGCACGCCACAGATGGCTCCGAGCCGTACGAGAAATGTCATGGCCCGGACCATAGAAGCCCCGCGCGCGGCCGCAGAAGTGCCCAGCGACGGGTGCCGCGACACCACGTATCCGTGCCGACCGGCACGTGCCGATCGACCGTTCCCCCGGCCAACGTCCGCGGCGTAGCCTGCAGGGGTGTCCCCGCCCGTGCCATGGGTCGCACCCGTCCTGTATGTCGCGGTGCTGCTCGCCGGCGTGTATGCCGGGCTCGCCGGCCTGGGCGATGCTCGACCGTGGCTCTTCGTCGGCGGACTCGCCGCCGCGGCGGCGCTCGACTTCTTCGAGCGGCGCCGGTTTCCTAATGGCACACCCAGGTGGCCCGCCGCCGCGGTGCTGGTGACCCGCTTCGGGCTGTTTGTGGCGATCGCGGCGGGCGACGGATCCGGGATGTCCCGGATCCTGTTCCTCCTCCTGCCGTTCACGGCGTACTTCGCCTTCGGGCGG
>JAXIPB010000278.1:0-15859 GCA_045403155.1 Micromonosporaceae bacterium
CTCTTCGTGCTCATCTTCGAACCCACGGTCGGCCGGATCTTCTTCGACGTCGTCTACTCCATCTCCGACCTGATAGGCCTGCCGCCCTGGCTCATCGTCGAAGGCCGCAACCTCCTCCAATTCTGGCGCTAACCCAAGATCTTTGTGGCTTACGGGCGGTGGGAGGTGCTCTCGGTCTTGGCGGGGTCGCGTTCCACGATGGGGTTCAAGATCTCGTCGATCGACTTCAGGAGGTCGGCATCGAGCTTGACGCCGGCGGCCTTGGCGTTGTCCTGGAGCTGTTCCGGCCGGGTGGCGCCAACGATCGCCGACGAGACATTGGGATTCTGCAGGACCCAGGCGATCGCGAGCTGCGCCATGGTGAGGCCAGCTTGGTCGGCGACCGGCTCGAGCTGTTGCACCGCGGCGAGCTTGTCTTCGGTGATCCACGGGCGGATGAAGAGGGCCCCCGATTTCTCGTCCGTGGCGCGCGATCCCTCGGGTGGCGGCTGGCCGGGCCGGTACTTGCCGGTGAGCACGCCCTGCGCTAGCGGCGAGAAGACCACCTGCCCGATCCCCAGCTCCTCGCACGTTGGGATCACCTCGGCCTCAATGACCCGCCAGAGCATCGAGTACCGGGGCTGATTCGACACGAGCTGGATCTTCAAATCGCGGGCCAGCGCGTGGGCGGCGCGGATTTCCTCGGCCCGCCACTCCGAAACTCCAATGTAGAGCGCCTTGCCGGCGTGCACGATGTCGGCGAATGCTTCCATCGTCTCCTCGAGCGGGGCCTCGTTGTCGTAGCGGTGCGCCTGGTATAGGTCGACGTAGTCGGTCTGGAGCCGCCGGAGCGAGCCGTTGATGGATTCCATGATGTGCTTGCGGGACAGTCCCCGGTCATTGCGTCCGGGACCCGTGGGCCAGTAGACCTTCGTGAAGATCTCCAGCCCTTCTCGGCGCTCGCCGGCCAACGCTCGGCCGAGTACGGCCTCAGCCTTGGTGCCCGCGTAGACGTCGGCGGTGTCGAAGGTCGTGATGCCGAGATCGAGGGCGGCCCGCACGCAGGCCGTCGCGGCTTCCTCCTCAACCTGAGAACCGTGGGTGATCCAGTTGCCGTACGAGATCTCGCTGACGAGCATCCCCGATCGGCCCAAGTGACGAAACTCCATGGCTCGACCCTATCCGGGGCGGCCCACGGGGTTGCGGGGCGTCAGAGCATCGGGCGGGTGTCGGCCAGCATCTGCTCGAGTTCGTCGCTGACCGCCTTGCGGCTCGCGTGCATCGGGTTGACCAACGGCTGACCGTTGCGAGCGATGGCCCCCCACCGATGGTTGGCGTCGGTGTAGAGGAAAGCCACTGGATGGATAACCACCGTCGGGTAGGCGATGGGCACGAGCACCCGGCCGCTCCGGTCGATGACGCCCTTACGTCCACCGGCCTCGACGATCGCCAGCCCCTCATCCGTGAAGCCCTCGACGTATCGGCCATCGGCCAGGCCAGTCGCGAAAGCGTCGAAGGCGAACTGCACCGCCAACCGGCCGTTCTTCTCAACCGCGCCCCACTTTCCGGCATGCCGGATGATCGCGATGCCCCGCCGGAAGGGCCGTACGTCGTCGAAGCCCGACTGGATCACGACCCGATTGGACTTGTCGATCGCGAACCAACCGGCCTGCCCGTCGCGGGACACCCAGGCGAGGCCGTCGGAAAAGCTACCCACGCCGAGGTAACCGGCCCGCGGGTCTATCAGCAGCTGGCCCGCCTCGTCGATCAACCCCCAGGTCTCAATGCCGACGGGGCGGACCCACGCCACACCATCGCGGAAGGGCTGGACGTCGGCGAACTGCGGGCCTATCGGCCAGCCTCCATCCGGTCCCTGATACCCCCAGCGGTCGTACCGCTCATCGAACGCGGGCGTTGGCGGCCGGTGGGTCAGGAGGATCTCATCACGGCTACGGGGATAGGGTCCCCAACCGCGCTCGGCCACCCTGCTGAACAGCGCGTCGAGTGCCACCTCGGTCGCCGCGACGAGCTCTGGATCACCGTCACGACGCAGCTCCAGCGCCTTTTCAAAGTGTTGGCAGGCTTCGATATAGCGGTCCAGTTCGAACGCGCACTTGCCGGCGTAGTGGTGAATGGTTGCCCGCAGCCGGTCCGGCAGCTCCGGCGAGTTGGCCAGCGTGAAGAGGCGATCCGCCTCGTCGAGCTCGCCAAGCCGTACCAGAATATTGGCCAGGCGGGCCTGGGCGACGGAGATGCGCCGGAGCTGGCCCGTGGCCTCGGCGTGGCCGAGCGCCATCTTCGCGTCACCCAGCGCGGCGCGGAGATCGCCGACCATGCGACTCGCCACGGCTCGCAGGCCGAGCAGGCGCGCGCGGCCGGCGTTGTCGGCCGACGTGTCGATCTTCGCCGTGAGTGAGTCGCGGATTCGATAGAGCTCGTAGACGTTCTCGGGTAGCTCATGGAGGGTGGTCGGATCGAAACCGATCTTTACCGCGGCCAGTGCCTGTTCGGGATCCGCCAACGGCTCCTCGGGCGCGACCTCGACGTACTCGACCCGTGCCTCGGCCGACGTCGCCGGCGAGATCGGCGCGTCGTGTCTGGCGAACTCCTCCCGGTCATTTTCCTCGTCGGGCGCCGCTCGGCGTGGTCGGTAGCCCTCATCGTCGGAAACCCGGGCGCGCCCGCGGTTCTCCTCGTTGTCCCGGTCGCGTTCCCAATCGGATTCACCGCGCTCGCGAGGGCCGGACGGAGCCGATCCGGAGTCACGCCGCTCGGCGGGCCTCACGCGTGACCACGGCATGGTGGGCACGGCTGCCCACGCAGGCCGATCCGGCCGCTCGTCATAGCGGTCGTCGGTCACTCCGGTCACCTCGATCGACAGTTCCGTGATGGTCGCGAGTGGCGTGTCGCTCGGTCCACTGTATCGGTGAGTAGAGTCGCCAAGCCGGGCTGCGAAGGGAGGGTACGGCGTGAGCGCCGATCTCGCCACGGCAGGCCGGTCGACGGATGCCCGACAATACCGCCAATTACCGACATTGGTCGCACTCGCCGTCGCGGGATTCCGGCGATTTGCCACGTATCGGCAGGCAACCGTGGCATCGATCTTCACCAACTCGGTCTTTGGCTATCTGCGCTGTTTCGTCCTGCTCGCCGCGGCGGCGGGCAGCGTCAATGGTCAGCCGGCCGGGTATTCGACCGAACAGCTGGCTACCTACTGCTGGGCGTCACAGGGTCTCCTCGGCATGGTGATGCTTTGGGGCTGGACGGATCTAGGTGACCGGATCCGGACAGGTGACGTGGTCGCGGATCTGCTTCGGCCCGTTCATCCCGTGATCGCCTATCTCGCGGCCGACATCGGGCGGGCCGCGCACGCGTCGTTGACCCGATTTTTCGTTCCAATGATCATCGGCTCTCTGTCGTTTGACCTCTATACGCCACAGCGTTGGTTCACCTATCCGCTATTCGCGCTGTCAGTGTTGCTGGCGGTCGTGGTCTGCTTCGGCTGCCGTTACCTGATCAACGCGGTCGGTTTCTGGCTCCTGGACGTCCGCGGCGTGACCCTTTTCTGGGCCTTCGCGTCGTCTCTCCTCACCGGGCTGGCGTTTCCGCTCTGGTTCTTCGAGGACTGGCCGTGGCTGGTAGCGGGAGTGTGGATTCTGACCCCCCTTCCCTCCATCCTCCAGGCGCCCCTTGACGTGCTCGTAGAACGCGGGAGCACTGTCCAAATGCTCGGAATCGTCGCCGGGCAAGCGGTCTGGGCAGCGGTCCTGCTGGCGCTCTGCTGGTACGTACAGCGGCGCGCCGAACGCAAGCTGGTGATTCAGGGTGGCTGAGCTGTCCAGACCGATCGGGCGCCTCGGCATCTACCGGCGGCTGGTTGGCGCGCAGGTGCGCGGTCATTCGTCGTACCGGGCCTCGTTCGCCCTCGACCTGGCGACGAATGCCCTCATCCCGCTGATCGACGTGGTCGCCGTCGTGGCGATGTTTCAGGTCACCGACATCCTCGGCGGATTCAAGGCGTTTGAGGTCCTCGTCATGTTCGGACTCTCCGCTACCGCCTTCGCGATTGCCGACCTCGCGGTGGGCAACATTGAGCGCATCCGCACCTACGTCCGGCTCGGCACCATGGACGCGGCCCTTATCCGGCCGCTGTCGGTGCTTGGCCAACTGGTCACTCTCGACTTCACGATCCGCCGCGTCGGCCGCGTCGTGGTCGCGCTGTTTGTGCTCGCCTTCGCGATCTCCCAGGCCGGCATCGCCTGGAGCCCGTCGGGGTTTGTAATGCTGATCGTGGGCCCGCTCGCCGGCGCGGTCTTCTTCAGTGCGATCTTCGTGGGCACGGCCACGGTGGCGTTCTGGTGGATCGATTCGGGCGAGTTCGCGAACGGCTTTACGTACGGGGGCCGCGATTTTACGTCGTACCCGATCACTGTCTACAGCGGATTCTTCCAGAAGGTGTTCGCGTATTCGCTCGGGTTCGCGTTCGTCGGATACTACCCGTCGCTGGTTGTGCTCGGGCGCACCGATCCGCTCGGGCTGCCGACCTGGGTGTCCTGGCTGTCGCCGCTCGTGGCCGTCGCGGCGGCCGTCGTAGCGGCCCTGATATGGAGGTTTGGGATCAGGCACTACCGGAGTACGGGGTCATGACCCCACACGTCATCGATGTGCACGGGCTCCGCAAGGAGTTCACGATCACCCGCAGGACCGGCCGGCTGCGTTGGGCCCGGTCGACGATCGCGGCCGTGGCCGGCGTCGATCTCCAGGTCGAGCGGGGTGAGCTCCTGGGCTACCTCGGCCCGAACGGCGCCGGAAAGTCGACCACGCTGAAGATGTTGACCGGCGTGCTCATGCCCACGAGCGGGGAGGTCCGGGTGTGCGGGCTGGTGCCGGTCGCACAACGCCGCCGCCTGGCGTCGCGGATCGGCGTCGTCTTCGGCAACCGGTCGCAGCTGTGGTGGGACCTGCCGCTGCGGGACTCATTCGAACTGGCGCGACACATCTGGCGCGTCCCCTCGGTGGATCACGCTCGGCGCCTCGCCCGGTTCCGGCGGTCGTTGGACCTGGACTCCTTTATGGACATACCGGTGCGGCAGCTTTCGCTGGGCCAACGAATGCGATCCGAGCTGACCATCGCGCTGCTGCACGGGCCCGAGGTGGTCTTCCTCGATGAGCCGACGATCGGCTTGGACGTGGTGAGCAAGCAGGCCGTGCGCGAGTTCCTTACCGAGCTCCGTGACCGCGGAGACACCACGGTGGTGCTCACGACGCACGACCTCGCCGACATCGAGCGCCTCTGCCGCCGGCTGGTCGTGATCGACCATGGACGCGTCGTTCACGACGGCACGCTCGGCGCGCTGCACTCGCGCTACGGGTCTAGGCGTCGCGTCGTGGTCGAATTGGACGAGCCCTTGGTCGGCTCGGTTTCGCTGCCGGGCGTGGCGCTCGAGTCGACATCGCCGGATGGGCGCCGTCTCGCGTTCACTTTGGACGGAGCCTCGACGACCGCGGGGGAGCTCGTGGGCCGGCTCGCGTCCGTAGCGCAACTGCGCGACATCTCCGTCCAGGAGCCCGAGATCGAGGACGTCATCGCCCGCCTGTACGCAAGTTCCGCCCCGCCGGAACCGAGGCGGCTCGCGCCGAGTTGATCGCCGCGCCCGCGCGGCACGTGTTCGTCACTCGCGGGGTCCACGGCGCCCGACCGGGGCATGTGTCGGACAGTTGCGATGACCTTGGTGCCGGTGGTGCCGGTGGTGCCGGTGGTGCCCCATTCCGCCGATCATGACCTGCAGGTCATGATCGACGCGTTGGGCGACGCTGAACTCATGATCATGGAGATCTTGAACGCGGGGGACGGGGCGACTTAGACGGTGTCGCCGAGTTTCACCCGTGGCGCGGGCATGCGCATCCGGCGGAAGCTCAGGCTGCGCATGATGGCGTACCAGTAATGCGAGCGCGGAAGCTTGGCACTGTTTGGATAGCGCTCCACGACCGCCTTCTTGATCCGACGGCTGAGCAGGAAGCTGTCCACGATCACGGCTAGCGCAAGTGTGAACCACATGAGATTCGCGCCGAGTCGGACCTGCGGCGGCATCGCGGATGACGAACCGAGCAGGACGATGAGCGCGCCGGGCAGGAAGTAGGTCGCCACGTTGCGGCGCGAATCCACGAGGTCGCGCACCAGCGCCCGCTCCGGACCCTTGTCACGGGGCAGGAGGTACTCCTCCTTGCCGGCCATCATCCCCGCGCGCGCCTCAGAACGGGACTCGCGCTGCTTCTGGCGCATCCGCCGCAGCGCTTCGCGCCGATTCGCTGGCGGTGGCTCGGCAACGCGGCCCCCGGCCTTCCGTTTCGGCGTGATCTTGCCGAGTTCCTTCTTGCTTGGCGTGTAGCCCCGCGGGCGCGAGTCGGCGACCGTGGCCACCGTCTCATCCGACTCAGCGGCGGCATTCGCCTCGTCGACCGAGCCGGTCACGAGGTCGTCGGATTTGCGGCGAAACAGCGAAGGCACGCCGTGAAGGGTAACCGAACGTCGACACCCACCCCAAGAGGTGTTAGCGCCCGCACCCATCGCGAAACACGAGTCAAGATCGCCGTGATCATGACCTGACCGTCGCTGAGAGCCGCCGATCATGACCTGCAAATCATGATCGGCGCGCAATTAGGGGGGGGTAGTTAGGGGCGCTCGATGTGGGCGCCGAGAGCGGCCAGCTTCGTCTCGAAGTCCTCGTATCCCCGGTTGATCAGGTTCACGCCGTACACCGTGGAGGTGCCCTCGGCGGCCAGCGCCGCGATGAGGTGGCTGAAGCCGGCGCGCAGGTCAGGGATCACCAGGTCGGCGGCGTGCAGCTTGCTCGGCCCCGCGATCACCGCCGAGTGCTTGAAGTTGCGCCGCCCAAACCGGCACGGGGTGCCGCCGAGACACTCCCGATACGTCTGGATGGTCGCACCCATCTGGTTGAGCGCCTCCGTGTATCCGAGGCGCCGTTCGTACACCGTCTCGTGCACGATCGAAAGGCCGTTCGCCTGGGTGAGTGCCACGACCATCGGCTGCTGCCAGTCGGTCATGAACCCCGGGTGCACGTCGGTCTCGAGCGCCACCGCGTTCAGCTCCTCACCCGGGTGCCAGAACCGGATCCCGCCCTCGACCCCAGCAGCGCCCCCGGCACGCCCGCAGCTTGCGTCCTCGATCTCGAACCGCCCACCGATCGACCGGAACACGTTGAGGAACGTCATCATGTCGGCCTGCCGGGCGCCCCGGACCAAGACGTCGCCGCCGGTCGCTAGCGCCGCCGCTCCCCAGCTCGCCGCCTCGATCCGATCCGGGATGGGGCGGTGGGCATACCCACTCAGCCGCGTCACTCCCTCGATCTCGATGACGCGGTCGGTATGCACCTTGATGATGGCGCCCATCTTCTGCAGCACGCAGATCAGGTCGATGATCTCCGGCTCCACGGCGGCGTTGCGCAGTTCCGTCACGCCCTCGGCGAGCACGGCCGTGAGCAGCACCTGTTCGGTCGCGCCGACGCTCGGGAAGGGTAGGTCGAACTTGGTGCCGTGCAGCCCATCCGGCGCGGTGATGTCGAGCCCCTGCGGCGTCTTGTCTACCTGAGCGCCGAACTCCCGGAGCGCCTGGAGGTGGAAGTCGATCGGCCGGTCACCGATGTGGCACCCGCCGAGGTCCGGAATGAACGCGTGCCCAAGACGGTGCAACAGCGGGCCGCAGAACAGGATCGGGATCCGGCTCGAGCCCGCGTGCACGTTGATCTCGTCGACGTTGGCCCGCTCGACGTTGGTGGGATCGAGCACGAGCTCATGCGGCTCGGCGCCGTCGCTGACCCGTACACCGTGCAGTTCAAGCAGCCCTCGGACGATCTCGACGTCGCGGATTCGGGGTACGTCGTGGAGGCGGCTCGGGCCCTCGCCCAGTAGCGCGGCCACCATCGCCTTCGATACGAGGTTCTTCGCGCCGCGTACACGCACCTCGCCACGCAGCGGCGTGTCGCCGTGCACGAGGAGAACGTTGCCCTGTACGTCGTTGGTCAACGCAACCTCCCGCGAACTGTGACGTAGTGGCTCGGGTCGATGCCTTGCGGTGCATTGTGGTAACCGTCAGTCACCTGCGCCGGGTTCGAATATCGTGTCTGGCTCGGCTCGCCGGGGAAGCATAGCCCCATCTGGAGTGTCGTGGTGCACACGCGACACACCGAGCGGACTGAATGTCCGTCGCACCTCGCCGATGACTCAAACCGATTACCGATCGTGCAGAGCCGATGACGACTCGACTTCGCCGGAGGCGATCAACGCGGCACTTTCGCCGGAGGCGATCGACGCGGCACCTTCCACACGTACAGAGGTCCGGTGCCGTTCGACTCAGCTAGTCAACGAACCTCGTCGACCAGGTTCGTCGCTCCGTGGCCTCCTGCGGCAGCGCGAGCATCTGGTCGAGCGCCACCCGAGCGTCGTGCGCGGTCTGCGGGTCGACGGTGATCTGGTTGGGCACCCGACCGGCCATCAACTCCTCGAGCGCCCAGACGAGGTGCGGGAGGTCGATCCGGTTCATTGTGGAGCAGTAGCACACGGTCCGATCAAGGAACATGATCTCCTTGTCCGGGTGCGCGTTGGCGAGCCGGCGGACGAGGTTCAGTTCCGTACCCACCGCCCATGCCGATCCGGCCGGAGCCGCGTTGATGGTGGAGATGATGTACTCCGTCGAACCCACCTCATCGGCCGCGGTGACGACCTCGTAGCGGCACTCGGGATGCACCAGGACGTTGACTCCTGGCACCCGGTTGCGGACCTCCTCGACGCAGTCAAGGGTGAATCGGCCGTGAACCGAGCAGTGACCGCGCCACAGGATCACCCTCGCCTCGCGCAACTGCTTCGCGGTCAGCCCGCCGCCAGGCTTGTGCGGGTCGTAGAGCACGCAGTCGTCGAGGTCGAAACCCATGTCCAGGACCGCGGTGTTGCGTCCGAGGTGCTGGTCGGGCAGGAAGAGCACCCGCTGCCCGCGCTCGAATGCCCAGCTCAGCGCGCGCTTGGCATTGGATGAGGTACAGACGAGTCCGCCGTTGCGCCCGACGAAGCCCTTGATGGCGGCGGTGGAGTTCATGTATGTCACGGGCACGGTCGACCCGGCCACCCCCGCGTCGGCGAGCACGTCCCAGGCCGCCTCGACCTGGGATATCGCGGCCATGTCGGCCATCGAACAGCCCGCGGCGAGGTCGGGCAGGATCACCCGCTGCGCGTCCGAGGTGAGGATGTCGGCGCTCTCGGCCATGAAGTGCACGCCGCAGAAGACGATGAACTCCGCATCGGGCCGGGCGGCGGCCTCCCGGGCCAGTTTGAATGAGTCCCCGGTGACATCGGCGAATTGGATCACCTCGTCGCGCTGGTAGTGGTGACCGAGCACAAACAGGCGGTCACCCAACGCTTTCTTGGCGGCCCAGGCCCGCCCCACCAACGTTGGATCACTGGGAGCCGGCAGGTCGCCAGGGCAGTCGACGCCGCGCTCCGAGGACGCGTCGCTGCCCCGGCCAAGCAGGAGCAATGCGACCGCGGTACCGGACGGTTCAGCGAAGGTCGTCACGCTCCCATGGTCCCACAGCCAGCGCGACGCGCCCGCGGCCACGGGTGTGACCTGGCAGACTCGGCACCCATGCGGGTGCTTGTGTGCCCGGACAAGTTCGCCGGCACGCTGACCGCCGTCGAGGCGGCGCGCGCCGTCGCGGAGGGTTGGCTGGCCGCGGCCCCGGGCGACGACATCACGACCACACCGCTGTCCGACGGCGGGCCCGGGTTTCTCGAGGTGGTGCACGGTGCCGCCGGTGGCTGGCTGGTGCCGGTGCCGACGTTCGACCCATTGGGCCGGCCGGTCGATGGGTCGGTACTCGTGGCTCGCGATGCGGCGTACATCGAAAGCGCGCAGGCATGCGGACTGCATCTGCTTGATCCGGCCGAGCGCGATCCGAGATCGACCACGTCGTACGGCGTCGGCGTCCTCATCGCGGCGGCCGTCGAATCGGGCGTACGGGACATCGTGGTCGGCCTGGGTGGTTCGGCGACTAACGACGGCGGCGCCGGCATGCTGGCCGCCCTCGGCGCGGCACCCCTGGATGAGGCCGGATATGCCTTGCCGTACGGAGGAGCCGCACTCGCCCTCTGCGCCGGCCTTGGTGGGGTGCCGCGCCTTCGCGATGTACGCCTTGCGGCGGCGACCGACGTCGACAACCCGCTGACTGGCCCCACCGGCGCCTCGGCCGTGTTCGGGCCCCAGAAGGGGGCGTCGGAGAGCGACGTGCTCCTACTCGATGCCGCGTTGACGCGTTTCGCGTCCGTGCTCGAGCGCGACCTCTTGAGATGCCCGCCCGCGCTGGCATCGCTTCCCGGGACTGGGGCCGCGGGCGGTCTCGGCGCGGCGATCCTCGCCTGTGGCGGGCGGCGGGAGTCCGGCATCGGCCTCGTACAAAGGTTGGCCGGACTCGATGCGGCGCTGGACGAGTGCGACCTCGTGATCACGGGCGAGGGCAGTTTCGACAGCCAATCGCTGCGCGGAAAGGTCGTCGCCGGCGTCGCCGCGGCGGCGCGCGACCATGGCGTGCCGTGCGTCGTCCTGGCTGGCCGGGTGGGCCTGGATCGTGGCGCCGCGCTGGCGGCCGGCATTGCCGAGTGGTACTCGCTCGTGGATCACAGCGGGGAGCAGGAGGCGCTCTCGCACGCGGCCGAAGGCCTTCGTGCGTTGGCCGGCCGGGTGGCCCGCCGGTGGAGTCCACGTCAGCCCGCCGATCTTGGATGATCCGCGGGCGCCCCCGCACCGAGAATCATCCAAGATCCGCGAGGGGCGCCCAGCTCAGGTGGGCGGGCGCGGGTTGGCGGCGGGCCAGATGTGCGTACCATGGGAATGCCGGCGCAGCGGACCACGTTGCCCACGGCGTAGAAAACGACCTTCGGTTAGGGAGCATCAATCGTGACCAGTGCGCAGACCTCTGAGTCCACCGGGACCGTCACTGGCGTCATCCTCACGGCCACGGCCGCGAGGAAGGCAAAGACGCTGCTCGACCAGGAGGGCCGCGACGACCTCCGGCTCCGCATCGCCGTCCAGCCGGGCGGCTGCTCAGGCCTCCGTTACCAGCTGTTCTTCGACGAGCGCGACCTCGATGGCGACGTCGTGACGCTATTCAGCACGAAGGATGTGCCGGATGACGTCGATTCAGGGTATGGCTCGGCCGACGAGGGCGACGAGGCCGATGAGGGCAAGGTCGGCGTGGTGATGGACCGGATGAGCGCGCCCTACCTGGCCGGCGCCACGATCGACTTCGTGGACCGGATCGACGCCCAGGGCTTCACCATCGACAACCCGAACGCGCAGGGCTCGTGCGCCTGCGGCGACTCGTTCCACTGACAGACCGCTAGCTGTACGCCGGACGCCTCGCTCACATGAGCGGGGCGCCCGTTTTGCCGCGCCCGCCCCGTACGACGATCGCGGTTTGGGTGTCGAATGTCGGGAATCCGCTGCCTTAGACACCAAAACTGCAATCTTGGTGACGGAGGGGTTCCACCAGCGGCGGAACTCGCGTCTGACCAAGCTACGCTTTCGCTGCCCGTTTGACGACCTAGCCCTGGGGCCAGCACATGAAGATCGCCGTTACCGGCTCGATCGCTACCGACCACCTGATGCACTTTCCGGGACGATTCTCGGAGCAGCTCCTCGCCGACCAACTGCACAAGGTCTCGCTCTCGTTCCTCGTCGACGATCTTGTCGTGCGCCGGGGTGGCATCGGCGCGAACATCGCCTTCGGCATGGCCATGCTCGGCCTGCGCCCCGCCCTCGTGGGCGCGGTGGGCGGAGACTTCGACACCGACTACCGCGGCTGGCTCGACCGCCACGGCGTCGACTGCGAGTCCGTGCACATCAGCGAGGTCGCCCATACGGCCCGCTTCGTCTGCACCACCGACCTCGACATGTGCCAGATCGCTTCGTTCTACGCCGGCGCGATGAGCGAGGCGCGCAATATCGAGCTGTTGCCGGTCGCCCGGCGGCTCGGCGGGCTTGACCTGGTGATCGTCAGCCCGAACGACCCGTTGGGGATGGTGCGGCACACCGAGGAGTGCCGGGAGCGGGGGTACGCGTTCGCGGCCGACCCCTCGCAGCAGCTCGCCCGCATGTCGGGTGAGGAGATCCGCACACTCATCGACGGCGCGGCATATTTGATCACCAATGAGTATGAAAAGGACCTGCTCGAGTCGAAGACCGGGTTCTCCGACGGCGACGTACTCGATCGAGTCGGTATCCGCCTTACGACTCTGGGTAAGGACGGCGTGCGCATCACCGGACGCGAGATCGACCCGATCCATGTGCCGGTCGCGCAGGAGATTCGCGCATACGACCCGACCGGTGTCGGCGACGGCTTCCGCGCCGGCTTCCTCGCCGCTCGCCTCTGGGGTCTGCCCTTGGAGCGTTCCGCTCAGGTCGGGTCCCTGCTGGCCACCCTGGTGCTGGAGACCGTGGGCACACAGGAGTACGAGGTGCGGCCCGACATCTTCGCGAAGCGTCTCGCGGAGTCGTACGGCGACGAGTGCGCGGCCGACGTCCGCCCGTTCCTCTCGGAGTGATCACAGTCAATACCCATGATCGCCGTCATCATGAGCTGAGCGCCGCCCAACCGCGTCGCTCTCGACCTCCAGGACAGGATCGACGAGAAATGGGGGGGGTTAGTGCAGGCGGCGAACGTCGTGAGCGGGCGTGCCGTCCACTGTGGCCTCACCGACGTACTCCTGATCTCGCAGCCGGCACCAGGCCCGGATGTCGCCGCCGGCCGCCGGATCGTCGGCGAGCACCCGCAGCACGGACCCCACCGGTAGTTCCCCGAGTCGTCGAGCCAGCTCGATCACCGGTAGGGGGCAACGCTGGCCGCGGCAGTCCAGCGACTCGTCGGGCGCAATCACAGCTCGACCACCCCGGCCTTCGTTCGCAGCGAGGAGACGATCTCCGGCAACTCAGCGAGAAAGCGGTCCACCTGCTCCTCCGTGACGTCGCGGTGCAGCGAGACGCGGACGTTGCCGTGCGACAACACGCCCATGGCTTCCAGCACATGACTCGGGCGCAGCGTGGACGAGGTGCACGACGAGCCCGACGAGACGGCGAAGCCGCGTCGATCCAGCGCGTGCAGCAGGACCTCGCCATCGAGGTAGAGGCAGGAGAACGTGACCAGGTGCGGCAGCCGCTCGACCGGGTGCCCGACCACCTCGACGTCGGGGATCGTCGCCGCAACCGTTTCCCGGATCCGGTCGACCAGCCGGCTCAACCGGGCTGCCTCGCTAGCCGCTTCGTCGTCGGCGGCTCGCAGCGCGGCCGCCGCGGCGACGGCCAGCGGAACCGACACCGCCGCCGGCCATCCCGCACCATGTTGCCCATCCGGTGCGAAGCGCACGCCGGGCTGCACCGCCAGTACGCCCACGCCGGTCGGACCACCCCACTTGCGGGCGCTGGCGGCGAGGACCGACCAACCCTCGGGGAGGGGTACTCGGCCGACCGACTGGGCCGCGTCCACGATCAGTGGTACCCCCGCCGCGGCGCATGCCTTGGCAACGTCACCGACGGGCTGGAGGGTTCCCACCTCGTGGTTGGCGCTCATCAGCACCGCCGTCGCAACCCCGGGAGCCGATACCGCGGCAGCGAACTCGTCGGGGTCGACCCGGCCGGTGCGATCGACCGCGACCGGCGTGGTCGCACCGCCGGACCGCTCGTGCGCCGCCGCGGCGTACAGAATCGCGGAGTGCTCCACTGTCGAATGCACGAGCATGCGGCCGGCCCGTTGACGACCTTGTAGAACGCCGTTCACGGCGCGGTGGCACGCGTCTGTGCCACTGGGGTGAAGCGTGAGTTCCTCCGGCCGTACTCCGATGATCTCGGCTGTTGCCGCCCGAGCGGCGTCGAGTAACTGGCGAGCCCGCCGAGCCTGCGTATAGAGCTTTCCCGGGTCGGCCCAGCCGTCCTCCAGAGCCGCCTGCAGCGCCTGGCGCGCCGCCGGGTGCAGGGGTGCACCACTTGCAGCGTCGAGGAAGACCGAGTCGGGAGGGCTTCCCGCTCGGAACCGGGGCGTGGCAGCCACACGACCACGGTATCGTCCGGCTGAGGTGGCAATTCGCCGACGCCTGCGGAGGCGAATCAGGCAGCACGGCGCCGACGCCTGCGGAGGCGAATCAGCCAGCAATCTGGCGCGATCGGAGCCGGCCTGACACGCTCCACCCCAGGCCATCGCGGAGGGGCCCGGTCGAGTAGTCTGCGATCGTCGCCAAGGGGCTACGTTGATCGCCTCCGGCGAAGATGACCTTGACCGTGAGAGGCAACCGCAGGCACGTTGGCGCTGCTACGAGGAGGCAGGAGCACGTGGTCGCAGGGGGTTCGCCGGACCGCCGGCGCCGGGTCGGTCGCCGCGGGGTCGCGGCCCGACGGATTTTCGCCGCCACCGCGGTGGGCGGCGCGCTGCTGGCGCTGCTCGGCGCGTGCACCGTCGAGGACGCGTTTCATTTCGGCTGGCCCCGTGGTGGCATCACCGAACAGAGCCAGCGGATGTTCGACCTGTGGATCGGTTCGACGGTCGCGGCGTTGGCGGTTGGATTCTTCGTTTGGGGCTTGATCTTCTGGTGCATCATCCGGTACCGCAAACGCGGCCAGGCACTGCCCGCGCAGACCCGCTACAACCTACCCATCGAGCTGATCTACTCGGTGGTCCCGTTCTTGATCGTTTCGGTGCTGTTCTATTACACGGCCGTGGTACAGACCGACGTCAACAAGGTCAGCGCCGACCCGGACGTCGTGGTCAACGTCGAGGCGTTCCGGTGGAACTGGAAGTTCACCTACCCGACCACCGAGGGCCCGGACGGTCGGCCGGTGTACACCGTCGGATCGAGTGATTACGTCCCGGTCCTTGTGCTGCCCACCAACCAGACGATCCGCTTCGTGGAGCATTCGCCAGACGTCATCCACTCCTTCTGGGTTCCGGCACTTCTCTTCAAGCGGGACGTGTTCCCGGGGAATATCGTCAATCAGTTCGAGGTCACGATTCTCGAGGAGGGCGCCTACGTCGGCCGGTGCGCCGAGCTCTGCGGCAGCTACCACTCGATGATGAGTTTCGAGCTTCGAGCGGTGTCGCCGGAGAAATACACGCAGTTTCTTGAGGCGAAGGCGGCGGGACAGACGACGCCCCAGGCGTTAGCGGCCATCGGGGAGGCTCCACTGGCAACCACGACGGCGCCATTCCCGACCAAACGCAACGCTGAAAATCAGAGCGGATGAGGCCGGAGGCTCTTCGATGAGGACCGAGTACAAGATCTTCGGCATTCTGACGGTGTTCCTCTTCGTGGCCGGCGGCGTCTACTGGTGGTGGTCGGCCGAGGAGTTCGGTGGCAAACCGGACTACGTCGGGGTCATCGCGCTGGGGCTGTGCGGCGTGCTCACGCTCATGTGCGGCGGCTACTTCTGGTTCGTCGCACGCCGGATCGATCTTCGCCCAGAGGATCGGGACGACGCCGATATCGCCGACGGTGCCGGCGAGATCGGATTCTTCAGCCCGGGCAGCTACTACCCGTTCGGAATCGCGCTCGCGTCATTGGTCGCGGGTATCGGGCTCGTCTTCCTCATGTGGTGGCTGATCGCGGTGGGCATCATCGGAATTCTGATCGCGTCCGCCGGCCTGCTCTTCGAGTACTACACCGGCGCCCGCAGGGCCCACTAACCCCACCTCCCCTCAGCGCACCCCCCGTCAGCGCACCCCCGTCAGCGCACCCCCCGGCAGCGGCGCGGAGTAACACCCCGCCCCGTAAAGGGGGCGGTGGATGCCGCGGGCGCCGGGGCGTGGGGGGGCGGGGGGGGGGGGGGGGG
>JAXIPB010000084.1:0-28301 GCA_045403155.1 Micromonosporaceae bacterium
GCAGCTCGGCGAGGCCGAGAACGAGCTGCGCGGGATGGGCTTCGAGGTGGAGGTTCAACGCAGGGACGACCAGTCCAAGCCACGCGATCAGGTGCTGGAACAGAACCCGTCGGGTGGGCAGGGCGTGGCTTCGGCGCAGGGCGTCAAGGTGGTCCTCGTCGTCGCGAACGGGCCGCCCGGAACGCCCATGCCAGGCGTGATCGGCCTGCCCTGCAACGATGCCCGCGGCCAGTTGGAGGGCATGGGGTTCCAGGTCGACGTCCAGGGCAACGACCCCGGCAAGATCTTCGGCTGGGTCCGCGAACAGCGGCCAGATCCGGGGCAGCAGGTCGAACCCGGCGGGCGCGTCGAAATCCGGTGCGAGTGGCCCTGAGCCGCCCGATCGGGGCGCACGCGCCGGCGGCGGGTGGTCTGGCCAAGGCGGCACTGCCCTATGTGGACAGAGCGGCGGCCGGGGCGGTGCAGGTCTTCGTCTCCAATCCCAGGGGCTGGGCGCTGAGTGAGCCGAACCCCGCGCAGGACGAGGCGTTCCTCGCCGGATGTGCGGCCCGGGCCGTCCCGTCGTACATCCACGCCTCGCTCCTGGTGAACATCGGCTCGCCTACACCGGCCACGGTGGAGCGATCGGCCGCGACGCTCAGGCATGGGCTCAGCCGCGGTGCACAGATCGGGGCGCGGGGAGTGGTGTTCCACGCCGGCTCCGCCGTCGACGAGCATCACGAGGCGGCCGCGTTTCGCCAGCTCCGGGACGTGCTGCTACCGATGTTGGACCAGGCCGCCACGGAGAACGCTCCTCGTCTTCTGGTGGAGCCGAGCGCGGGCGGCGGTCGCTGCCTCGCGGCGCGGGTCGAGGATCTCGGCCGATACTTCGAGGCGGTCGAGTGGCACCCGTGGCTCGGTGTCTGCTTCGACAGCTGTCACGCGTGGGCCGCCGGGCACGACGTTGCCAGGCCGGGCGGAATGACCGAGACGCTCGACACCCTTGTCGCAACGGTGGGAGCCGATCGGCTGTCCCTGGTTCACGCGAACGACTCACAGGATGCATGCGGGTCCTTCCGCGACCGTCATCAGACGATTGGTGCCGGGGGGCTGGGCCTTGCCGCGTTCGCGGAGCTACTGAGTCACCCCGCGACCGAGGGGGTACCAGTGATCGTGGAGACGCCGAGCACAGGCCACCGCGGCCACGCCGCCGACATCGCGACGCTCTCCACCCTCCTCCCCCGCCCCCCAAGATCCCCGCGATCATGCCCTGGAGGTCTTGATCGCGGCCTTCGGACGACGCTCAGATCATGATCGTCGCGATCATGGAGGGTGGTGGGGGCCACAGGGCGGGCCCTTGTGTTGATCAGGAGCTTTAGGGCACCCTTACTGAGGCAAGGCTAAGCACAGTGAGGGTCACCTATGTACGTCTGCATCTGCGAACGGGTCCGCGAGTGCGAACTCCGCGACGCGATCCGTTGCGGTGCCCGTACCGAGGAATCGGTCGGCGACGCATGCGGCGCCGGCACGGGCTGTGGCTCGTGCGGCGAACGCATCCGTGATCTTCTCGATGAGGAGAACCGGACCGACACGCTCGTGACATTGGCCGCCTGAGCCGGCGGCCGCGTCATACGCTGTCCCCGTCGCGCCGGATGATCGAGCGATCGCGGCCTGTCGAGGGGGTCATTGCCAGATGCAGGGTGACGAGCGGGTCATCGAGTTCCTCAATGAGCAGCTGACCGCCGAGCTGACGGCGATCAACCAGTACTTCCTGCACGCCCGGATGCAGGAGAACTGGGGTCTGACCAAGCTGGCCAAACACACTCGCGCCGAGTCCATCGACGAGATGCGCCACGCCGAGGTCCTGACCGACCGGATCCTCTTCCTCGAAGGCCTGCCGAACTATCAGAAGCTGTTCCCGCTTCGCATCGGCGAGAACGTCAAAGAGATGTTCGAGTGCGACATGAAGATAGAGATCGAGGCAGTCGACCGGCTGCGCCGAGGCATCGAGTACATGCGCTCGATCGGTGATGTGACGTCGGCCCGGCTGTTCGAGAACATCCTCGCCGACGAGGAGCATCACGTCGACTACCTCGAGACCCAGCTCGACCTCATCGAGAAGCTCGGGGAGGCGCTGTACCTGCAGAGCGTCACGGAGCACCCTGAACCCGACTGACCCGCGGAGCGGGAACCTGCAGTGTAGGTGCAAGCAACGTCCTATGCAGCGGTCGAGGACAGGAGCGCGCGAACCGTTCGCGCCATGACCTGCCGGGCCGCCTGTACGCCCAAGTCGAGGTCATCACGCAGAGCTGACCACGCCGGCCAGGTCGTCGCGGCGACCAGCGCGGAAAGCAGTTCATCCGCGGCGGGACCGGCGGCATGCAGCTCGGAGTCGAAGACGTCGGCGAGCTCGGCCTTGGCGATGTCGTACTGCTTGGCGCGATTCGCGCGCAGCTCCGGCGAGAACGGCTCTCTCAGCTGTGCCGCTCGGGCCACCGGGGCAAGTAACTCTAGGATCTGCGCGCGTTGCCGGCACAAGGCCTCGACTCGTCGCTCCATCGGCAGCGTCGGGTCGATCCTTCGCGCCATCTCCCATTGGCGCTCGAGCTGGCGTTGACCGGCGGCGGCGTAGAGGGTCTCGAGGTCGGTGAAGTTTGCCCATAGCCACGACGAACCGCGACCGCAAGATCGCGCCGATCATGACCTGGAGGTCATGATCGGCGGCCGTGTGCGACTGTCAGCTCATGATCGTGGCGATCTTGACGGGCCCGGAGGTGTTCACGTGGAGGTTCCCTGCTATATGGGCGCGAGTTCCACCGGAACTCCATTGAGGACGGCGGTGCCGGAGAGCGGGTCGATGCTCAGATCGTCGGTGAGCCGGTTGGTGTTCACCCCGGCCTGCTCGCGCGCCACCGTCAGTTCGACACCCGGCAGGTCATGCCCCCAGCCGTGGGGGATGCTGATGACGCCCGGTGCGATGTCGTCGGTCACCTCGACAGTCAGCTCGACCCGCCCGACTCGCGACGTCACTCTGGCCAGTCCGCCGGCCACCAGCCCGAGACGTTTCGCGTCCATGGTGTTTACCGCGACCGTGCACAACGGCTTGCCCCTCACCAAAGTAGGAACGTTGTGCATCCACGAGTTGTTCGAGCGCAGATGGCGGCGGCCGACGACGACGAACTCGTGCCCCGGCTGCGCCGTCGCGCCCAGCCGGCGGACCTCAACGGCGACGGGTTCGGGGCAGAGCTCGATCATCCCCGACGGCGTTCGTAACACCTCCGGGACGCGTGGCTTCAGCGGTCCCAGATCCACGCCGTGCGGGTTTTCCCGCAGTACGGATAGTGACAGCCCCTCCGGCTTCGCGCCGAACCAGTCCCCGTACGGTCCGGTCCGGAGGCGCAGATCGAGCTGCCGCTCGGCGGCGGTGTCACCGCTGAGCGCGGCCCACAGCGCCTCCGGCGAGTGGCCAAACACCGGGCTCGTCTCATCCGCACTGACCCGGGCCAGCGCCTTCCGCAACTCACCGGAGACCATCGTGACGACGTCGGCGTCGGGACCGAGCCCGGCTGCGATCGCGGCGAGCCGCAGCACGATCTCGCCTTCATCGCGCAGGCCAGCGTCGAGCGGAGCCGCGGGCGGTGAGAAGTTTGCGACGTTGCGCACGGCGAAGTTGGTGAACGCGAGGTCGTAGTGGGCCTCCTGACTCAGCGGCGGTGGGGGCAGGATCACATCCGCGTGGCGGGTGGTCTCGTTGACGTACGGGTCGACGCTGACCATGAAGTCCAACGTGCCGATCGCCCTCTCGAGACGGTCCGCGTTGGGAACCGACGACGCCGGGTTTCCAGCGAACGTGATCAATGCACGAACCTGACCCTCACCAGGGGTTTCGATCTCGTCGGCCAGCGTGACCGCCGGAAACTCTCCGGCGACCTCGGGTAGCCCTCGGACCCGACTGCGCCACCGTCCAATCTGGAACCCTGGACCGCTCCCCCGACCCTGGCGACTGGTCGCGGGTAGCGGGAACATCGCTCCTCCGGCGCGGTCGAGATTGCCGGTGAGTACGTTCAACACGTCGACGAGCCAGCTGGTAACCGTCCCATGCAACACCGTGGTCGTCCCGATGCGGCCGTACACGGCGGCCCGGGGCGCGGCGGCCAACTCGTGCGCGAGCTCACGTATCATGGCGGCGTCGATCCCGCACCGCGACGCCACCGCCTCGGGCGCGAAGGGCGCGACCAGCGCGCGCACGTCATCGACGCCCGTCACGTGCTCGGCAAGACGGCCCAGCGTAACCAGGTCGGCCGCGAAGAGCTCATGCGCCATCCCAAGCAGTAGGAACGCGTCGGTCCCCGGCCGGATCGGCAGATGTTGGTCGGCCGACTTGGCTGTTCGGCTGCACCGGGGGTCGACCACGACGACCCGCCCGCCGCGGGCTTGCAGCGCCCGCAAACGTCCCGGCACGTCGGGGACGGTCCACAGGCTGCCATTCGAGGAGTGCGGATCGGCGCCGAGGATCAGGAGGAAATCGGTTCGATCGATATCCGGAACGGGGATGGAGAGGATGTGGCCGAACAGGTACCCGCAGGCCACGTGTTTGGGCATCTGGTCGAGCGTGGAGGCGGTGTAGACGTTGCGCGACCCGAGCGCCTTGCGCAGCGTCCCCGCGTAGAGGCCGCCAGCGAGCGAGTGCACGGTCGGGTTGCCGAGATAGAGCGCCACCGCGTCCCGTCCGTACGCCTGGATCGCACGGGTAATGCCGGCGTCCGCGGCAGCGAAGGCCTCCGCCCAGGTCGCCGGGACCAGCCGGCCGTCGCGTCGGACGCGCGGGGCGCGCAAACGATCAGCGTCGGCATCGAGCAACCCAAGCGACGCACCCTTGGGACAGATGAAGCCCTTGCTGAATACGTCGGAGTCGTCGCCGCGAACTCTGGCGATCTGATCGCCCTGCATCGTCAGCTCGAGGCCGCACGTTGCCTCGCACAAAGGGCATGTCCTGTACGCGAGGCGTGACTCGTCGGTCATCTCCAACCCCCTTAGAGGCATGCGACAGCGTCAGGTCGACACTCAAGACAGTACGGCAACTACGGCACCCGTCGCCGCCGCGAACAGGCGGCTGGGACTAGGCCGACAGCTCCCTGGAAAGCACCTCGATCGCCCGGTCGATGCCGGCGTCGTCGAGGTCGAGGTGCGTTACCAGACGTGCCAGGCGCGGACCCAGCACGGAGATGAGCACGCCTTCCGCCCGGGTCGCCGCCCCGAGGCTAGGTGCGTCCAGAGTGGACTTCGTGAGGTCCAGTGGCACGATGTTCGTGCGTACCTTCTCCGCGTCCACCACGCCGAACAGGGCGAGGGCGTCGGCGAGACGGCGCGCGCGGGCATGGTCATCCGCGAGCCGGTCAATGTGATTGGCCAGAGCATGGCGCCCGGCCGCGGCCAGAATCCCCGCCTGCCGCATGCCACCGCCCATGCGCTTGCGGATCCACCGCGCCTGCGCGATGCGCTCCGCCGAGGAGACGATGACAGAGCCCACCGGGGCCCCGAGCCCCTTGGACAGGCAGACCGAGAGGGAGTCGAACAGCCCGCCGTACGTCGCCAGCGCCACACCATCCGCGACGTGGGCGTGCCAGATGCGGGCTCCGTCGCAATGCAGGCCGACGCCCGCCTCGTCAGCCACGCCGCGCAGGGCGCGCAGGGTCGCCAGCGGAATCACCGCTCCCCCGGCCCGGTTGTGGGTCTGTTCGACGGCGATGGCGCGCGTCGGCACGGCGAAGTAGCCATCCGGGCGCACCATGGCCGCCACATACTCTGGGTCGATGTCCCCGCCCACCGCCGGCCACGTCCGCGACGAGACGCCGCCGATCGCTGCGGCCGCCCCGATCTCGTACGTCACGACGTGCGCATCGGCATCGCAGAGGAGCTCGTTCGCGCGTGGGACCAGCAGCTGGATCGCGATCTGATTCGCCATCGATCCGGTCGGGGTGAATAGCGCGGCCTCGTGCCCGAACTGTCGCGCCACCTCGGCCTCGAGAGCGTTGACCGTCGGATCCTCGCCGTAGACGTCGTCGCCCACCTCCGCGGCGACCATCGCCTCCCGCATCGCCAGGGTCGGTTTCGTCACCGTGTCACTGCGCAGATCAATCATTGGGCTCTCCTCGGGCGACCGGTCGATCATGAGCTGAACGTCCACTTCTAGCGCCGATCATGACCTCCAAATCATGATCGGCGCGAGTGGAGGACGGCAGCATCATGATCGGCAGGAACGGGGGCCTAGCCGCGGAGCATTTCGGCGACGAGGAACGCCAACTCCAGCGACTGTTGGGTGTTCAAGCGCGGGTCGCACGCGGTCTCGTACCGGCCACCGAGATCGGACTCCGCGATGGCCTGAGCCCCGCCGAGGCACTCGGTGACGTCGTCGCCGGTGAGTTCCACATGCAGCCCGCCCGGATGGGTCTTCAACTGCTGATGCACCTCGAAGTAGCCGAGCACCTCGTCCACGATCCGGTCGAAATGACGGGTCTTGAAGCCGTTTGACGACTCCATGGTGTTGCCGTGCATCGGATCGCACTGCCAGACGACCCGATGGCCGGCGGCGGTCACCTTCTCCACGATCGGCGGCAACGCATCGCGTACCTTCGCGTTGCCCATCCGGGAGACGAGCGTCAACCGACCAGGGATGTTGTCTGGATTGACGCGCTCGCACAGCTCGATCGCCGTCTCCGGAGTCGTTCCGGGCCCCAGCTTGACGCCGATCGGGTTGGCGATGCGGGAGACGAAGTCGATGTGCGCGCCATCGAGCTGACGGGTTCGCTCACCAACCCAGAGGAAGTGGCCGGAGAGCCCGTACGCACGGCCGCCCATCACCCGGATGAGCGCCCGGTCGTACTCCAACGCGAGGGCCTCGTGGGAGCAGTACAGGGTCACGGTGCGCAGCGCCTCGTCGTCGGTCATGCCGCAAGCCTGGATGAATGCGAGCGCCCGATCGATCTCCCGAGCCAGCGCTTCATAGCGCTCGCCAAACTTGGAGGTCCGGACGAAGTCACGATTCCAATCGTGCACCGCGTGCAGGTCCGCCATTCCGCCGCCGACATACGCGCGCAGCATGTTCATCGAGGAGGAGGAGTTCGCGTAGGCCCGGATCATGCGCTGCGGGTCGGCGACGCGGGCCGCCGGCGTGGCCTCGAGCGAATTGATCATGTCGCCCCGGTAGGCGGCGAGGCCGAGGGCGTCGACGTCCTGCGTGCGCGGCTTCGTGTACTGACCGGCGACCCGAGCGACCTTGATCACGGGCAGGCTGGCGCCGTAGGTCAGGACGACGGCCATCTGCAGCAGGGTGCGCGCGTTGGCGAGCAGGTGCGACTCGGTGTTGTCCGCGAACGTCTCGGCGCAGTCGCCACCCTGGAGGAGGAAGGCCCGCCCCTCGCACACCTCGGCCAGGCGTTCGCGAAGCCCATCCACCTCATACGGCGCGACGACCGACGGCACGACATTCAGGACGGCGCAGACTTCTTCCACGGTCTTGGCGTCGGGCCACGGCGGCGTCTGCGCCCGCGGCAAGGTCCGCCAGTGATCCAGGCCGAGCGCCTCGATCTCGTCGGTATCGGTTGCCGGGCGTCCGATTTCGAACCCCGGATTCCGGAACTGATGCCATTCCTGGCGCATTGTCGGCCTCTCGTTCGTGCTCACCGTGCACCAGCCTAAGGCCGGCTCGGCACCGCGGCGCTCGCGGTCGACCGGTACCGCACGCTGGGATCTTGGCTCCTGGCATCGAACGGGTCGGATAGGTGACTCTGCATCTTGCAATTTGGGCCGAGTGCGGGCACGGTGACACGGTGTTGGTTCTACAGACAACCGGGCTCGCGTTAGGAGGAGCATTGTGACCCGTCGGAATCCGCATTGGCGCACGACGGCGGCGGTCGTGGCACTCCTGACCGGACTCGGCGCCACGCTTCTCGCGGCGAGCCCGGCGGCCGCCGAGGCACCAGTCGGATATGTACGACTGGCACACCTCTCGCCTGATACGCCCAAGGTCGACGTTTATCTGGCCAAGCTCGACGACGCGTCCTTCAAGGAGCAGGTCTTCAGGCACGTCGGATACGGCGTCATGTCCAACTACCTGGCCTTGCCGGTAGGGACGTACAAGGTGGCCATGCGCCTCGAGAACCAGGCGCCGACGGTTCCGCCGACGCTCACCACCCAGGTGACAGTCGATGCCGGGAACGCGTACACGGTCGCCGGTGTGGGGAAGCACGCTGGTCTCGGATTGACGGTGCTTCTCGACGACTTGAGTCGACCCTCGGCGGACAAGGCCAAGGTAAGGGTGATCCAGGCCTCCGTGAAGTCGCCCATCCTCGATGTCGCGCTCAGCGACGGTACGGAGATCGCGAGCGGTGTCAATTTCGCCTCGACCACGGCGTACCAGGTCGTCGATCCCGGTCCTTGGACACTGCGCCTCACGCCCAACGGGTCTTCGTCGGTGACCACACTGAGCGCCGACCTCACCGCCGGAAGCGTTTACTCGCTGCTGGTTCTCGATGGGACCAACGGCCTCAAGCTCGAGCTGCGCGCGGACGCGCGCGGCGGGGCTACGACACCCGACGGCGGCATCGAGGCCGGCGCAGGTGGGACGGCGGCCAAGACGAACCCCCTCCTGATGGTGGGGGTCGGGCTGGTCGTGGTCATCGCGCTGCTCGTGGTCGCCCTACGCATGCGGCGGATGGCCAAGCACCGGTCGTGACGCAGGAGCACCGCTACGTCGGGGTCGCCCGCCCCCCGCAGGGGATCGACCCGGCTCCGCCGCGGGTCGTGCTAGACGTCATTTACCAGCACGTACCCACCGACGCCGCGGAAACGGTCAGCGCCGCTGCGCCGCTCACTGCCACGGCAACGGCCAGCGCCGCGTCAACGGCCAGCGCCGCGGCAACGGCCAGCCCCACGGCAACCCCCAGCCCCACGGCAACGGTCAGCGCAGCGGCAACTGTCAGGGCAACGGCAACGGTCAGAGCCAGGGCCACGGCAACCGTCAGGGCCATGGCAACGGTCGCGGCACCGATCGCAGCTCGGCCGCGACGCTACGCCCGGATGGCCGATCACCGCCGTCGATGGCGCCGGGTGATCTTTCGCCGGTACGAGGTCGCTGCCTGGGTGGGCGCAGTCGCCGTCTTAGTGGGGATGGCGGCGTACGTCGTGCGCGAGGTTCCGGTGTTGGGTCCGCCGGCCGAGGTCAACACCGAGGCGTTGCCCCTCGCCGAGGGTGCGGCCGCGGCGTGCGTCTTCGAGCCCTGCTCGCGGCCGGGCCCATTCGGGCGGCCGACCCGGCTCAGAATTCCATCGATCACAGTGGACTCGCCGCTTGAGGTTCTCGCGCTCGATTCGACGGGCATGTTGGAGCCGCCGAAGTCGTACGGCCAGGCCGGCTGGTACGGCCAGGGCGTCGTCCCCGGGGATGCCGGCCCGGCGATCTTGGCCGGCCACGTCGACTCACTTGACGGCCCTGCCGTCTTCTACAACCTGCACACGCTGAAGTACGGCGCCACGGTCGAGGTCCAACGCGGTGGCGAGTGGATCGCGTTCAGGGTCACCTCCGTCGAGCGTTACCAGAAGAACCGGTTTCCCACGAACAGGGTCTATCAGCCAACGCCGGGCGCTGAGTTGCGCTTGATCACCTGCGGCGGTGACTTCGACTGGTCGCGCAAGTCGTATCGGGACAATATCGTCGTCTTCGCCGTTCTGGCGTGACCCCGAGGCGGCCTTCCCTCGGCTAGGCCAGCGCCGCCGAGGCGCGTTCGATTCGCCGTCGCGATTCGGCCGGGCTGAGCGATGCGGCCTTGAGTTGCTGGAACACGCGACGGTACGAGTGTGCGTCATCCGATTCGGCGAATACATCCCCGGTTGCGCCCTCGACGTAGGCGACGTCTTGGTCCTGCGGGAACGGAAAGCGGATCACCGTGAAGGAGCCGATCATGCCCGGATTGTGGCCAGCGTCGAAGGCAAGGACGTGAATCGCGACGGACGGCAATCTGGCCGCCTCGAGCAGGTGCTCGAGTTGGCCGCGCAGGACCGCGGCTCCACCGGTACGGCGATGCAGGATCGACTCGTCAAGGATCGCGCATACCGCGACGGGCTCCGCACGGCGGGCCACGGCCTCCTGACGCGAGCGCAGGATATTGGTCCTCCGCTCAATCATCTCCGGAGTGTGGGGCGGTATCGCCGCGCCCTTGAGAGCGGCCCGCGCGTAGTCGTCCGTCTGGAGCAGACTGGGCACGACGATCGCCTCGTAGACGAGGAGTTCCGCGGCTTCGGACTCGAACCCGATGTAGGTCGCATATGGACCGGAGAGCGCATCGGCGTACTTGCTCCACCAACCCCGCTGCTTTCCTTCCCGCGCCAGCGCACGCAACTCCTCACGCAAGGCGTCGTCGCGCACGCCATAGAGTTCAAGCAGGTCGGCAAGGTCTCGCCCGCGCAGTCCGACGCGCCCGGTCTCCACCCGGCTCACCCACGAGCCTGACCGCTCGATCGCGGAACCGGCCTCCTCGCCGGTAAGGCCGGCTCGCTCGCGCAGCCCCCGAAGTACCAAGCCGAGCCGTCGGCGTCGGACGGTTGGGCTTGCTTCCGGCATCGAGCCACCTCGGGCGACGGCCGGTTGCGTCGTTCCGCCTTCGCGTTCCATCCCGGTTGCACGCGGTGTGTTGCTTGACCGCGCTGTGCCCGAACGAGTCGCTGCGCCCGAACGAGTCGCTGTGCCTGAAGGAGTCGCTGTGCCCGAACGAGTCGCTGCGCCTGAACGTGTGGCTGTGCCTGAACGTGTCGTCGCGGTGACACGTGTCATCGGGCCGGTACCTGTCACCGAATCTGAGCGAGCCAGCGGAGTCTCCCCATGCCAGGCACCTGCGGGGCGCCACGTATTCATCACACTCATTCTCCCCGCCCGGCTCTCCGTCCGCGTGCTTTGTGTCCGGCGCGGCGCCGGTTGTTTCGCAAAATGTTCAGCGTGATACTTGCATATGCGGATTTAGTTTGCGAGGCTCACTCGTGGGGCCGATTGGGCCCCCGGCTGTCAATGCACCGCAATCACCAAGCAATTGGGTGGTGCAGTCGGGCACCGGGGCGGAACTCCCGGGGGCGGCGCGGGGGAAGTGCGGTTTCCCGCTCTGATCGCGGCGACCGCACACCCCGCTCTGCGCGCCCCGTCGAGAACGCGCGCGCGAATTCCGCGGCGGACCCGCGCGACCGTCGCATCGCACAGATGTCCTCTGGCCGCGGTGCCTCCCCAGGTCCCGACCGGCCAGCTAACATCGATCGTACGATGTCTATCGATGCCTGTACAGGCATCCGAGAATGGCTTGCCCTCACACCGGACGGCGCCCAGCAAACCCGGTATCGAGACGGTGATACCAGCCGATGTCGGCATCGCCCTCTAGCCAGCACCAAAGGACGGGCACGCCACCGCGCTCGCCGGGCAGGTCCAGAAGCAGCGGAGCGAACCCCTTTACCTGCGCACCGGCGCCGGAGAAATGCTCCAGCTCCGCATAGAGCCTCGCCTCGAGCCCCTTGGCGTCAGCGAGCCCGCCGCGCGGACTCGACCCCGTCTCCTCGAGATCGGCTCGCAGTTCGGCCAGGTCGGCCCGGACGACGAGGAAGTCGTCGATCCGGGGCCGGAGGGCGGCCAGTAATGCCCGTGCCTCGCCGATTTCCATGACGCCAGTATCGAGCAACGCCCGCCTGGCCGCCGCCACGTCGCCCAGCCCGGGCCCGGGCCCGGGCCCGGGCTCGGTCAAACGTTCTCCGCGGCCAGTTCCCGACCGCGATCACGGGCCGCCTCGAGCGCGGCGAGCAGCGCCGCGCGTACGCCGTGGTTCTCCAACTCGCGGATGGCCGAGATCGTGGTTCCGGCGGGCGAGGTCACCGCCTCGCGCAGCTTCACCGGGTGCTCCCCCGAGTCGCGCAGCATGATGGCCGAGCCGATCGCCGTCTGCACGATCAGGTCATGGGCGACCTGGCGGGGCAGACCGAGGAGGATGCCGGCATCGGTCATAGCCTCCACCAGGAAATAGAAGTACGCCGGACCGGAGCCGGATAGGGCAGTCACGGCATCCTGCTGCGACTCCGGCAGGCGAATGGTGCGCCCGAGTGGCCGGAACATCTCCTCGGCGAGGGCAAGGTGGTCGCTGGTGGCATGGGGACCCGCGGAGATCGCGGTCATGGCCTCATCGACAAGGGCCGGCGTGTTCGTCATGACCCGAACGACCGGAGTCCCGGCCGGTAGCCACTTCGCGAAGAAGGCCGTGGGAAGGCCGGCGCAGAGCGTGATCACGAGCTTCTCTGCCGGCACCCTCGGGCCGAGCTCGGCCATGAGCGCGGCGGCGTCCTGCGGCTTTACGGCGATCGCGAGCACGTCGGCATCCACCACCGCGACGTCGTTGCCGACCATGCGGATCCCATAACGCGCACTCAGCTCGTCCGCGCGCTCCGGCCGGCGGGACGTGGCCATGAGCCGATCCGCCGGCCAGCCGCTGCGAACCAGTCCCGAGAGCAGCGTCTCACCGATCTTGCCGGCTCCAATCACGGCGATGGTGTGCACGTCTCCCCCTCCCAAGATCGCGTCGATCATGAACCTGGCGTCGTGAAATCGTGTCGATCATGACCTCCAAATCATGATCGGCGGAGGGGGGGTCAGGTGCCGAAGAAGACCTCGGCCTCGGTGTAGCGTTCCAGCGGCACCGTCTTGAGCTCCTTGGTCCCCTCGATCAACGGCACGCGCACGATGTTGGTCCCGCGAAGGGCCATCATCATGCCCCAGTCGCCCTCGTGCACGGCGTCGATCGCCTGCAACCCGAACCGCGTAGCCAGAACCCGGTCGAACGCGGTCGGCGTCCCGCCGCGTTGAATGTGGCCCAGCACCACGGTGCGCGCCTCGTTGCCGGTCTTCGCCTCCAGTTGCTCGGCCAGCCATTGCCCAATGCCGCCCAGGCGAACGTGGCCGAACGCGTCGAGTTCCTGGTTGTGCAGCACCATCTGGCTTTCGAGTGGCTGAGCACCCTCGGCGACGACGACGATCGGCGCGTACTGGTGCTGGAACCGCTTCTCGACATAGTGCGCGACCTGGTCGACGTCGAACTGCCGCTCGGGCAACAGGATCACGTTCGCGCCACCGGCGAGCCCGGCATGCAATGCGATCCAACCGGCGTGCCGGCCCATGACCTCGACGACGAGGGTTCGGTGATGGGACTCGGCCGTCGTGTGTAGCCGGTCGATCGCCTCCATGGCGATGTTCACCGCGGTGTCGAACCCGAAAGTGTAGTCGGTGGCGCTGAGATCGTTGTCGATCGTCTTGGGTACGCCGACCACATGCACGCCGCGATCATGGAGGCGGGTCGCGACGCCGAGGGTGTCCTCACCACCGATCGCCACGAGCGCGTCCACGCCGAGATTGGCGAGGTTGGCCTGGATCTTCTCGACCCCCCCGTCAATCTTGAAAGGGTTCGTTCGAGAGGAGCCCAGGATCGTGCCGCCGCGAGGCAGAATGCCCCGGACCTCCTTGACCCCGAGCGGCATCGTCTTCCCGTCGAGCGGACCGCGCCAGCCGTCGAGAAAGCCCACGAACTCGTGGCCGTACGCCGACACCCCCTTACGGACGACCGCGCGTATGACGGCGTTGAGACCGGGGCAGTCCCCGCCACCAGTCAGCACTCCGATTCGCATACTTCCTGACCTCCAGATATCAGGTAACCAGGACCAGGAGAGGCCGGGGCAGAGTCCACGACGCAACCTTTGGCACCATTGCCAACCCCGGGTGGGCCGCACCGGCGACTGTAACGGGTCGCCGTGCCGGCGGAAGGAGCGGTCCCCTATGGCGGGAACCCGTTAAGCGGCGACCCATGCCTCGTTGGTGAGGGTCCGCCAGCGGGCGAGGTTGTGTCGGGCGTCCACCAGCGCGTCGTGGCGTGCGGCCTCGGCATCGGGCAGCGGCGGGCGTCCCTTGTCATCCCAGAGCTGCCGGATGTCCTTCGTGAATCTCGGGATCTCGCGCGGCAGGGCCGGCATCCGGCCCCAGAGCTGCGCGAGCACGACGTGATCGTACGCGGCGTACCACGCCCAGAGCTCCATCTCGACGCCTGATTGGCCACGCAACGGGGCCACGAGAAACTCACGGAGGTCATCGCGGATCTGCGCGCGCGACCGCCAGGCCGGGTCGCTGGGCGAGGGCAGCCGGTCCAGGACGTTGCGTCGCACCCAGGGAACGGCCGCCCGTTCGTTGAACTCGGTTGACACGGCGTAGAACTCGCGCCCAGCCTCATCGACTACCCCGATCGACACCAGGTCGATCGTGCGCCCATCCTCGATGAACTCGCAGTCGTAAAAGTATCGGTAGACCATCGCCGTCCATCATGACCCACTCGAGGTCGAGACAAGCGCGCCCCGGCTCACTAACCTCGCTCGCATGACCTTCTCGATCGTCGCCCGCTCCGCGGACGGGCATACGCATGGCATCGCGGTGGCGAGCAAGTTCCTCGGCGTCGGCGCCGCCGTGCCCGCAGCGGCGGCGGACATCGGGGCTCTCGCGACCCAGTCGTACGCGAATCTGGCGTACCGGCAACAAGGGCTCACGCTCCTGCGTACCGGCGTATCCGCGGCCGGAACCGCGGCTGGGCTGACAGCGGCCGACGAAGGGCGGGAGTCGCGACAGCTCGGTGTGGTCGGCTCGACTGGCGAGGGTGCGACCTTCACCGGCGCCGAATGCCACTCCTGGGCGGGCGGCGTGGCTGGCGATGGGTACGCAATCCAGGGCAACATCCTCACCGGTCCGGAGGTCGTCGAGGCGATGCGGCGTTCGTGGCTGAACAGTGGCGACGAGCCCCGCCTGACCCGTCGGCTTCTCACGGCGTTGAGGGCCGGCGATGAGGCCGGCGGCGACCGCCGCGGGCGCCAGAGCGCGGCCCTGCTGGTGGTCGCCAAGGGAATGGGATATGGCGGGACGAGTGACGTGGTCGCCGATCTGCGCGTCGACGACCATCCCACCCCGTTGGCGGAGCTGGAGCGGCTGCTCGACCTGCACACGCTCTACTTCGACAAGGCCGACCCGGCCGATCTATTGGATCTCTCCGGCGACCTCGCCGAGGAGGTCCGGTCCCGATTGGCGGCGCTCGGCCACAGTGGAGCGGCGACGCCCGACGGTCTCGACGCCGCCCTCGCCGCTTGGGCCGGCATCGAGAACCTTGAGGAGCGAATCGTCACCGGTCGCATCGACCCATTGGTGCTCGCCCACCTGCGTCGGCTCGAGTAGCAACGCGCCAGCGCGAAACGAGAGCGCCAGCGCGAAACGCGAGCGCCAGCGGGAAACGGAGCGCCGGGACGAAACACAGAGCGCGCTCGCGCCAAACGACAAATAGTGAATTCCACGCGTATCTGCTCAGTTGACGGCGCGACGCCGCGTCGGCACGCGAGCCGATCCTGCGTGCCGGCTACTCCACGAGCGCCATGCGTATTAGCGTGAGCCGTCACCAGGTGTCAGCTATCTGATCCCAGGGGTGTACAGAAGACGACACAACCGGGATGATCTGGACGGGGAGGGGTTTTGGGACCGTGGATGTTCGCGTGACGGAGACCGGCGACGCGCTGGCAGGCGTGGACATGTTCGCCGGTCTGGAGCCGGAGGCGCGCCAGCGGGTCGTTGCGGCCGCCGTTCCCCGGACGTACCGGAAAGGTCAGCTGCTGTTCGTGGAAGGCGACCCGGGCGAGTCGCTCATCATCCTCCGGCGTGGGGCCGTCGCCGTCTTCAGGACCGCCTCCACCGGTGAGCGTGCGGTGCTCACGGTGGTCCGACCGCCGGACGTCCTCGGCGAGGTCTCCCTCCTGGATGGCTCGGCCCGGTCTGCCTCGGCCGAGGCGATCGAGGACTGCACGGCCCTGGCTCTGTCCCGGGGGGCCTTCATCGAGTTGGTGCACGCGAGCCCACGAATGCTTGACGCGGTCATGCGGTCGCTTGGCAGCCTCATCCGACGATTGACCGAGCAGAACGCCGATCACGTCTTTCTCGACCTGCCCGGCCGCGTCGCGAAGACGCTGGTCCGTCTGGCCGGCGACTCATCCGCCCCCATGGTGACGATCGAGCTGAATCAGAGCCAGCTCGCCGAGATGGCGGGTGGCTCGCGGCAGAGCGTCAACCAGGCCATCGGCTCGTTCGCCAATCGCGGATGGCTTCGCACGGAGGGCCGGCGCATCGTCGTGACTGACCTGCCGGCACTGCGCCGCCGCGCGGGCATGACCGACCGCTAACGGCTCGCAGGCCATCTCCACCGTGGACGCTGAGCCGCAACGGTTGTGCGGACGTGCCACGATACGCAGGAGACGGCATGGCGCCGCCGCACTGAACTAGGTTGATCGACTCCGACACTGAACCACGTTGATCACCTCCGGCACTGAACTACGTTGATCGCCTCCGGCAAAGGAAGAAGACCCGCGATCGTCACCCCGGTTTGCTCGAGCTGCGGCCGCGCCGCGGGGCCAGATGACCGGTTCTGCGGTCGATGCGGCAACACGATCACGATGGCGTGCCCACGATGCGGGCGCGCGAACTCACCGGAGTTGGCTTTTTGTACGGGATGCGGCCAGGTCCTGAGGCAGGCGAACCTGCAGCAGGAGCGCGAGGAGCGGCGGCGGGTCAGTGTCCTCTTCATCGATGCCGTCGGCTCAACCCATTTCGCGGAGAACGCCGACCCGGAGACGGTACGGGCGCATCAAACTGACTTCTTCGCCACCGTGCGCCGGGTTGTTCGACGCTACGGCGGGGTGGTGGAGAAGTACATCGGGGACGCGGCGATGGCGCTCTTCGGGGCGCCGGTGGCGACCGAGACCGACGCGGTTCGCTGTGTGCGTGCGGGGCTCGACCTCCAGCGCGAACTCGCTCGCTTCGGCGTCAGTGGCGAGGCTGGAGCCACCGCCGAGGTTGGAGCCACCGCCGAGGCCGGGTCCAGCGCTCGGGAATGGACCTTCCGCGTGGGCATCGCCACCGGGGAGGCTCTGGTCGACATCGCGGCGGCGTACGACGGTGGGCAGGCGATCGTCGCCGGCGACGTGGTAAACACGGCCGCGCGCCTGCAGGCCGAGGCACCACCGGGGGGCGTGCTCGTGTGCGGCACGACGCACGCGGCCACCCGGACCGAAATCCGGTTCGCGGTACGGGCGCCCATCACGCTGCGGGGCCGGTCGACGCCGACGGAGGTATGGCTCGCCGTGGCGCCGGTGCCGCAACAGATCGACCCGGCTGTCGACGCAGTCGCGATGGTCGGCCGAGACCACGAGTTGGCGCTGCTCACGAGCGCCCTCGACCACGTCATCCGCGACGGTTCGCCGCGCCTCGTCACCCTGCTGGGCCCGGCCGGCATCGGCAAGAGTCGTCTCGTCCGCGAGCTGTACCAGCACGCGATCCAACGGGTGGACACTCAGGTCCGCTGGCGTAGCGGCCGGTGCCCGGCGTTCGGCGAGAACGTCGCGTACGCCGCCCTGGCCGACATTGTCAAGGCGCAAGCGGGCGTGCTTGCGACGGATGCGCCGGAGACCGCGCGCGATCGGCTCGACGCGTCGTTGCAAGACCTGGCCGCGTTGGGCGAGTCCGCCCGCCTTTCGGACGCACTGCGCCCGCTTCTCGGGTTACCGGGGTCGCCGCTGTCCACAGAGGACGCCGAGTCGGCATGGAGGCGCTTCCTCCTTGCCCTCGCGTCTCGCGGCCCGACCGTGCTCGTCTTCGAGGATCTTCATTGGGCTGATGACCGCATGGTCGCGTTTATCGAGCGGCTCGGGGCAACCACGCGTGACGTTCCCCTGCTCGTCGTTGCCACGGCCCGGCCGGAGCTCATCGACCGGGTGCCCGCGTGGGCCGGCACCGTGCCGGGGATGCTCTCGATATCACTGACGCCGCTACGCGATGAGTCCATCGCCACGCTGTATCGGCAGATATTCGGACCCGCGGTCTTGTCGCCGGAGCTGCTCCGGCGGCTCGTGGAGCTCGCCGACGGCATGCCGCTCTACGCCCACGAGTTCGGCCGGATGCTCGTCGAGCGGGGCGCCATCCGGCAGGCCGATCAGGCCTGGACCATGGATTCCGCCGGAGAGTTGCCGATGCCGGAGAACGTCCACGCGGTCATCGGGAACCGGATCGACATGCTCGACGCCACCGAGCGGGCCGTCCTTCAAACAGCGGCGGTCGTGGGTGCCCGATTCTGGCCGGCTGCGGTCGCCGCCGCACTGGGCAGCGCGCCCGTCACCGTCGAGCGAGCACTGCGCACGCTCGTTCTGCGGGACCTGGTCCAGGAGCAGCCCGACTCCACGATGGCGGATGAACCGGAGTACCGGTTCCGGCACGTCCTCGTCAGCGACGTCTGCTATGAACGGATGCCGCGGGCCGAGCGCATCGCTCGGCACGCGCGCACCGCCGACTGGCTCGACTCCCGCGTCGACAGTCGCGGCACCGAGTTGGCCGAGGTCGTCGCCCACCACCGGTACACAGCGTATGAGACCGCACTGGCCGTCGGACTTGATGGGCGCCCCTTCGCCGCCCCCGCCCTCGCGGCCCTGCGTCACGCCGCTCGCCGCGCCGCGATGCTCAACGCCTTCGACGCGGCGGCGACCCACGTGGCCCGAGCCGATCAGCTCGTCGCCGCCGTCCGGTCCCACGCCGGCCCATCCGACGCCAAATCTGGCGACGCGGATCGCCATGCGGTGGAGCTACTCGGCATCGAACTCGCCTTTCACCGGGACGCCACCGCGTTCCTCACCAGCTCGGGCGGAGATCGTCTCGGTGAGCTTGCGACCCTGCTCCATCGCGCAGGCGATCACGGCAGCGCCGCGCGGGCGTGGACCCTTCTCGGCGAGATCGCCTGGCTGAAGGCGGACCGCTCGGCCGCGCTGCGATGCCTGGACCGCGCGATCGAGCTCTTCGACGACTGGCCGGACACGCCCGAGAAGGCACAGGCCTACGCGGAGCTGGGCCGGCTGCACATGCTGAACTTCGAGCACGCGCCGGCTGTGGGCGCGACCGAGATCGCGGCCGAGATCGCCGAGCGGCTCGGGCTCGTCGAGCTTCGCGCGAATGCCCTGATCACGATCGGCATGTGCCGCTATCAGGCCGGGGACGCCGACGGACTGGCGCAGCTTCGAGAGGCACTCGAGTTCTGCCGTACCTATCACCTCCCGAGTCAGCGCAGGGCCGCCCAGAGCCTGGCCGAGGCACTGCGCGAGGAGGGCTCCGCTGACGGCGCGCCTGATGCGATGCGGGCTCTTTTCGCCGGCGAGTGGGATCAGTTTTTCGCACTCGCCGATGAACTGCTTGAGAACCCGGCCGGCGATTGGGACCTGCCGATACGCGGGGTACGGGGCTGGATGCGCGCGCTTCGCGGCGACGAAGCCGGTGCGACCCGGGACGTCGCTCAGGCGCTGGAGACCGCTCGGACCAGCGGCTTCTGGCGGCTGAAGTGGAATGCGCTGGCCCACGGTGCGCTGTGCCAGGCCGTCCTCAATCGGCGCGACGACGGCGAATCCATGCTGCGCGAACTCGGCGAGGGCTGGCGCCGGATGCACACCATCGCCAGCGGTGAATGGGTCGCGGCAGCGGCGCACGCGGCCGTCCGGCTCGGCGCGGACGCGTCGCACAAGCTACGCGACGCGCTCACCGAGGCGCCACACCAGACCGCGTGGTCGCGCGCGGCACTGGCATCTGTGGAGGGGGCGGTGGCCTCCGCGCGGGGATCGCTGATTGAGGCCGCGAGCCACCACTTCGACGCGGCCGAACGCTACGCCAGCGTCGGCAGCGCCACGGACCGGGTCCTCGCGCTGGGAGGCGCGGTGCGCGCCCTCTCAGCGGCCGCGGACGCGCGCGCCGGTGACGCCCGCGCCGAACTGGCCGAGTTCGCCGCCCACAACCGCATCGTCACCCCCCTCTGAGCGCACCTCCAAGATCGCAGTGATCATGAGCTGACGGTCGCCGGCAGGCGTCGATCATGACCTCCAGGTCATGATCGGCGGTGGGGGCGGGTGGGGGGTTAGGCGGCGAGGGTGGCGGATGGTTGGACGCTCTCGCGAGCCGACGGTTCGACCTTCGCCTGGAGTGCCTTCACCTTCTGCGCGTACACGTCGACGTACTCCCTGCCGGAGAGCATCATCAGCTCGTACATGATCTCGTCGGTCACCGCACGCTCGATGAACCGGTCGCCGGCCATTCCGGCGTACCGCGAGAAGTCGAGCGGTGATCCAAAGCGAATCTTCGCTTGCCGGACCTTGGGGATGATCTTGCCGGGCGGCTGGATCTCGTCGGCGTTCAGCATCGCCACCGGAATGACCGGGGCGCCGCTCTCGAGCGCGAGCCGCGCCACGCCCGTCTTTCCCCGGTGTAGCCGACCGTCCGGGGACCGGGTGCCCTCCGGATAGATGCCGAAGAGTCGGCCCTCGCTCAGAATGCGCAGACCGGTGGCGATCGCGGCCTGCGCGGCGCGACCACCGGACCGGTCCACCGGAATGGTGCCGGCGCCGACGAAGAACATCCTGATCAGAAAGCCCTTGAGGCCCTTGCCGGTGAAGTACTCGGACTTGGCGACGAAGGTGACCTTCCGCTTCACCATCAGCGGCATGAAGATCGAGTCCGAAAATGAGATGTGGTTGCTGGCGATGATCGCCGCGCCCTTCGCGGGGAGATACTCACGACCCTCTACCTGTGGTCTGAAGATCAGCCTGAGCCACGGGCCGAGGATGATGTACTTCAGCAGCCAGTACAGCACCTGCACCTCACCGCCCGTCCCGGCGTCCGACTCGACATGAGACTACGAATCGCGTTGCCGGATCACAATGCGCGCCGTCGCCGACTCGCGCTGTCATCCGCCCGCCCCCACATGATCGCATCCCGGCGGGCGAAGCGCTCGGTGGGCGCCTGGTGGAGTCGAGGGCCGATAACGGTCGCGTGGCCGAGTACCGTTGCGGTTTGCGACCACGATGACGATGCGACAGCGATGACGGTGCGACATGACGACGGATGCGGCAGCGATGACGAAGAGGTGGCCAGGTGAGCGCGGGTGAGGCCCGACACGGTCGGCGGGACAACGGCCTGGTGGCGGCAGAGTATGCCCCGGCCGGCGATGTCGATCCGCGGGTCGGGGAACACCTTCTCGACGTGCTCGCGCTCGACGGCATAGCCGCCTACCTTCGGCCATCCGCGGATATGCACCCCGTGACCAGGTCGAGTTCCCTGCCCGGTCGCCCCACCGACCGCCTCTACGTCGATCGCGCACATCTGGCAACGGCACGCGACTACCTCGCCCGGCTCGACAACGACACCGACGACAACACCGACCGCGACAGTGGCAACGGTGGTGGTGACCACGCGGGCGGCGGCAGCGCGAGCGACCCGGACCGAGCCAGCACGGCGGCGTTGGCCGAACGGGATGGCGTCGACCAGGCCTGGGCAGAGATCATTGCTGGCTACGACGCCGACGTCGAAACGCCGAGTCGGCCGTGGCCGGACGCCGAGGAGATCGCCGACATCGACCTCGACCGATGGGCGGGCGAGCCGAGCCAACCGTCGGCGCGTTCCGGTCGGGTCGCGGCCGACCGGGCGGAACCCGACGAGCCGTCCTTGCTCGATGGGTTGGATACGTTCGGGGCCGATCTTCCGGGCGACGCCAGCGACGAGGAGGGATACACCCCGCCAGCGCCGCCGCCGGTGCCCCGCCCTTCGCTGCCTACAGCGCTCGCGATCGCGGGCATCTTCTGCGGCCTCATCGTCTTTCTGAGGCCGGACCTGATGCCGATGGCCGAGAGCACCGCGATGCTCGCCGGCTTCGCAGCGATCATCGCCGGGTTCGCCACGCTCGTGTGGCGGTTGCGCCCGGGCGATGTCGACGACGAGGACAGCGACCCTGACCACGGTGCCCGCGTCTGAATGGATCAGGCGGACTTGTCGAGCCAGTCCACAATGGCGTCGATGGGTTCCTTCCACCGTGCGTCGAGCATCAGATCGTGACCCATCCCCGGAAAGAGCAGCGGTGCGCCGCCGTAGCGCCTGGCTGCGCCCTCCAGCGCGCGGCGCGGCACGATCCGGTCATCCGGTGAACCCACGACGAGCACCGGGGGGGCGCCCACCGGCGGTTCCGGGCTATGCCGGCGCAGCAGCTGCCACTGCGCCAGCGGCGCCGACGCACCCGTGACGCGCCCCGAGTACTCCCGGGCCACTGAGGAGGCCAACTCGCGACCAAAGAGCTGGCCACGGCGGAGCCGCAGCTGCGCACCGAAGACCGCGGGCAGTGTTCCCGCGGGATTACGAGCGACGGCCGTGAGGAACGTCGCGAACCCGCCGAAGACCGGTGCCACCAGCACGCCGGCCCGCGCGGGGTAGCGGGCCATCGCGTTCGCCACGGCAAGCGCGCCCACACCGTGTCCGATGAGGACGGCCCGATGCGGGAGCCGCGCCGCGACCTGAACGACGTCGTGCGCGTACGCCCGCTGGGTCGTGCGCCGGGCTGAGCCGCTGTCGCCGTGCCCGCGCAGGCTCATCGCGTACGCCGGATACCCCCGCTCCGCGGCGTGTGCCAGCCAGTTCTCGGCGAAGGCCCAGGCCGCATGTCCATACCCGGGTACGAAGAGCAGCGGCGGCCGCCCACCGCCCGGCTCACTGAAGCGGGTATCGATGCCGCCGCCGATGTCGCCGGAGACCGGTTGTGAGGTGAGCACCTCGCGCGAGACCGGCGGGACGGGTGATGCCCACTCCCGCCACCGGAAGATCTGCGTGCGACTCACTGGCCGGCCTCCATCTCGCGCAGCGCCTTCTCGACCGCCCGCAGGTACTCCACGTGACTCACCTCGAACCAATGCCGCGTCGACTGCTTGACCTTCGCCCTGTTGAACCGGCCCGACACGTCCGAGTGATGACGGCGCCAGAACGCGGCGGCCCGATCCGGGGCGGACTCGCGCAGCCGTAGCCACGTCGCCACGGTGACCGCCTGCCAGTGCATGAGGGAGAAGATTCCCGAGTCCGGCTGAAGCAGCCCGGCCACGGCGAGGGTCGGGAAGGCGGGTGGGAACGTGTGCAGGTAGAGGCGCGGACGACCGTCGGCGTCGACGTTGAGCAGATCCGGCGCAAGGAACTCAAAACGCGGCAGGTAGCCGGTGGCGAGAATGACGAGCTCGGGCTCGGCCACCCGGCCGTCGGCGAACTCGACGCTGTCGCGGGTGAACCGCGCGACGTCCGGCACCGGCGTGATCGAACCATGGCCCAGGTAGTAGACCAATTGACTGTTCGCGATCGGGTGCGTCTCGTAGATCTTGTGGTCTGGCTTCGGGAGGCCGAACCGGGTGAGGTCGCCGACCGTGCGACGCATGGTCCGATGGAAGAGCCACTGCCGCATGCGCAGCGGCACGCGAAGCGAGTGCACGAGATCGTTGACCTGGTCGGCCGGGCGCCCGTAGGCGAACTTCGGTGCGTACCAATAGCCGCGGCGGCTCGAATGCCAGCACCGGGCCGCCTGCTGCGCCGCCTCGACCGCGATATCGCAGCCGGTGTTGCCGGCCCCCACGACGAGCACCCGGCGGCCCCGCAACTGCGCGGCGTCCTTGTACGCCGACGCGTGGATCACCTCGCCCTGGAAGTCCTCCAGCCCCTCGTACGTCGGGAACTTGGGCGACCAGTTGTGCCCGTTAGCGACGACGACCGCCGCGTAGCGCTGAGTCCGGTCCGAGCCGCCGCTCTTGGCGCCGCTGATCGTGACATCCCACTTTCCGTCTTCGGTGGGCGCCACCTTGGTGACCTCGGTGCCGAACCAGATGTGTTGACGCAGCCCGAAATGGTCGGCGTAACGCTCGAGATACGCCAGGACCTGGCTGTGGTGCGGATAGTGCGGCCATGAGTCCGGCATCGGGAAGTCGGGAAACTGGGTGAAGGGCTTCGATGAGATCAGGTGGGTGCTGGCGTAGACCGGGCTGCGGTCGTGGCGCCAGTTCCACGCCCCACCCACGCCGGTCTCGCGTTCGTAGCAGTCGACCCCGAATCCGAACTCGCTCAGGTTCTTGATCGCGGTGAGGCCGCAGGCGCCCGCGCCGATCACGCACACGTTCTCCGCCCGGTCGTACGCTGGAGTCCCGCCTCGCCAGAAGCTCGTGGCCGCTCCAATTGGCGCCGCTGGATCGCCGATCAAGCTGTCGTAGGTCACCCCGAGTTCCTTCCCCAGTCGCGCGTGTCATCCCGCGTGCGCATACTAATGACTTTTCCGCCGATCAAGGACTTCTGGTCATCATTCGATCTTCATTCCGCAGGAAGCCGGAGCTCGGACAGGATCGGGAGGTGATCACTGGCCCGCCGCGCCTCCACGGAATCCACCACGCGGCAGTGGCGCACCTCGATGCGTTGATCAACGAAGATCGCGTCGATCCGCTCGCGGGTGAACGGTACGGGATAGGTCCGCGCCAGCTGGTCGACGGCTCCGCCGTCCGCCGCCGACCGGTCGACAGCCGCCGCGTCCAACCGCCCGTTGGCGAGCAGATGCCACGCCGTACTGCCGGCCGTGTCGTTGACGTCCGCGGCGAGTACGACGGGTTCTGCCACGCGCGAGAGCACCTCGGCCAGGATGGCCGCCTGCGCGGGTCGCTCGTTCGAGTCCGTGGCCAGATGCGTGCCGGCCACCACGAACGGCGTGCCGGCGACCGAGCACCGGGCCAACACCGCGCCGCGCATATGACGACCCGGGGTGAGCGGGTACTGCACGGACCACGTCTCGTGAACGGAGACCCGAAGGCTGACCATGATCAGGTTGCCCAGCGAGGGCGGGCCGCCGGCTGCGTAGACGAGCCCGCAGCGTCGAGCGAGGTCGGCGCAGCGGGTACGCCATCGAAATCGTCGTGGCGCTTCCTGCGCCACGACCACGTCCGGGGTGAGTGAGCGGACGACTGCCGCCATCGCGGTCACGCCGTCGCGCAAGCCGTGCACGTTGTAGGAGAGCACCCGCAGCGCGGGACCGGACGTTGGGCCCATGACCTACCACCTCACGCCGGCCGCGCCGGCTACCGCCTAGCGAGATCCGCGGCCCCCACCACGCCTGCCATATTGCCCATCCGAGCCGGTTGCACGGACGCCACCGGGAGCGAGCCCCGCGCGGCCAATTCGTCGACCAGTGCGGCTCGGGTCGGTGCGAGCAGCAGCTCGCCGGCATCGATCACGCCGTCGCCCACGACGAGCACCTCGGGGTCGAGCAGCTGGACGATGTCGGCCAAGCCGCTGCCCAACCATCGGCCGATCTCGGCGAATGCCGCCCGCGAGGCCGGATCGCCGTCGCGGGCGGCCCGCGTGACCAGCGGTCCATTGACCGCCTCGACGGCCCCATCGGCCAGCTCGAGCAGGCGTACCGCGCCCTCCGGATCCGCCTCCGCCGACTCCCTCGCGTAGCGCACCAGGGCCGTGCCGCTCGCGTACTGCTCCAGGCAACCCTGGCGGCCGCATCCGCAACGGTGTCCTTCGGGAACCACCCGCACGTGACCCAGCTCGGCCGCCATGCCGTGCGCTCCGCGCAACAGTTCCCCCGCGATGACCAGTCCACCGCCGATCCCGGTTCCAACCGTGATCAAAGCCATCGATTCCTCGGCGTCCCGGGCGGCGCCGAATCGGAACTCGGCCCAGGCGGCGGCGTTTCCGTCGTTCTCCACGACCACCGGCAGACTCACCCGATCGGAGATCCTCTCTCGCAGCGGCTCGTCGCGCCACGCGAGGTTCGGTGCGAAGAGCACCCGGGAGCGGGACGCGTCGATCCATCCGGCCGCGCCGATGCCGACGGCGGATACCTCGTGCGCAGCCGCCAACTCGTGAACCACCTCGACGATGAAGTCAAGGGTCTTGACCACATCGTCGGCGGGAGTCTCGCGGCGTGCCTGGGCCAGCACGTGACCGTCGGCGTCAACGACCCCGCCGAGTACCTTGGTGCCGCCGATATCGACGCCGATCGTCATCGATGGGTTTGTCACTCGCTCTCCCCCGTGCCGGCCGATCTCGGCGGCAACGCCTTCTTCGCCGCCTTCTTCGCCGGGGCCGCCTTCTTCGCCGGTGCCGCCTTCTTCGCTGCAGTCGCCTGCTTCGTTGCCGTCGTAGCCTTCTTGGCCACCGCCTTCTTGGCCACCGTCTTCTTGGCCATCGGCTTGGGAGCAGGTGGCTCGGCGGTGGTCGCGGCCCGCCACGGATCGTCGGCGTCGGTGCGCCATGACCCGGCCGATGACGATGCGGCATCTCGAGCGCGACGACTCATGTTCGCCCAGAACTCGTCGCCCGCGCGGGTCTGCTCGCCATCGTCGCCTCGTGCTGGGCCGTCGCCTCGTGCGGGGCCGTCGCCCCGTGCTGGGCCGTCGCCCCGTGCTGGGCCGCCGCCTCGCGACACCGACCGCATCAGCGAGGTGACGGCGGTGGCGAGGTCGCCGGCGCCGCTGGCGAGGCGCTCGGCAAGGTCCGTATCGGGATCGCGCATCGCGGCGATCACGCGGCAGACCGGGCAGACGCAACACTCGGCGCTGCCGGTGGCGAATCCCGCGGTGCCGCTTGCCGGTCCGGCACCGCCGGAGCCGAGGCCGCCACTACCGCCGAATCCCCGCGACGCTCCAAGGCCGCGCGCCGCCATGGAGAAGGCCGCGAGGGCCGCCGCCACGAGGCGGTCGGCCTCGTCGCGCACAGGATCGGATGGCACGGGTCCTACCTTCCGGCGCCGAGCGATTCGACGCGCCGCTTGAGCTCGGTGAGCGCGGTATCCATGATTATCTTCTCGGCCTTTCGCTTGAACATGCCGAGCATGCCGATGGCCAAATCCACGGCGAGGGTGTAGGTCACCGTCGATGTGCCGTCGACGTTGCCGACGATGTCGTACGAGCCGTCCTGGGACTTCTGCATCTTCGACGGCTCGACCAGGTGCCACTCGATGCGCGAGATGTCCTCGGCGTACTCGTACTGCAGCGTGTACTCATCTGCGACCACGCCGGCGTCGAGCACGAATCGCACCTGGCTCGCGTACCCGTCCTCATACTCCTCGACAACATCGACTTCCTTCGTCGCGCTCACCCACTCGGGATAGTGCGCGAAGTCGCAGATCACCGCCGCGATGCGGTCAGGCGGTGCCGCGATGACGATCGACTGGGTCGACGTATCGGCCATGCTGGGAAGGCTACTCACCAGAGTGCGCCAGCCGCGCGCAGGTCGGTGAGTTGTTCGGCCGTGAACCGCATCGAGCGACGGCTCAGGCCCGGCCGTACACCGGAATATGCGCCCCGGAGGTCGCAGCCGACGAATCCGAGCAGAGGAAGGCGATCACATCGGCGATCTGTTCGGGGCGCACCCAGCGGCCGACATCGGCATTCGGCTGACCCGCCCGGTTTGCCGGTGTGTCGATCACGCTGGGCAGGACGGCGTTCACCCGTACCAGATCGTCTCGGTACTCGACCGCGAGGGCGTCCACGAGCGCCAGCAACGCCGCCTTGGCAGTGATGTATCCGGCCGCCCCGGGGAACGGTCGCAACGCGGCGCGGCTACCGACACAGACCACCGATCCGCCACCGGCGGCGATCAGGTGCGTCACCGCGGCCGCCGTGACGAGGTATGTCGGTCGCAGATTGAGCCGCAACTGCGCCTCGAAGTCGGCCACCGGCGTCTCGTGGACCCGGCCGCCCGCGGCGAACCCGCCGACCAGATTGATCACGGCACGCAAGGGCGCGTCTGGTTCGGCCGCGGCCACGGCTATCACGCCGGCCACGTCGGTCTCGTCGGTCAGGTCCGCCTGGACGACAAGAACGCCGGCTTCGGCGTGTGCCGGTTCGCCACGTGCTGGGGCGACCACTCGCCAACCATCGGACACGAAACGTCGCGCGACGGCCCCGCCGAGCCCGCCCGAGGCCCCGGTCACTATCACGGATCGGCTCATGTCTCCCACCTCGCCTGTCTTCGTCGGCGGCTCGCTGTTTTCGACGGTGATCTCAACGCCCGCGAGGACGCACTTTAGTTCATGATCGGCGCAAAAGGCGCGGTACGTTCGGAACACGGGAAGTTTCGTAGGGGGCGTCACAGGTCCGCGTCATTGGGGGGTCGATGTGCACGAGTTCTCGGTCCCGCCGCTGGTCACAATCGGCGACGCGGCGAACCTCGCCGACCCGGTGTGGGACAACGCCGAGAAGCACCCGGACACCGTCCAGTTCACCCGGCCCACGCCGAGCGGTGACTGGGCGGAGGTGACCTGTGTCGAGTTCCGCGACGAGGTCGTCGGCGTCGCGCGCGGGCTGATCGCGGCGGGCATCAGACCCGGCGACCGGGTCGCGCTGATGAG
>JAXIPB010000195.1:0-7672 GCA_045403155.1 Micromonosporaceae bacterium
CCTTCATCGCCAGCCTGGGCAGCAGCCGGTCGGCCCGGATGCGCGACGTGCTCGGCACCATCCAGGCCGACCAGGACGCCATCATCCGCGCCGGATCCGCGGGCGCGCTCGTCGTCGACGGCGGTCCGGGTACGGGGAAGACCGTCGTCGCCCTGCACCGCACCGCGTACCTCCTCTACGCCGACCCTCGCCTCGGCGACCGCCGGGGCGGCGTGCTGTTCGTCGGTCCGCACCAGCCCTACCTGGCCTATGTCGCCGACGTCCTCCCCAGCCTCGGAGAGGAGGGCGTGCAGACCTGCACCCTGCGGGACCTCGTCGCCGAGGGTGCCACGGCAGCGATCGAGACCGACCCGGATGTGGCCCGGCTGAAGTCGTACGCGAACCTGGTGCAGGCGATCGAGATGGCCGTCAGGTTCTACGAGGAGCCGCCCACCAGACAAATGACGGTCATCACCCACGAGTCCGACATCCGGCTGAGCGCCGACGACTGGACCGAGGCGTTCGAAGCACCGGAACCAGGCACCCCGCACAACGAGGCCCGCGACCAGATCTGGGAAGAGCTGCTCACGATCCTGATGGACAAGCACGACGGCGACGAACCGGCTGACCTGCTCCGCAAGTCGCTGCTGCGGAACGGGGAGCTGCTTACGACCCTCAACCGCGCGTGGCCGCTGCTCGAAGCGGCCGACCTCGTCGGCGACCTGTGGTCGGTACCCGCCTACCTGCGCAAATGCGCTCCGTGGCTCAGCCCGGACGACGTCCGGAAGTTGCAGCGCGCAGACGCCCAGGCATGGACGGTGTCTGACCTGCCGCTCCTGGACGCGGCACGGCGGCGGCTTGGTGACCCGGAGACGTCACGATGTAAGCGTCGGCACGAAGCGTCTGTCGCCGCCGAGCGCGAGCGCATGACCAGGGTCGTCGATGACCTGATCGAGGCCGCCGATGACGAGTACGGCGTGGGACTGGTGACGATGCTGCGCGGCGAGGACTTCCAGGACGTCCTAGTCGACGAGACCGCACTTCCAATCGCCAATCCGGACCGGCTCGCCGGCCCGTTCGCGCACATCGTCGTCGACGAGGCTCAGGAACTGACCGACGCGGAGTGGCAGATGTTGCTGCTGCGCTGCCCGTCCAGGAGCTTCACGATCGTCGGGGACCGCGCCCAGGCCAGGCACGGGTTCACGGAGTCGTGGCAGGAACGGCTCGAGCGGATCGGACTCAACCGGATCAACCTGGCCCACCTGAGCATCAACTACCGGACGCCGGCAGAGGTCATGGCGGAGGCCGAGCCGGTCATCCGGGCCGTGCTCCCGGACGCCAACGTGCCGACCTCTATCCGCAGCGGCGACGTCCCCGTCGTGCACGGATCTGCTTCGAATCTGGGCTCGATACTCGACACCTGGCTCGCCGCGCACGCCGAAGGGATAGCCTGCGTCATCGGCGATCCGACGTTCCAGCCGACGTCCCGCGCCCGGTCGCTGACCCCGGAGCTGTGTAAAGGGCTCGAGTTCGACCTGGTCGTCCTTATGGACCCCGAGGCGTTCGGTGATGGTATCGAAGGAGCGGTCGACCGCTATGTCGCGATGACCCGGGCGACCCAGCAACTCGTCATCCTCACGAGCTCGTGACGTCGGCCAGACAACATGATCGCAGCCTGACGATCATGACGACCTGCTGGCGGCCGCTCACAAATGATCAAAGGGCCGGTTCTCGATCTTCCGAGAACCCGCCCTTCGACCTGAATTTCTTCGTAGCGAGGCCAGGATTTGAACCTGGACCCTCGGCCATGTCCGGCCGGACGGGTTCCGGGTGACCACTTCCCGGCCCGGCCGGTGCGACCGATTCGCCGGCCGGCGAGGCCCGACAACGTTATTGTCGTCGAGACTGCCCAGCCGAGCAATGACGTGCAAGGGGGCATCCATGGCACAGAGACAGGAACCGGTTGCGGTCCTCGGCATCGGCGCGATGGGTCACGGAATGGCGACCAGTGCCGTGCGCGCAGGCATCCCGACAATCGTTTGGAACCGCGATCCACAGGCCACTCGAGATCTCGGCGAGCTGGGCGCGGCCGTTGCCGATACCGCTGCCGACGCCGCGAGCCGAGCCGAAGTCGTCGTGACGATGGTGACCGACACCGACGCCGTCATGTCGATCGCCCGCGACCAGGGCATGCTGGCTGCTTTGCCTACCGGCGCGATCTGGGTGCAGATGAGCACGATCGGCGTGGCGGGGATCGAGCGCGTCGCGGCCATGGTGCGGGCGGAGCGCCCTGACGTGACGCTTCTTGACGCGCCGGTCTCAGGAAGCAAGGACCCGGCAGAACACGGCCAGCTGACCATCTTCGCGTCGGGGCCTGACGAGGCTCGCTCGCGCGTCGCCCGCTCTTCGACGCGGTCGGCCAGCGCACGATTTGGGTTGGCGCGGTCGGAGCGGGATCGCGCCTGAAGCTGGTAAACAACACCTGGGTCGCCTTCGCCGCGGAATCCGTCGCCACGTCGTTAGCCCTTGCCCACCGGTTGGGGCTCAAGACGGAGACGGTGGTGGATGCGATCGGCGGCGGCCCACTTGTGTCCCCGTGGCAAGCAGCCAAGCTGCAACGGATTGTCAACGGCGAATTCTCGGCGCAATTCGCGCTGTCGCTTGCGCTCAAGGATGTACTCCTTGCCGAGCAAGCAGCCGACAACGAGCACTTCCCCGCCCTCGCGGGCCTCGCAGAGGAATGGCAGCAGGCCGTCGACCGCGGGCTCGGCGACCAGGACCTCACCGTGGTGGCCCGGGCGCTGGAGCCTCACGGAGCGACGTCGTAACCCTGATTCACCCGGACCACTCTCCTACGAATGCGCTCCGACGGGCGCCTCAGCACGCGATCCGGCGATGATGCGGCCCCGCTCTGACTCCGGGAAGCGGTTGAGCCTGGCCCTGACTTCGACCGCATCCACATCGGCGCCGAAGAGCTCGGTGCCTGGTTCGAAGCGGACCCCTTTGGCGAGTGGGCCGGCGATGACCGGATCGAAGCCGAGAGCGTCAACAAGCGCTGCGACGGCTGCGAGGTCGGCGGGATCGTCGCCGGCGATTGCCATGGCCGTGCGCCCCGGCCCACCGGTCGGGCGCGCCTGCGCCTCGAGATCGTGGTACCCGACGTGGTTGAACGCCTTGACGATGCGGGAGTCAGGCAGAAACTCCTCGACGAGCTCGCTCGACGAGGTGCGCGGGTCGGTCAGATCGTCGCGGATGCCGTCGACCTCCCACCAGTAGTTCATCGCGTCGACGACGAGCTTGTCCCTCAATGCGTCTCCGGGGATGTTGCGGTACTTGCCGAGCGGGATGGCGAGGATGACGATGTCGGCTTGGGCCGCGGCGTCCGCTGCGGTGGTGGCGATGGCTCCTGGCGCGAGCACTTCTACGGTGAGCGCTATCTTCGTCGGATCGCCGGAGCCGGCGATCAGCACCCGGTAGCCCGCACCAATGGCGAGCCGAGCGAGGACGGTGCCCAATTTGCCGGCGCCTAAGATGCCGATGGTTCGACGATCGCTCGAAGCCCAGTTATGCATGTGGTTCTCCAGATCTGGATGCGCGTTCGCGATGCGTTCAGGCGGCGACGAGGTCGCGGACCATTGGGACCACGGTCTTGCCATACAGTTCGACGGCTCGCAGACGCGCGCTGATCGGTTGCGAACCCGCGGTGTAGATGAGGTCGAACCGTCCGACACGGAGCTTCGTGACCGCCCGTGCGATCTTCCGGGCGACGGTCTCCGGGGATCCAATGTAGAGCGATCCGTGCTCGACCTCGGCGTCGAACTCCTGCCGGCGTATTGGCGGCCAGCCGCGCAGCGCGCCGATGCGGTCGCGGATGACCCGGTACCGCGGCCAGAAAATCTCCTTGGCCTCATCGTCGGTCTCGGCGATGAACCCCGGTGAGTGCATGCCGACCGGATGGGCGGTTGTGCCGAACTGCTCCGCGGCTCGCCGGTACAGGTCGAGGTAGGGGGCGAAGCGCTCCGGTGCGCCGCCGATGAGGGCGAGCATGAGCGGGAGATCGTACTGCGCCGTGCGGATGACCGACTGCGGCGAGCCACCCACGCCGACCCAGGTGTTGAGGTGCCCGGACTCCGTCTTCGGGAAGACGTCGGCGTTCTCGAGCGGGGCGCGCATGGTGCCGCTCCACGTGACCGGCCTCTCCTCCAGCAGCTTAACGAACAGCGCGATCTTCTCTTCGAAGAGCACGTCGTAGTCGCGCAGGTCGTAGCCGAACAGCGGGAAGGACTCGGTGAACGAGCCACGCCCGAGGATGACCTCGGCCCGACCACGCGACAGCGCATCCACGGTGGCGAAGCGCTGGAACACGCGCACAGGGTCGTCGGAGCTGAGCACCGTCACACCCGACGCGAGCCGGATACGCGAGGTGCGCGTGGCGATTCCGGCGAGCACCGTCTCCGGGGTCGATACGGAGTATTCCGGTCGATGGTGCTCACCGATCGCGAAAACATCGACGCCGAGATCGTCCGCCAGGACGGCCTCGTTGACGACCCGCCGGATTGCCTCGGCATACGACACGAACGCACCCGTGTCGTCCTCCGGCACGTCGCCGAAGGTTTCGAGACCGAACTCGAGATCAGACATGGATGGGCTCCTTCACAAGGAACTCAAACCTTTCGGCCGTCATGGTCTCCTCCGCTACCGTCCCGAGCAAATTCCTGCGCTGGCTAGTGACCAAACGATTGACGTGTCAATTATGTTCCCATATGATTGACGTGTCAATCAGAAGGGCGAGGCGATGACGAAGGACACACCCGAGCGACGGCGGGGGCGGCAGTTGCCGAGGACCGAGGAACTACGGATCTGGCGGGACTACATCGAGACCGCCGAGGCGCTGCGGTCTGAGCTCGCCTCACGGCTGCAGGCCGAGTCCTCGCTCTCGCCGGGCGACTACGGCGTGCTGCTGGCCCTCAGTGAGACGCCCGGGCGCCGGATGCGCTCCTCAGAGCTCGCCGAGCACATGGGTTGGGAACGCAGCCGCCTATCCCACCATCTCGGACGCATGGAACGGCGCGGCCTCATCCGCCGCGAGGAGTGCGCCACCGACAACCGCGGAGCCGAGATCGTCCTCACCGCCAGCGGCGCATCCGCGTTGCGGGGCGCCAATGTCCCCCATCTACGCGCTGTACGGGAGCTTTTCATCGACGCGCTCACGCCGGACCAACTCACCTGCACCGGCGAGCTGGCCGCGGCCCTCCGGTCACACCTGCGACCAGAGGCACCAGCTGACCCAAGCGTCTAACACCGAGAGTGCGGGTACGGGGCTTTGGCGCCGAAACCGGTGGCGCAGTTCTACGCCGAGACCGTGGCTGCGTTGAACGAGCTGGGCATACAAACCCGCATCCATGCCACGGCTGAGCCTGAGAATTAGGCGGTCAAAGAGGGCTCGTCGGGTGCGGAAAGGCTCAGCAATGCGCCGGCGACCGCCGGAGAGGAACTGATCCTCGCTTCGAGGGCGCGCAATCGGACCGCGACATGCGATTCGGGGTCATCGCCAGCGAGGTCGACATCGCCGATCACCGATATTCTCCGCGGTCCTACGAACTCCAGCCGAAGGTAAGTCACGCGCGCGACCTCAGGGAGGGCGAGTAGCACTCGGAGTACGGCTGTCCGAACCCGCGGGTCGGCCTCCTGTCCGATCAGGAACCGGACGTTCCGATTGATGAGGACGACGGCGACGGTCATCAGTAGCACGCCGATGAGGATCGACCCGATTGCGTCCAGGACTGCCGATCCCGTCACTTGATGGGCGGCCAGCCCAGCCGTGGCAAGGACCAGACCCACCAACGCCGCGGCGTCTTCGGCGAACACCGCACGCAGCATTGGATCGACGTCGCCAGGACGTGTTCGATCAGGTCTCGGTCCATCACTGTGGCCGCCATTCTGGCCTGGTTGACAGAGCGCAGGAACGAGATCCCCTCCAACAAGAAGGACAGAGCGAGAACCACATATCCGACGACGAAGTCATCCGCCGGCGCGGGCGCTCGGAGTTCGTTGATGCCATGGGTGATCGCGACCGCACCGCCAGCCACAAACAGCCCTACCGCGGCGAATAACGACCACACGTACGCTTCCCGGCCGTGCCCGAGCGGATGCGCGCGGTCAGCCGGGCGGGCCGATCGGCGGTCGGCTATGACGAGGAACAGTTCGTTGCCGGTGTCCGCCCATGAGTGCGCGGCCTCGGCCGTCATTGAAGCTGATCTCGTAATCCCAGCGGCGATCGACTTCGCGATGGCGACGAGAAGGTTCGCTGCGAGCGCTACGAGCACGGTGACGGTGCTGTCAGATGTTCGCTGACCAGTCAGCGCTGCAAGTCTCGAGATGAGCAGACCGTTGGGGTCGTCAGCGACGTGAGTCCGTGACGCCTCATCGCCCCGGCGCTGTTCTTCGGCCTGTTCTTCGGCCATCCCCAATTGCTAGCACCCCACGCCTCCACTGACCGAGACAACGCCACAGGGGGACGAAAACGCCACCTCAGGCGGAACCTGAGAGGGGGCTTGTCGTGGTAGCGGGGCCAGGATTTGAACCTGGGACCTCGCCGCCTGGGAGAGCGACGTGGCTGGCATCGCCGGCAGGCGTCAGGATGTTGTTGACCGGGACGGCCGCCCCGAAGCCGGTGACAGTGGCCACGATCGTGGCCCCGGCCAGCCGGAGCACCGACTCGAGTATGACCACCCGCCGCAGCACCGGCGTGGCCGTGCCGGCGACCCGCAGCAAGGTGAACGGCCGTCGCCGCTCGACGATGCCGCCGCCGGCCGCGTCCGGCGCAGCTCGGCGCGCCGAGTCTCGCTGAACCGGTCGAGGCGCTGTCCGTCGAACCACACCTCACCCTGGTCCGGGTGAACACACCGGCCAGGCAGTGCGGCCGGTCGACTTGCCGGAGCCACTCGGGCCTACTGGCGCCCGCCGCTGGCCGACCTAGGGTGACGCGTCCCATCTCATGCAAGGTGCGGCGGTGAACGGGCCTGTGGGGTCTGAGCCGATGCCTGGCCGATTGGCCTTCGGTCTCGGCGCGCTGATCGGTCTCGGCGCGCTGATCGCTTTCGTCGCGCTGACCGCACTCGTCTTGAGCGACTGGGCGGCCCTGATCGGCCTCGATACCAGCGTTCACAACGCGATGATCGCCTTCGGCCACGCCCACCCCGTCTGGGTCGGCGCGATGATGGTGGTGACCCACTTCGGGGACACCCTGACCCTGGCCCTTATCGATGCCGCCCTGGTCGGGTTCTGCCTGGCCCGGCGTCAGCGCAGGCTTGCTGTGTTGGTCGCCGCGGTTGCGATCGGGAGCTGGGTGGCGCGGATCGGAGTTCGGGAGCTGGTCGCGCGCCCCCGCCCGCCGGACGCGTTCTGGCCGGAATCGCTGGCCTCGTACCCCAGCGGTCACACAACCAACACGACCGTGACGGTTGGGCTGATTCTGCTCGTATGCTGGTCGGCCATCGGCCGTGCCGGGCGTGTCATCGCCGTGGGCGCGGCAGCGTCATCCGCCCTCGCGGTCGGCTTGTCCCGCGTGGCTGACGGCGTGCACTGGCCTAGCGACGTCGTCGGGGGTTGGCTGCTCGGGGTCGGCATCGTCGTCACCGTGGCCGCGCCGGTGGCACGACGCTGGTCGTCATGACCTCGCACGCGGTGTGGA
>JAXIPB010000111.1:0-6570 GCA_045403155.1 Micromonosporaceae bacterium
ATGCGGCCGAGGCGATCCTGCGCCGATTGGCCGGGCCGCAGGCGCGGCTGCGCGACGACCAGTGGACCGCCATCGAGGCCCTGGTGGGCGGTGGCCGACGAGTGCTTCTGGTGCAGCGGACCGGATTCGGCAAGTCGGCCGTCTACTTTGTCGCGACCGCGCTGCTGCGGGAAGCGGGCGCTGGACCGACCGTTATCGTTTCGCCGCTGCTTGCCCTGATGCGCAACCAGATCGAAGCGGCCACCGCAGCAGGCATCAAAGGAGCCACCATCAACTCGGCCAACGTAACCGAGTGGGCCGACATCACGAAGGCCGTCGCCGCCGGCGATGTCGATGTGCTACTGGTCAGTCCGGAGCGGCTCAACAACCCGGAGTTCCGCGATGAGGTCCTTCCCGAGCTCGCCGCGACCTGCGGGCTGCTGGTCGTCGACGAGGCGCACTGCATCTCCGACTGGGGCCATGACTTCCGCCCCGACTACCGGCGCATCCGTACGTTCCTGGCTGCGCTTCCTCCTGGCGTACCGGTCCTCGCCACCACCGCGACCGCCAACGCCCGCGTGACCGCCGACGTCGCCGAGCAGCTCGGTGAGGATGCGCTCGTGCTGCGTGGCCCGCTCGACCGGGAGAGCCTGCGCCTCGGAGTGCTCAGACTTCCCACGCCGGCCCATCGGCTCGCCTGGCTCGCCGCACATCTGGCCGATCTACCGGGATCCGGCATCGTCTACACACTGACCGTGGCGGCCACCGAGGAGGTCGCGAGCTTCCTCAGGGATCAGGGGTACGCCGTCGCGGCGTACTCCGGACGCACCGAGGGCGCCGAACGCGAGGAGGCCGAGGCCGACCTGCTCGCCAACAGGGTCAAGGCGCTGGTGGCGACCTCGGCGCTCGGGATGGGCTTCGACAAGCCGGATCTCGGCTTCGTCATCCACCTCGGCGCCCCGCCATCGCCGATCGCGTACTACCAGCAGGTCGGTCGCGCCGGCCGGGCCGTGGACAACGCCGACGTCCTGCTTCTGCCCGGCGTGGAGGATGAAGCCATCTGGCGCTACTTCGCATCGTTGGCCTTTCCGCCCCAGGATCAGGTCGAGCGCGCCCTCGAGGCGCTACGCCGGGCCGACCATCCACTATCTACTCAGGCGCTCGAGGCGCGGGTGGATCTGCGTCGGGCGCGCCTCGAGCTCATGCTCAAGGTGCTGGACGTCGATGGCGCCGTCCGCCGGGTGAAGGGCGGCTGGGCGGCGACCGGCGAAGACTTCCTGTACGACCGCGAGCGGTATGCCCGGGTCGCGCAGGCCCGCGCGGTGGAGGCGGATGCGATGCGCGCATACGCGGGCACGGACGGCTGCCGTTTGGAGTTCCTGCGGGCTCAGCTCGACGACCCGTTCGCCGAGCCTTGTGGACGGTGCGACCGCTGCGATGGCTCGTGGTACGCCGCGGATGTGCCGGATCCGCTGCTCTCGGCCGCGCGCGAACACCTGGGGCGGCCGGGCGTGGAGATCGAGGCACGGCGGCTCTGGCCGGCGGGCATGGCAACCCTCGGCGTGCCGATGGCTGGGCGAATCGCCCCCGGTGATTCGGCCGCGACCGGGCGCGCACTGGGTCGTCTCTCGGATCTGGGTTGGGGTGTTCGTCTGCGCGAGCTACTCCGGCCGGATGCCGTCGACGCCGACGTCCCCGACGATGTGTTCCGGGCCATGGTCCAGGTTCTAGCCGCGTGGGAGTGGGAACAGCGTCCCGTCGGCGTGGTGGCGATAGCCTCGCGAACCAGACCTCGGTTGGTTGGCTCCCTGGCCCGCCGGCTGGCGCAGGTCGGGCGGCTGGAGTGGATCGGCGCCGTGGTTCGGTCCGGGGGCGGCCCGTCCGGCGCCGCCGCGTCGAGCAACAGCGTGCAGCGTCTCGCCGCAGTCCACGATGCGTTCTCGGTGAGCGACGAAACAGCCGCTGCCCTGGCCCGGCTTGACGGTCCCGTGCTCCTCGTCGACGATCTGGTCAACTCTGGCTGGACGATGACTGTCGTGGCGCGCCTGCTTCGCCAGTCAGGAGTCAAAGCCGTGCTGCCGCTCGCACTCGCGATCGACGGCTAGCGAACTGCGTCGACGGAACAAGACTTGACCGGATTGTGACCGCCGTGCCCTGCCCCGGTCGCTAAGTTCGAAAGGACAGCGCGGGGGTGGGACGCGGGTTTGGTTCAAGGAGGCGAGGCGTGATGGGTCGTCCGGTCATTGGTCTGACCACATACGCGGAGGAAACTCGATTCGGGCTGCAGGACACGTTCGCGGCGGTGCTGCCGCTCGCATACGTCCACGCGGTCCACGCAAGCGGCGGGCGGGCTGTGCTCATCACACCCGACGACCCGGACGTCGACATCCTCGACCGCATCGACGGCATCCTCTTCGCCGGCGGCTCCGATGTGGATCCCGCCCTGTATGGCGAAACTCCGCACCCGACGACCTCGGTGAAGCCGGAGCGGGACAAGGCCGAGATGATGCTTCTTCGCGCGGCACTGACCCGCAACCTGCCGCTTCTCGGCATCTGCCGCGGCCTCCAGTTGATGGTCGTCGCGTACGGCGGACGCCTGCACCAACACCTCCCCGACGTTCTTGGCCACACCGGTCATCGCCCGACGAGCGGGCCGAAGTTTGGCGAACACCCCGTGCGACTCGCGCCCGGGACGCTGGGTCAGAAGATCCTCGGTGACGAGATCATCGTTAACTCCTTCCACCACCAGGGCGTCGCCGACCCGGGCGGGCTCGTCCCGTCGGGCTGGTGCCCGGAGGACGAGCTCATCGAGATCGCTGAGGACCCGAACCGGACGTTCGCGCTCGGGGTCCAGTGGCACCCAGAGGACACCTCCGACTTCCGCGTCTTCGCCGCCGTGGTCGAGGCGGCGGCCGAGCACCAGTACCACGTGACGAAGTAGACACACCGCATCGTCGGTCGGCGGTGCGAGGATCGGCCGCATGGGAAAGGTGTACGACGCGATCGATCCACGGTTGGCCGAGTTCGTCCTGGCGCAGCCGGTGTTCTTCGTCGCCACCGCGCCGAGCGGCGCCGGCGGGCATGTCAACGTCTCGCCCAAGGGCATGCGCGGCTCCTTCACGGTGCTGGGCGAGCATCGCGTCGCGTATCTCGACTACACCGGCAGTGGCGCGGAGACGATCGCCCACCTCCGCGACAACGGGCGGATCACCTTGATGTTCTGCGCCTTCGAAGGTCCGCCAAAGATCGTCCGGCTGCACGGGCGCGGCAGCGTCGCCCGGCCCGGGGAGTCTGGCTTTGACGATCTGTACGCCGCCTTCGGCGCCGATGCCAGTCACGGCCTGCGTTCCGTGATCATCGTTGACGTCGAGCGAGTGAGCGACTCCTGCGGCTACGCGGTGCCGTTGATGGAGTACTCGGGCGACCGGCGCCTGCTCACGCAGTGGGCCGAGCGCAAGAGCGATGATGACCTGGTCACGTACCGCGCACAGAAGAACGCGGCGAGCATCGACGGCCTCCCCGCGCTCACCTGACCTACCGGGTGGACCCACCGGTGGACCCGCCGGTGGACCCGTCGGTGGGTGCGGCATACCCGTGAAGATCTAACTCCCCGGTGGGAAGGTTGCGCGCAACGTCACAATCCCACCGCCGAGTCAGATCTTCACAGCCGGACGGCCCGCAAGATCCCCGTGATCATGAGGCTGGCGTCGCGAAAGGCGTCGATCATTACCACCCGGTCATGATCGACGCTCAGAGTGCACGATCGGCGCTCGGGGGACGACAAACGTTTAGGCTCGGGAGCATGAGCGTGCGAGCCCTGCTGAGACCCGGTCAGCTCTCCCCATGGCGTGACGTGCCGCAACGCATCGCCCGACCTGAGTACGTGGGCAAGAAGGAGCCCAAGCGCTCCAACAGGTCGGTTCAGACCCCCGACATCATTGAGCGGATGCGCGAGGCGGGCCGGCTTGCGGCCCAGGCCGTGGTGCTCGCTGGCGAACACTGTAAGCCGGGCGTGAGCACGGACGACATCGACCGGGTGGTGCACGAGTTTCTCTGCGATCACGGAGCGTATCCCTCGACGCTGGGCTACCGGGGGTTCCCAAAGTCCTGCTGCACGAGCCTCAACGAGGTGATCTGTCACGGCATACCGGACTCGACCGTGATCGAGGACGGCGACATCATCAACGTCGACGTGACGGCCTTCCTCAACGGCGTGCACGGCGACACCAACCAGACCTTCTGCGTCGGCGACGTCTCTGAGGACGCTCGCCTGCTCGTCGAACGCACGCGCGAGGCCACCATGCGCGGTGTGAAAGCGGTCGCCCCGGGACGCCCGCTCAACGTGATCGGGAGGGTGATCGAGGCGTACGCGAAGCGATTCGGCTACGGCGTGGTCCGGGATTTCGGCGGCCACGGCATCGGCGAGTCCTTCCACTCGGGTCTGTTCGTACCGCACTACGACAACCCGAAGCTTGATGTCGTCATGGAGCCCTGGATGACCTTCACGATTGAGCCCATGATCACGTTAGGCACACACAGGCACGACATGTGGGACGACGGCTGGACGGTGCTCACCAAGGACCGGAGGTGGACCGCGCAGTTCGAGCACATGGTTGCGGTCACCGACACCGGGCACGAGATCCTCACGCTGCCGTGACCGCGGACGTGACAGCACACTCCGAACACCATCACGCCGATGTCTCCGGCGGTTGGCTGAGGCCGGCCGTCTTCGGCGCGATGGATGGGCTCGTCACGAACATCGCGCTGATCGCTGGCGTCGGCGGCGGCGGAGCCTCGCCGAGGGTCATCGTGCTCACCGGAACGGCCGGGCTCGTCGCCGGCGCGATCTCTATGGGTCTGGGCGAGTACACATCGGTACGGACGCAGACCGAGCAGGTCGCCGCCGAGGTCGCCAAGGAGCGTCTCGAACTGGAACGCAACCCCGAGGTCGAGACCGCCGAATTGGCGCAGGCCTGGATCGCTCGTGGTCTGCCACCGGACCTCGCCCAAGAGGTGGCCAAGGTCGTACACACCAACCCGGAAGAGGCGCTGCGCGTACACGCACAAGAGGAGTTGGGGGTTGATCCATCCGAGCAACCCAGCCCCTGGACCGCCGCGATCTCATCGTTTCTGTGTTTCTCCGTGGGCGCCTTGTTGCCGCTGCTGCCCTACCTGCTCGGCGCCGACGCACTGTGGCCGGCGCTGATCGCGGGAGGCGTCGGCCTCTTTCTCGCCGGCGCGCTCGTGGCGCGATTCACTCACCGCGCCTGGTGGTCCAGCGGTCTGCGCCAACTGCTGCTCGGAGCCGCGGCGGCCGGTGCGACATACGTCATCGGCGCGCTCATCGGCGGCGGCACGCCGGTCTGACGCGGGGTGGTCTAGCGGCCTAGCAGGTCGTCGATGTCACCGTCGACCGGTCGGCCGCGCCGGGAGAGTTCTTGCGCCTGGAGGGTGAGCCTCTCGCGCAGTTCGTAGACGTGCGACGAGGCCACTCCGACCTTCTTGACCGCGTCCACGCGGTCGCGGAAGTAGGTCCTTGTGAGCAGGCCGTCAACAAGGGCGACGCCCAGCCGTGCGTCGGCGAGCACCTGCATCGCCGACTCGGTCTCGAACCACTCGGCCATGCGCTGCGCCCGCCACTGCGCGCTCTTGGCGCGGCACCACGCCTCGCGGGCCAGCGCGGCGAAGACGTGGCCCTCAGCCTCGGCGAGCCGAGCGATATGGGTGTCGCGCAGGCGGGCCAGCCAGGCGTCGGGGTCATGCAGCGGCTTCGTCGTCATGTACTGATCGGCCGTGATTGGCCACGATGTGGTGAGCGTACGGGCATGGCGAAGGTACTCGTCCGCGCTGATGACGCCAACATCGACGATGACGCCGTCGATGCGGCGGGTGCCGGGCCTCGGCCCGGTCTGCGGCCGCTTGGTCACCACCACGATGTCGACGTCGCTCGCGTCCGTGTCGTCGCCGTGAGCCAGTGCGCCGTGCACCCCAACCGCCTGCAGGTCGATGCCCCAGCGACGGCGTAGCGCGTCCGTGATCCGCTCGGCGACCGCCCACCTCGGGTTGTGAGGTCGGGCGGACGTCGAGGTCGTAGTGGCGTTGGACGGTGGCACGCAGTCATTCTCGCCGCCCAAGCCCACTGCGCGCTCGCCGCGCTGACGTGCGCGCTGCGCGTTACTCGCCGCGGTCCGCATCGTCAAGGCTGCGTGGGACGGTGCCGGGGCCGGCCGACCCGGCTACGATCATTCGCAACTCTCCGACAGTTGCCCACTTCGACAGCAACGGACCGGGCGAGTGTTGAAGAGTTGCGATGATCTTGGAGCCTCTCCGATCTGGAGAACAGGACGAGGCTACGTCGGGGTTGTGTTGACCAGGCGTGGGTTCGCCTTGACGAACGCGTCGAGCTTGTCCTGGCGCAGCGCGGCGAAGTATGAGGCTTGGATGCTCGAGAGAGTCTCGCCGATGTATTGCCCACCGCTGTAGGCGCTGCTGCCGGGCAACCCAACCGAAGTGACGTTGCTGGGTTTGAGGTTGCGCAGCGCGTACGCGAACTCGGTCGGCTTTCGGCCGCGTCCGTCGAACAGGACCGCA
>JAXIPB010000129.1:0-6431 GCA_045403155.1 Micromonosporaceae bacterium
ACCGGCCCAGCCGGCAAGTGAAAGACATAGATGGAGTGAATGACGTTGCCCACGTTGCTTAGCACGATGTTGCCCAGGCTGTACGACGACATGTCCTTTGTGCGGGCCGCCTTCACCAGCATGGGCAGCGCGCTGATCGCAAAGACCGCCGTCGATATCGCACCGGCCACAACCGGGAGGGCCACGTCCATCGGTGCCCTCCCTCTCGAATAGAGCATCGGTCTCTGGCAATGGCTGGCTGCTCGACGCCGTTGCGCTAGGACGTCGGGTTGCGGGTGGCCTAACTGACTCAGCGGTGAGCTGAGGCGAGCCATGCGGTTTCATTCATGACCACGCCCTCCGGTCCTGCGTAGCGGTTGACGGCCTCCCGAAGGGCGTCGACCGCAGCGGCCACTTTGGCCTCGGGCTTACCGGCGAAGAGCGCCCGGCCCTCTCGCAGCGAGGTGATGAACGCGACGACGTCATCGGCGTGGTCGCCAAGGCGGATCGGTTTGGTCACGGCCTGGAGTGTGACGTCGCGGAAGCCGCCGGTCTTGATCACCTGTGCGAGACGATCGCCGTCGGCGAATGCGAACGGGCCTGGAGCGCCCGGGGGACCAACGTCCGGGACCCCCACGTGAGGCGCCGCGGCTGCGAAGGCGACGGCGACCCATTCGCTCTTTGGCGGATCCGGGCACACGATGATTAGGCGGCCGTCCGGCCGGACAGCGTGGCCCAGGTTGGCAAACGCGGCCTCCGGATCATCGAAGAACATGGTCCCGAACCGGCTGATCACCGCATCGAACGCCCCCTCGTCGAACGGATACACCTGGGCGTCGGCCTCCAGGAACACCACGTTTTCGAGCCCGTGGCCGGAGCGCTTCCGGGCCAGATCCAACATGGCTGCGGAGATGTCGATGCCGACTGCCGCTCCTGAACGCGTCACTCGGCGGGCCGCTTCGATCGTCGTAGCACCGGTGCCGCAGCCAACGTCGAGCACGCGTTCGCCAGGCTCTAGGTGCGCGGCGTCGAGCATTACCTCACCGAACGGCCCGTTCATCGCCTCGATGCGTTCGGCCTCCCGCACGTACAGCTCCCCGGACACACCGTCCGCCGCCCAGAGCTCACGCTGCAGGGCGTTGGGCGCACCGCCCGGTGCCTGCTCATCATTCAGCTGTGTCATTGCCTTCTCCCTCCGGGAGCGAGGGGTTGGCGTCATCCCTCGCATCCGTGTGATGGGAAGGACGCTAGGCAACCCGGCGGGGACGTCGCTTCGGGAGAAGCCCCCGATCAGGCAAAGCGGGGCATGGGTGGTTTCCCGTATCCCGGGTTACAAGAGCTGGTGCTGGTACGCGTAGGCCGTCGCCGCCGCGCGCGAGGGCACGCCAAGTTTGATGAAGATGTTGCTCACGTGCCGTTCCACCGTCTTCTCGGCCAGAGACAGGTCGACGGCGATCGCGTGATTGGTCTTGCCGGTGGCAAGCAACCGAAGCACCTGAAGCTCACGTACAGTCAGCCCATGCGCAGGCGTGCCGCTGTTCTCCTTGGAGAGTCTCTCGAGCACGGTCAGGTCCGGCGCGGCGCCGAGTCGCACGAAGACGGTGCGAGCCGCAGTGAACTCCATATCCGCCGCATCCTCATCCCCTAAGGCCAGGCAGGCGAGTCCGACCAGGACACGTACACGTGCCGCCTCGTGTGGCACGTCAAGTTCATGCCACAACTGCCCCCGCGCCTCGCAGCGAGGCGAGGGCGGCTCCGGCGTCGCCCTCGGCGAGGAGTACCGCGCCGCGGCAATGCAATGCCACCGCCCGCAGCGCCGGCGTGTGGAAGCTGCCCACTATCTCGGTCAGCTCGTTCGCGGCGTGACGAGCCGCTTCGATGTCGCCAATCGCAAGCATGATCTCTACCTGGGCGGGGAGCAGCTTCGCCCGCATGAGGCTGCCGGCCGTCTCGGCAACGACCCGGCGGATCGCCGCATCGGCGGCCTCGGTCCTGCCCTGGGCAAGGCGGAGCAAGGCCAAGCCCGGCTGCGGCTCGCGGCCCCATTGGCTGGCCTGCTGGTATGCGTCGACTGCCGCCGCGAACTCGCCGCGGGCCCGGTGAAGCTCCGCCTGCCGGTAGAAGGCCGCACCCGCGGCGTACTGATCGGCCGCGTGGGCGAACCGCGTGCACGCTCGCTTCGCCTCCTCGATCGCCTCCGGCCACGCGCCCCGCAGCTGCATGATCTCGGCCCGGTGGGCGAGGCACTGACCGGTGAATGTGATCATGTCGGGCTGTTCGCCGCACCACCTCGTCAACGCGGTGGTCCACTCGTGCGCGCGGCGCAGATCGGAGATCTCCTGGCAGGCATCGATCATCGAGCAGTAAATGTTGCCGGCTACGTAGGGCGACAGCTCGCCGGCGACGACGGCCACCATCGCCTCGTCGAGCAAGGCGAGGCCTTCGGCCATTCGGCCATCTGCCAAGAGGGCCCGACCGTGGAAATGTAAGGCAAGTGCGAGTAGGTCGGCGTCGCCAACCCGAGCGCCGATCTCAGCCGCCCGGGCCGCCGCGGCGGACGCCTTCGCATGATCGCCTGTCATGAGGGCCTGAAGCACCTCCGGCAGCAACAGGAACCCATGCTCGGCACACTCAGGCCGCTCATGCTCCAGAAGTCGGCTCGCTCGGGCGAGCCAACCACCAGCCTGGGCCACGTCTCCTTGCAGGAGCAAGGTGAATGCCACCCAGAACAAGCACCCGCGCCGCTCGCCGCGGATCACCGCTTTCGACGTACGCGCGAGAGGCGCGCTGCATTGCCTTATGGCAGTCCTCGAGGCGCCCCAGCAGATAGGCCGCCGTCGCCATCAGCTCCAGATCCGCCGCGGCCAGCAAGGACGACTGTTGGGCCAGTGAAAACGCGGCGTAGGCATCTGCCCACGCAAGTCGACGGCCGGCTTCCCGGCCCCGCGCGAGCTCACCTGCCCCATCCACCCTGCCCGTGCCCTCCCCTGTGATGCGTTGTCGCGCAACACGTGCGAACCAGCGACCGTCGACCACCGTCCTGCCGTGGTCTCGCCGGGTCACTCCGCCTGACCCGGACTCGACTGCGGCGGGCCGGCCCGGTCGATTGGCCCCAGGATACGGGGAACGCCGCAGCCTTCCACTGGTCCAACAGGGCCGGTCAAGCCGGGTCCGGCGGGCGATTTGTGGTGCTATCGCCGCCGCAGGCCGTGGACGGATCCAGGCGCTGGCCCGGATTGAGCGAGGTGCACCACACTGTGTGGGTGACGGCGAGCGGCACGCTAGAGCCGGGGCGCGCGGCCATGGCGCGGTGCTCCTGGAGCGAGGCGTACCAACTCCTGACCGCCGCCGACACGGATATCCCGCTCGAGTCTGACGACCTCGAACAGCTGGCGCTCGCCGCGTATCTGACCGGCCATGGCGACGCATCGACTCAGGCACGGTCACGCGCTCACCATGAAGCGTTGCGTCACAAGGATCCGCAGCGCTCTGCCCGGAACGCATTTCTGCTGGGAGCGGATCTCATGTTCTGCGGCGAGCTCGCTCCGGCCATGGGATGGTTCGCCCGGGGCGGCCGGGTGTTGGAAGGCTGCGACGAATGCGCCGAGCTGGGGTGGCTGGTCACGTGGAACTCCTACGGGCCAGATGTGGGGCGGTGACCCGGCAGGTGCCGAACCGGCCTTCGTGGCGTCGGCGAACGCTTCGGTGACTACGACCTGGTGACCATCGCGCGCCCTGGCGCGGGCATGTGTCGTGTCCTGCAGGGCCACGGGCCCAGCGGCATGACGCTGTTGGACGAGGTGACCTCGGGTGGGGTGTCGCCGATTCACGCGGGGATCGCGTACTGCAACGTGATCGCCGCCTGGTCGGAGGTCTTCGATCTCCGGCGGGCGAAGGAATGGACCGCCGCGCTCACCCGCTGGTGTGACGCCCAGCCCGACCTCGTGCCATTTCCGCGGTAGTTCGCAAGAGCAATCCACATTGGACCAAACATCCGGAGACCCGAGTGGCACGCGGCACCGCGGGTCTTCAGGGCCAGGCTTTAATCGCCTTGCGCCGTGCGGCTTCCAGGAAAGAGATGAGCCGCGGTTCTTCGACCTTGATTCCCTCTGCGAGACGCGCCGCCGCATGCACGATCGCCCACGAATAAAGCTGATTGAACCGATCGTGCGTGCGCTGGCGGTACGCCCGCGCGTACGCACGGGCGAACAGCGAGCGCCCAGCGGCCATCAGCCCACGAAAGACAAGCGATGTGCCCGGCAAGGGGTCTGCCCGCTCCAGCAGCAACATCGTTCGGGCAAAGTCTGATTCGGGAACACCCCGGGTGGCGTTGGCCCAGTCAATTACACTGACCCGGTCGGCGCCGACAAGCACGTTGCCGGGATGAAAGTCACCGTGGCACAGCCGATCTCCGGTCGGGAGCCGGTCAAGCACTCGCCGGGCGAATTCATGCAACTGGGGCCGCAGCGCTGCCGCGTCGACGCGGGCGGCAAGCGCCCGTTTGGCGTCAGGGAGATCCGTTGGCGCCTGGACGCTGTGGATGCGGATGTGGGCATCGGCAAAGGTTTTGGCGTACGCCAGCAGCCGCCACGGCTGCCGTTGCAGCATCGCCAGCATGTCCGACCCGTCCAGGCGCTCGAGAAGTAGGCCGTGGCGCCCATCGATTTCAAGGACATCGACCAAACGGGGCGCCACCCCGCCACCCAGCCGCAACAGCGCGGCCGACTCCGCCACGTGGCCTGAGTATCCTGGCCGATACAGCTTGAGGACCGCCGCAGCGTCACCGTCCCATGTGTACACTTCGGCCTCGCGGCCCTCGGCTATCTTGAGCCCGATCATGAGATTGAGCCACTCCTTCCTAGTTGGGCCCGACAACATCGCCGCCATTCGCCAATGCGTCGAACTTCCGGAACGCGCCCATGGCGTCTAGCTCACGCTACGGTGGTAGGCGCGCACGGCCAGCGGTACGAACACGGCGAGGATCGCTGCGGTCCAAGCGATGCCGAGCAGGGCCTGACTGGCGACGGTGTGCCCCGGTGGGAGGGCCTCAGGTCCGAGCATTAGTCCACGTAACGCGTTGGCGACGACGGTGATGGGTTGGTGCTCGGCGAAGGCTTGCAGCCAGCCTGGCATGGTCTGGGTGGGCAGGAACACCGAGCTGACCAGCGTGAACGGGAACACGACGCTATAGACGGCAGCCTGGATGGCCTCGGTGTTGCGCACCACGAGGCCGAGCGTGGCCATGATCCATGAGCATGCGTAGCCGAAGACTAGCGCGAGCCCGAGCCCGGTGAGCAGGGCCGGGATGGTGGTCTGAACGCGGAAGCCAAGCAGGATGCCGACGCCGAGCTGCAGCAGCAGGATTACGGTGCTGCGGGTCAGGTCGGCCAGCGTGCGGCCGGCGAGCGCGGCGGAGCGGGCCATCGGCAGGGATCGGAACCGGTCGATGACGCCGCTTGTCCGGTCGTTGTGTAGCCCGTACGCGGTGGAGCTGGCGCCGAAGACGGCGAACTGGGCCAGGATGCCGGGGATTAGCCAGTTGACGTAGGAGCCGCCGGCCCCGGGCGGAAGCGAGGTCTCGACGGCGCCGCCGAACACGTACAGGAACATGACCATGAAGATGATCGGTTGGATAGACGACAGCAGCAGCACGTCCCGGAGCCGCACGTTGGCCAAGAGGTTGCGCCGGGTGATTACGCCGGTGTGGGCCAGTGCCCGGCCAAAGGGTCGCGAAGCGACCGTGCGCGACACCACATCGGCGGTGGTCATCGCGTTGCCTCCACAGTGTCGTTGAGGTACTGGCCCGTGCTCGCGGTTCGGGTAAGGGTGAGGAACACGTCGTCAAGGGTCGGCCGGTGCATGCCAACGTCGGTGGGGGTGATGGCTGCGGTGTCCAGCGCCCACAGCGCGCGCTGGAGGGTGGCGACTCCATCGGTGGCGGGAAGGACAAGCGTGCCGCGATGCCGGTCGTACGCCGCCGGCGCGATCTGACCCAGAGCCTGCATCGCCGCGTCCAGCTGACTGTCGGGAATGGACAGTTCCAGCACCGCCGGCCCGGTGTGGGCCTTCAGCTGCTCCGAGGTGCCCTCGCTGACAAGCCGCCCGTAGTTGATCACGCCAATGAGCCCGGCGAGCTGATCGGCCTCGTCCAGGTACTGGGTGGTGAGAACTACGGTGGTGCCGCCATCGACCAGGTCCCGGATTAGGTCCCACACCTCGCGCCGGCTGGCCGGGTCGACACCCGTGGTCGGCTCGTCCAGGAACAGCACCTGCGGGCGGCCGACCAGCGAGGCGGCCAGGTCGATGCGGCGGCGCATTCCGCCGGAGTAGGTCCTGACCTGCCGGTGCGCTGCTTCGCCGAGGCCGATGCGGTCCAGCACGACACTGGTGCGGGCACGCGCCTGCCGTCGGGACAGGCCGTAGAGGCGCCCGACCATCTCGATGTTCTCCCG
>JAXIPB010000252.1:0-3317 GCA_045403155.1 Micromonosporaceae bacterium
GTGCTGCCTGCTGACCTGCCGGCGGAGCTGACGGGAGCCCTGCTGGCTGCCTGGCATCGGCTGTCCGCGCCGGCGCGTGAGGTCATGCGGGTGCTGGCGGTCGCCGGGCGACCGACGTCGATCGATGACCTGAGGGAGGTCGCCGCGGCGCGGGGGATCGGCCCCGAGGCACTGACCACCGCGCTGGCCGAGGCGACGAACGGCGGGATCAGTGTGGCGCAGGGTGCTGAGATGTGCTGGTTCCGGCACCCGCTGCTCGCGGAGGTCCTGTATGCCACCTTCGTGCCCGGCGAGGCGGAAACCGTGCACGCCGCCTGGGCCAAGACGCTCGAGTCCCGCTCTGGTACCGGCCCCGACGAGGTGCAACGGCAGGGTGACCTGGCCCTGCACTACGAGGGCGCACACGACCTGGAGTCATGCCTGGAGGCGTCGCTGCGAGCAGCTGAACTCGCGAATGGGATCAGGGCGCGGCGTGAGGAGGCCGTTCACTTGTGCCGGGCGGCACGTCTGTGGCCGATAGTTCACCGCGGTGATACCGACGGGATGGACAGCGAGGCGGACCTCCTGGAGCGCGTCGCGCGAGCCAACGATCTGGTCGGAGAGGGCGAGGCGAGCTTCGCAGCGTGGAGCCGCGCCCTCGAACTGGTGGACGAGCGCACAGACCCGCTTCGGGCCTGCAGGCTGCTGAGGCGCTGGGCAGACTCGGCCTGGGCGACGGGCAGAACCAAAGGGCGGCCGGTCGCCGAGGCAGAGCGCGCGGTCGAGCTGAGCCGGGGGTTTCCTGACAGCAAGGAGTACGCTGAGGCACTGGCATTTCTCAGTTGGTGTCAGTGGTGGAACAACGAGCTCGAGCTCTCGCGGAGGTACGCCGAGGACGCGGTCCAGGCAGCTCAACGGTCGGGGGGCGGCGCGGCATTGAGCTTCGCGTACGCAGCCCGCGGAAATGCGGACCTCGACAGTGAGCGTTCCGATCGTGACACCGCGACAGGCTGGCGTTTCGCTGAGATGACCGGCGACCCGGAACTGGCCTGGCGGATCCTCGTGATCAGACAGAACTACTTGAGCCGGCGAGGCCGCGTCACGGAATGCGTCGAGATGGCAACGAAGTTCCTCCCGTTCGCCCTCAACGCAGGCGCGCTGTCGGTGGCGGTCTTCGCCGCTGGAATGCTGGGCCATTACCTCTTGATGTTCGGACGCTTGTCGGAGAGCGGTGACGTCATCCGAGAAGGCCTTTCCTTGGCTGGTCTACCGAACGCCCGCGTCTTGGTTCGATTGAGTGCCGCCTCGTTGTCGGTGCGGCAAGGAAACCCGGACGTGGCGGGCCTGCACCTGCAGCGGGCGAAGGAGCTGATGCCGACGCTCGAGAACCGTCCAGGCCTATCGGCGCAATCTGTCCTGGCTGAGCACCTGCTCGCCACGGGCCAGGCCGAACAGGCCCTCGACCTGCTGACACGAACGATGGCCGCCCAGTCCGTCGATATCCGCGACGCGGACGAGATGCTGGTGTGGGGAGCACGTGTCACCGCTGACCTGATGGAGGCCGCCCGGGACCGGCGCGACAGCGAAGGCGTCAGTAAGACTCGAGTGGCATTCGATGACCTCCTGACCGTGCGCCGAAGCATGCTGCCTCCGCCCTTCGAGGTCGTCGGACCCGAGGATCTGATCCAACCAGCGATGGAAGCGCTGTTCACGGCAGAGACCGCACGGTGCATGCCGGAGACGCCCACATCCGCCGCATGGGAGGAAGCCGTACGCCGGTGTGACGCCGCGGGAATGCGATGGGATGAAGCCGTCGCGTCTTGGCGGTGGGCACAGGCCCTGCTCACCGAGGGAGCCACTCGGGCCGCCGTCGCCGTACCGCTGAGGTCGGCGCACCGCTTCGCAGTCGAGGCCGGAGCGATCCCCTTGCGGCGCGAGGTGGAGACGCTGGCCGGCCTCGGCAAGATCCGGCTCGACGAGCCGTCGGCACCGTCCCACGATCAGCCCCCGGCGCCCTTCCGTTCCCTGACGAAGCGGGAGCAGGAAATACTCTCCCACCTGGTCGCGGGCCGGACGTACGCCGAGATCGCGAAAGCGCTGTTCATCAGTGAGAAGACAGTCAGCGTGCACGTGTCGAACCTGCTGCACAAGACCGGGACATCATCCGGTCGCGAGGTGGCTGCCCTCGCCATCAGACTCGGCCAATCGTCGACGAACGTCCAGGACTAACGACCTGTAGCCGGCTGAGAGCCCGGCGGGCGGTGCGGTTGCCGGCCGACGGCCGGCCGACAGCAGTGCCGTACAACACGATCTCGGACTCGATGTCGAGGTGCAGCAGCCCGGACAGCTCGTCGTCGAAGAAACCGCCGAGATTGACCGCGCCGAGGTCGAGTCCGGTCGCCGCGAGGACGAGGTTCTGCGCCACGTGGCCTGCCTCCAGCAGCAGGTAGCGGTACCCGCGGTCGCCATATTTGACCAGGCTGCGCCCGCAGACTGCGGACAGCACCATGACGACGGCGGCCTCGGCCGCCCACGGCTGGCCCATGAACAGGTAGCTGACCAGCGGCGCCGGCACCGCGCCGCCGCTGACCTGCTCCAGACCGTCCGCGAGCGGCACGTAGTGGTAGACCCCGGCCGGCAGGCCATCCACCGAGCGCACAAGCACGCTCAGTTCGAGCGGGTAGAGCCCGCCGCCGGACGGCACCGCGCGATCGACCATGTACAGCGGACCGTCGTCGGTCACTCCGGTGGTGCCGTACCCGGTCCGCAGCAGCGTGGCCAGCTCCGCGAGGCCGATCGGTTGGTCGCGGAAGGCGCGGCACGACACCCGCCCGCGGACCAGGTCGGCCAGCGGTGCGATGACCCGTACGCCGGGTGGCAACGGGATCCACGGTGCCGCCGGGTCCTCCCGGCCCGGCTGTGGCGGCGGCGAGATCGCCTCCGCGGTGTTGAGCAGCCGGCCCGCGGTGCCCCGGTGGTAGGTCCAGGCCAGCGGCTGGCCTGTGCGGAAGGCGGTTGGTTCAGCGGTCATCGGCTGTCCTCATGCGAGTGGGTGCGGATCGAGGTTCAGCTCGTCCAACCGCGCCGGCCCCGGTCGCAGCCCGATCCGGGCCGGCATCTCCAGCAACCGGGATCCGCCGAGCCGGGCTTGATCCGCACCGAACCAGATCGGCACGAACCCCGGCACCAGACCGCGGACCACGCGTACCCCGAGGCTGACGACATCGGGCGGCGTGACGTCCACGGCGAGCACGTCCGGCGCCACCTCGGCCAGCGATCGGGTCAGCGACGCAAGGCTATTGTTGCCCTGGGCAATCAGCGACGGTGCGGCTTCCGGC
>JAXIPB010000110.1:0-28295 GCA_045403155.1 Micromonosporaceae bacterium
CGGCCCAGACTTCCATACCAACCTCACCGCCAAACAACGCAAGGCTCGCAACCACATCCGCCAACTCGAGGCGCTGGGCTACGCCGTCGCCATCACCCCACTCGACATAGCCACAGCCGCCTAGCCCACGCCTAGCCCAAACTCGCGACCCAACCCCGGAAAAGCCAACCCCCGGGGCGATAACCCGCGTCCGGCTAAGGTGTTGTTTTCCGGTCAGTTGCCCGGTCCCGCCGGGGCGGAGTGGGCGAGTGTCGTGCAGTTGCGCCGATCTTGCGCATAACGGAGAGAGGCCCCGCTCGAACGAGCGGGGCACCCTCATCAACGTGGGGAAGGAGGGAGTTGAACCCTCACGCCCTTCCGGGCACACGGACCTGAACCGTGCGCGTCTGCCATTCCGCCACTTCCCCGCGGCGGGCCCATCGTGGTTCTGTCCCGCGAAGCGGGCCGTCGAGATGCTGGCCCAGGGACGACTACACCGAGGTCGGGCATTGCTCGACCCCGTACGGTGGACCAGGATAGACCGTGATCCGGTGCCGGGGCGAACCGGATCCCACCAGGCTCGTTAGCACCTGCGAAAAGCCTGGAAAGAGTAACATGCCCGAGCCGGTCGGTGCGCGTGTGAGAGTGCATGGGCCGGATACGATCGTGTCCTCGAATGAACGCGGAGGACGAGTGAGCGCGAGACCGCAATTCGGCGAACGCAGAAGCGAGCGGTACCGGCCAGTCGCGAACGGGAAGGGCTTGCTGTGAGCGTGCTGCAACGCTTTGAGAAGCGATTGGAAGGCCTTGTTGAGGGGGCCTTCGCCAAGGTGTTCAAGGGGGTCGTCCACCCGGTGGAGATCCTCAACGCCATGCAACGGGAGGCGGAGGCGCACAAAGCGATTCTTGCCGGCGGGCGCACGCTCGTGCCGAACCGTTACGTGATCGACCTTTCCCCGTACGACCACAGTCGGCTCGCGCCGTACGCCGCCGCGCTCGCCCAGGAACTGGCCCAGTCACAGGCCGAGTTCATCGGCGAACAGGGCTGGACGGTCTACGGGGATGTGATCGTGGAGATCGAGCGGGGCGAGGGCCTCGACACCGGCATGTTCCGCGTGACGGCCGAGGTCTACACGGGCGCGGACGTGGCGCAGCCGGCCGGCGGGTACGACGCGGGCCCGGGCTACAGCCCTTACGCTCAGCAGGGCTACCCGGGCGGGGTTCCGATGCAGCCCGGCCCCGCCCGCAATGCCCGGCTCATCTCCAACGACGGCCGCACCTATCCGCTCTCTATCGGCTCCACGGTGATCGGCCGCGGCGACCAGGCCAATCTGCGGCTCCCCGATGTCGGGATTTCTCGGCGCCACGCTCGCATCGACTTCGATGGCGGACAGGTCGTCCTGACTGACCTCGGCTCCACCAATGGCACATCCGTCAATGGGCAGCGCGTCTCCGCCGCCGCGCTGAACCCCGGTGACATGATCCAGCTCGGAACGACCACCCTGACGTTCCGAGTGGACGGTTAACGACATTGCCCGAGATCGTCATCAACGTCGCCCGTTACGGGTTCCTCGTCCTACTGTGGATCTTCGTATTCACGGTGGTCGGGGTGATCCGGCGTGATCTGTTTGTGGGTGCGCGTTCGAGCCGGCTCGTGGCTGCACCACGGGGGGTGGGCGTCACCACGGGGGGACGCCCGGCCAAGGTCAAGCGGGGACGTGCCGCTCACCATCTCTTTGTCACCGAGGGTGCTCTGGCGGGCACCAGGCTCACCCTCGGCGAGGCCCAGATCACCATCGGCCGAGCAGAGGACTCGACTCTGGTGATCACAGACGACTACGCCTCCGCGCGGCATGCACGACTGGTGCCTAGGTCGGGGCAGTGGTACGTGGAGGACCTCGGCTCCACCAACGGCACGTACCTCGACCGGGCCAAGGTCACCGCACCCACCCCCGTACCCCTCGGCGTGCCGATCCGCATCGGCCGCACTTCCCTCGAGCTGAGGCCATGATTACGCCACCAGACCCCTCGCCGCGCTCACGCCCCGGCGGGAGCCCCGCATGACACTGACCATGCGCTATGCGGCGCGGAGCGACCGCGGCCTCATCCGACAGGGGAACCAGGACTCCGTGTACGCCGGTCCCCGGTTGCTCGCCGTCGCCGACGGCATGGGCGGCATGGCCGCCGGTGACGTCGCCAGCAACATCGTCATCGCCGCCCTCGCGCATCTCGACGAGGACGTTCCCGGCAACGCTCCAGTCGACGCGCTGCGCCAGGCCGTCGACACAGCGAATCAGCAGATCCGCGACGCGGTCGACGAGAACCCGGCCATGGAGGGCATGGGTACCACCCTGACCGGAATGCTCTTCGGTGGCAGCAAGTTCGGCATGGTGCACATCGGCGACTCCCGCGCTTACCTGCTTCGAGACGGGGAGTTCGCGCAGATCACGAGGGATGACACGTACGTTCAGTTGCTCGTCGACGAGGGCCGGATCACCCCCGAAGAGGCGAATACCCACCCGCAGAAGTCGCTGCTGATGCGCGCCCTCGACGGACGGGACGCCGACCCGGAGTACTCCGTGCGCGAGGCGGTCTCGGGTGACCGGTATCTGATCTGCAGCGACGGGCTGTCCGGGGTCGTCTCGGACGAGACCATCGCCTCGACCACGCGGGAGTACTCGGACCCGAATCAATGCGCCGAGCGGCTGGTCCAACTCGCCTTGCGCGGCGGCGGGCCTGACAACATCACGGTGATCGTGGCCGACATGACCGACGCCGACATCGTCGAGGAGTCGCCGGTGGTGGGCGGTGCAGCGGCCAACGACCGCGGCATGACGAGCACCGCGGACGCGACGACCCCGGCGGCGAGGGCGTCGGCGCTGACTCGGCCGCGCGACGCCACGCCGAACAACGCCGACTCCGAGGTCGCGAGCGGGGGGCCTAGAAGGCACCCGCTCCGCACGGTCGTGACGCTGGTCGTCCTAGCCGCGCTGCTCGCCAGCGGGCTATGGTTCGGCTGGCAGTACACGCAGTCGAAGTACTACGTTGGCGTAACTGACGACGGGACGATCGCCGTGTTCCAGGGCATCCCCGGCGAGATCGCGGGGTTCAACCTGTCGACCGTCGACCTGTTGAGCGGCACGAAGATCGAGGAGCTGACGCCGGTCGCGCAGGACAAGGTGCGGGAGGGCATCCCGGCGGAAAGCCAAGCGGCGGCCCGGGCCCAACTCCAGACGCTGCTGGACCCACTGAGCAAGAACGTCCTGCCGTACTGCCCGACCGCCGCTCCGGTCACGGCCAGCCCAACTGCGTCGCCTTTACCACTCTCTTCGACACTCGGGAGCCCGACGCCAACTGCCACAGTCCAATCACCAGAGCCGACGCCGACGGGCCCGCCCGACTGCCGGCCGGCAGTTCGCTGACCCGCCCACCCTGAGCCGCCCGATCATAGGACTAAGAGGATCAACTCGTGACCGCCCCCGCCGTCGCCACGCCCGCCGCGAACCCGGCCGCAGCCGGGGTGGGACGCCGTCCGCGCACCCGGCGCGGCGCCGAGCTGGCATTGTTGATCTTCGCGATGATCGTCGTTCTGCTGTACTCGGCGGCGGTCGAGGCCGGCATGCTCGACCTGGTCACGTTCGACGTGTGGGTCCCGGTGGCCGTACTCTTTCTGATCTTCTTCGGCGTGCACGTGGCGATCCGCTTCCTCGCTCCGTATGCCGACCCGGTCCTTCTGCCCACGGTCGCTCTCATCAACGGACTCGGCGTGGCATTCCTGCGTCGGCTCGACCTCGGTATGGCGGCACCCGAGCAGCGGGCCGACCTCAGCATCTTCACCGGGATGGCGAACAAGCAGATCCAGTGGACCGCGATCGCCGCCGTCGGGGCCGTGCTGCTGCTCGTCATCATCCGGGACCACCGATCACTGTCGAGGTACGCGTACACGCTCGGACTGATCGGCATCATCCTGGTGATGATTCCGGCCCTCCTGCCGGCGCAGTACTCCGTGGTCAACGGCGCCAAGCTCTGGATTCTCATCGGCGGCTTCTCGATCCAGCCCGGCGAATTCGCCAAACTCGCGCTGCTGTCCTTCTTCGCCTATTACCTCGTCCGCAAGCGCGAGGTGCTGTCCCTGGCGAGCAAGCGGTTCCTCGGCATCGACTTCCCACGCGGGCGTGACATGGGCCCGGTGCTTGTGGTCTGGCTGCTCAGCCTCGTCGTGTTGGTCTTCGAGAAGGACCTCGGTACCTCGCTGATGTACTTCGGCATGTTCGTTGTGACGCTGTACATCGCGACCGAGCGGTCGAGCTGGCTCATCATCGGTCTGCTGCTCTTCTTCGGCGGCGCGTTCCTCGCCTGGTCGCTGGGTGCGACGGTCGGCGGGCCGCTGACCAGCTTTGCCGAGCGGGTAGACGTCTGGCTGAATCCCTTCGCCGACGCCGAGGACACGGGTTACCAGCTCGTGCAATCCCTGCTGGGTCTGGGCACCGGCGGGCTGTTCGGCGCAGGACCGGGTAGCGGGATCCCCTATCTCGCCGACGCTGGGCGGTTTGTCGTTCCGGAGGTCCACAACGACTTCATCTTCGCCGGCATGGGTGAGGAGATCGGCCTGTTCGGCCTCACCGCGCTGCTGGTGGCCTACCTGCTCATCATCCAGCGCGGGCTGCGGATCGCCGTAACGGTCCGCGACTCGTTCGGCAAGCTGTTGGCCGGTGGTCTCGCGTTCACCCTCGGCCTCCAGGTCTTCGTCATCATTGGCGGTGTCAGCGGCCTGATCCCACTGACCGGCCAGACGACCCCGTTCCTATCCGCCGGCGGCTCGTCGCTGATGGCGAACTGGCTGCTGCTGGCGCTGCTGCTGCGGATCTCCGATGCCGCCCGCCGGCCCGCCGGCCTCGGTCCGGTCGGCGGATCTATCGCGCCGCCGCCGCCGACGCAAGCACCTGCCGGTCCGGGTCGCAAGCTCCCCGACCCACCCGCCGGTCCGGGTCGCGAGCTCCCCGGACTCCACGAGGCCCCTACGGAGGTTGTCCAATGAACGGGCCGCTGCGCAAGGCCGGGATCGTGATGATAGTCCTCTTTGGACTCCTCTTTGCGAACCTTAACTATGTGCAGGTCGTCAAGGCCGACGACTACCGCAACGACGAGGACCACAACCGGATCCGGGTGCAGCAGCAGGAGTATGAGCGCCAACGCGGGGAGATCATCGTTGATGGGCAGGCCGTGGCCCGGAGTGTCGAGACCAAAGACACGTTGAAGTTTCTTCGCAAGTACCCGTTCGGGCCGACCTACGCGCATGTGGTGGGCTACCGACCGGTCAACCTGGCGGCGATCGACATCGAGCGGCTGGAGAACGAGTTCCTCTCCGGCACCGCGGACAGCTTCGCCGCCGATCGTCTGCTGGAGATGTTCACCGGCAAGGAGTCGCCGGGCGGCAGCGTGGTGCTCAGCATTCGCAAACAGGTGCAGGAGACGGCGTACAAGGCCCTGCTGAACAACGACACGGCGACCAAGCGCGGCGCCGTAGTCGCGATCGACCCGGCGACCGGCGCGATCCTCGCCCTGGCGTCTACGCCCAGCTTCGACCCCAATCCGTTGGTGAGCCACGACTTCGACGCGGCCGAGGCCGCCTTCGACAAGTTGGAGAAGGACCCGGCCAAGCCGCTGCTCAACCGCGCCCTGTCGGAGACGTTCCCGCCCGGATCCACGTTTAAGGTGATCGTCGCGGCCGGGGCACTGCAGAATGGCGCGAACACCAACACAGTCCTCACCGGCGGCTCCAGTTACACGGCGCCGGACACGACGACGCCGATTAACAACTCGCCCGGTGTGAACTGCCCTAGCGAGATCACCCTGCTCAACGCGCTGCGGATCTCCTGCAACACCGCCTTCGCGAGGTACGGGGTAGAGCAGCTTGGCGCGGACAAGCTCAAGCAGACCGCACAGGCCTTCGGCTTCGAGTCAGCGCCGCTCCTCGACCAAGACCCGGACAACATCATGCGCGTGACGGAGAGCCACACCGGCTCGATCGAGAGCCCTGGCGGAGGCGTCGACCGCCCGGCGCTCGCGCAGTCCTGCATCGGCCAGCGTGAGGTCCGGATGACCCCGCTGCAAGGCGCTCTTGTGGCGGCCGCGATCGCGAACAACGGCGTCCAGATGCGCCCGTACCTGATCGACACGCTGCAGGGTTCGGATCTCTCGCCCGTCGTGCACGCAGACCCGCAGGAGCTGCGCACGCCAGTCTCACCGCAAGTGGCGGCACAGCTGCGCGAGATGATGAACAGTGTCGTCAACAGCGGTACCGGTGGCAAGGCTCGCATCGAGGGGTACGAGGTTGGGGGCAAGACGGGCACCGCACAGACCGGAGATGCGCCCGACCACGGCTGGTTCATCGGGTACGCCCGGAAGAACGGGCAACCCGTGGTGGCGGTTGCCGTCCTGTTGCAGAATGCGGGATCGGGTGGCAGTTCGGAGGCCACCCAGATCGCTGGTGAGGTCATGAAGGCAGCGATCGCGGCCGGGAATATCAAATGACGCAGGCACGAGCGAGGTTGTGATGATCACCCCCGGGACGATGCTGGGCGGGCGATACCGGCTCGAGGAGCGCATCGCGAGCGGCGGCATGGGCGACGTCTGGCGTTGTGTCGACGATGTCCTCGGCCGGACGGTCGCCGTGAAAATCCTGCTGCCATCGCTGCTCGAGGAGGCTGGCTTCACTGAGCGCTTCCGGGTCGAGGCGCGGACGATGGCCACGATCAACCACCCCGGCGTCGTCGACATCTATGACTACGGGAGTGATCCGTCCGTCGGCGCGTACCTCGTGATGGAGTACGTCGAGGGTGACGCGCTGTCCCGTACCCTCACCCGGGTCGGTCGGCTCACACCGGGCCGCACCATGGCGCTCATCGCCCAGGCGGCGGACGCGCTGCACGCCGCCCACGAGAAGGGCGTCGTCCATCGGGACGTGAAGCCCGGCAACCTGCTGGTGCGACCGAACGGAACGCTGGTGCTGACCGACTTCGGTATCGCGCGCTCGGCGGGCGCGGCGCAGCTCACCGCGGCAGGGTCGGTGCTCGGCACCGCCTCCTACATTTCCCCGGAGCAGGCCATGGGCGAGCAGGCCACCCGGCTGTCGGACATTTACGCGCTCGGGGTGGTCGGGTATCAATGTCTGGCCGGTCGCCGGCCATTCGAGGGCGAGAACCCGCTCGAGATCGCGATGCGCCACGTCCGCGAGGTGCCGCCACCGCTGCCGGGCGACATCCCACCGAATGTGCGCTCGATCATCGAGCGGGCGATGGCCAAGCATCCCGGGCAGCGGTGGCCGGACGCCGCGGCGTTCGCCACGGTCGCGCGGCGCGCCGCGGCTGAGTTGGCGGGAGCCACGTCCCACCCGCGCGCGAACCCCGCTCCGGCGCCCGTGCCGCCGGTCAAGCAACCCCGGGGCGGTCACAGTCCGGTCACGCCGACACCGACACCGACCTCGCCAGGGGCCGGTCCGGCCGGGGTCGGTACGAGGGTGCTGCCGAACTCACCAGCAGGCCCCACCGGCTACGCTCCTCCGCCGCCCGGATACGGGCCGCCTCCCCTGCAGGGCTACGTGCACGCTCCGGCGCAGCCCGCTCGGCAGGGGACCAGCACCGGGGTCATCGTGGCAATCATCGTTGCGGTGGTCCTGGTTGCGGTCTGCGTCGGTGCGGCGATCGCCATCGCGCAGCAGGCCAACAACACGGCACTCGGCCCGGCGGGGGCTACGGTGGCCGTCGGAGACGCGCACAGCGGCGCAACTGCGCTGGGCGAAGGTGAGTTGGAAGGCGAAGGTGCACAATGACGCAGGCCCGCCTCCTCGGGGGGAGGTACCAGGTCGGCGAGCTGCTGGGGTACGGCGGCATGGCCGAGGTGCATCGCGGCCGTGACCTTCGGCTCGGACGCGACGTCGCGATCAAGATGCTGCGGACGGATCTCGCCCGGGACGACACATTCCAGCTGCGATTTCGTCGAGAGGCCCAGAACGCGGCGTCCCTGAACCACCCCGCGATCGTCGCGGTCTACGACACCGGCGAGGAGCGGGGCGCGACCGGAGAGACCCTGCCGTACATCGTCATGGAGTACGTGAGCGGCCGGACGCTCAAGGAGGTGCTCGCGGCCGAGGGGCGGCTCATGCCGCGGCGGGCGCTGGAGATAACCGCGGAGATCAGTGCGGCGATCGAGTTCAGCCACCGCCACGGCATCATTCACCGCGACATCAAGCCCGGCAACGTCATGCTCACCCAGACCGGCCAGGTCAAGGTGATGGACTTCGGTATCGCCCGGGCACTGGCCAGCGGCGCGTCCACGATGACGCAGACGTCAGCCGTAATCGGGACGGCGCAGTACCTCTCGCCCGAGCAGGCCCGCGGCGAGTCGGTCGACGCCCGCAGCGACGTGTACGCCACCGGCTGCGTGCTCTACGAGCTGCTGTGTGGGCATCCGCCGTTTGTCGGGGACAGCCCGGTCAGCGTCGCCTACCAGCACGTGCGCGAGGATCCCAAACCGCCGAGCCTGGCGAACCGGGACGTGTCCCCCGCCGTGGACGCGGTCGTGCTCAAGGCGCTGGCGAAGAACCCGGTCAACCGTTACCAGAGCGCGGCCGAGATGCGAGCCGACGTGCTACGCGCGGCGGCCGGTCGGCCGGTCTACGCCGAACCGGTCATGCGCGAGAGCGACACGGGCGGCGGCACTACGCAGATCGTCCGTCCCGGCCCCGGCGGCCCACGCCCGCTTCCGGCGCGCGTCGGCAACGCTCAGCGCCGCCGTACGTCCGGCTGGGCGATCGCTGCGTTGACCGCCCTCGCGGTGCTCGCCGTCGTCGCGCTCGTCGCGGGCCTCATCGTGTCGCAGCAGCCGGACAAGGCAAACGTGCCCCAGCTGGTGGGCAAGTCAAAGACGGACGCCGACCGGGCGCTCCGCGACGTCCGACTCGTTCCGGAGGCTCAGGCGCAGACCGGCACGGACTGCCCGCCCAACCAGGTGCTGTCGCAGGAAACCCCTCCGGGTAACTCGGTTGAGGTCGGCACCAAGATCCGCTACGTGTGGTGCTCGGGCCCGGGTCAGACCCAGGTGCCCCCAGTGCTCAACCTCGACCAGAAGGCCGCCGAAGACCTGCTCACCCGAGCCAAGCTGACCTTCAAGATCGCGCAGGCCGACAGTGAGAAGGCACTCGGCACGGTCGTCAACGTGGAACCCGGCGTCGGCTCCGAGGTTGCCGAGGGGTCGCAGGTCACGCTCTTTGTGTCGAAATTCAACCGCCGCGTCGTGCCGAACGTCTCTGGGCTCGGGTACACCGAGGGCGAGGCGCGGGCCGTGCTCAACCAGGCCGGCTTCCCCAACGACCGTATCACCGCCGTGAAGCAGAGCACGAACGACCCGAACCTGCACGGCAAGGTGCTGCTGCAGGATCCGGCGGCGAACTCGGTGCGGGACCCGGGAGCGACGAACATCCGGATCCAGGTCGGCGATTACGAGGCGCCCCCCACGTCAGAATCCCCGACGTCCGGCCCGTAGGCCCGGCCTCCAACCAAGATCACCGCAACTGTCTACCACCTGCCCGGCTTGACGCGCCTCGACCGGGCGAGTGTTGAACAGTTCCGCGCCGCTCGCCGAGAGGCCGTTCGGCGAGGTGGCGCTCGGCGGGCGCTACGCGAACGCGGCGACTCGGCGGGCCTCCACCGCCGCGGCGAGTTCCGGGGCGCGCTCACGGGCTGCGGGGAAGCCGCAGGACGCCAGCCAGTTCGCCAGGATGAGGTGCCCGCCCTGGGTGAGGACGGACTCCGGATGGAACTGAACGCCCTCCAACGGCAGCGTCCGGTGCCGCATGGCCATGACGAGACCCGAGTCCGTCGTCCGCGCGGTCACCTCGATCTCATCCGGGAGCGTCGACTCGATGACGGCGAGCGAGTGGTAGCGGGTGGCGGTGAACGGCTCCGGCAACCCCTCGAGCACGCCGCCACCGTTGTGGGTGACCTCCGACGTCTTGCCGTGGAGAAGCTCGGGTGCGCGGGTGATGACCGCACCGTACGCCTCCCCGATGGCCTGGTGTCCGAGGCATACGCCAAAGATTGGCAGCTGCGTCGCGTACGTCTTGATCAGATCGAGCATGATGCCGGCGCGCCCAGGTGTGCCCGGCCCTGGTGACAGCAGGACACCGGACGGCCGCACTCGGCCGACCTCGTCAACGCCGATCTCGTCGTTGCGCCGGACCTCACACTCGACGCCGAGTTGGCCCAGGTACTGGACGAGGTTGTAGACGAACGAGTCATAGTTGTCGATTACCAATACCCTCATGGCGCCCTCACCGCGTGGCTTAACGTTGCTGGCCCTCGGTGACCTGCACGTCATCAAAGGGTAGAAGCGGCTCGACGGCTGGGAAGAGCCAGTACCACAGTATGGCCAGCGTTGCGGTGACCAGCACCGCGGAGCCGACGAGCTTGCCCGGCAACCCGAACGGAAGTCGACGCCAGATCCATCCGTACATGTCGCTACTCCCCGAGTTCCGCGGGCCGGCCGGCGCTGCGTGGCTGGCTACGAATCAACTTCGCATGGACGAGCAGCCGCTGATAGTTGTCCCACTTGGGGTTGCAGGTAGTGAGGGTGAGCATCGCCTCGGTCGGCGTTTCGCCCGGGTTACCGATCACGGGGGCGATGTATTTGACATCGCTCGGCTTCACGATGCGGGTCTGGGTGACCCGGTAGACGAAGAACGATTTTCGAGTCTCCACCACGATCGGATCGCCGGCCCGCATCCTGTCGAGGTCCCAGAAGATGGCGGGGCTTCGATGGCCGGCCACCGAGAAGTTGCCTATATGTCCGGGCAGGGCCGTCCCCGGGTAGTGCCCGGGCGCGTATGCGATGTTGCGCGGTTCCACGCCCTCCACGACGACCCAGTGCTTGCCGAGCTTGGGTATGTAGAGACGGGCTATCGACCCACCCGGCGGCGCCGGCGGCACCGCCTCTCCGCCGGGCTGTCCCGGCGTGGGGGTGATCGTCGGCTCCTGGTCGGGCTGGTCCCATTCCTGGGCGAGTTGCGAGTCGAGATCCCGCTGATGATCGGCGACGATGGCCGCCTTGCCCCACACCTCGTACGCCGCGAAGAGAAGGAGGACCAGCCCGACGGTGATCATCACTTCGCCGACCGTGCGGAGCGTGGTCCGGACGGTCTCCGGGGTCAATGGTGGGAGGCCGAAGTTGGTAGGTGACCGATGGGAGCGAACGCGCTTCTCGGCGCGGATGGCCGCGATGACCTCGGTGACGTCGCTGTCCTTGACCGCTTGGATGACCTCAGTCTGATCGTTGAGCGCGACCGGCTGGATGACCTCAGTCTGATCGTTGATCGCGAGCGGCCGGAACACGACCGTGTCATCAACGGCAGGGTGTGGTGTGCGGAGTCCGCCGGTCACATGGTTCGACATCTCAAGCGGCGCTATCGGATCGCGTCGGCGTAGTCGAGGGTGCCGGAGCCGACGTGCGCGGGCGCGAGGATGTCCGCCTCCGCCTCCGCCCGGTAGCCCAGGCCGAACGCCTCCACGGCGTCCCGGAACGCTCGGACACCGGGATCACCGTCGAGCGCGGCCAGCAGACGATCGGGGTTGCCGATGGCCTTGATCACGAATGGTGGCGAGAATACCCGGCCGTGGAGCAGGAGCGTATTGCCCACGCATCGCACCGCGCTTGTTGAGATGACTCGAATGTCCATTATCACCATTGCTTCGGCGCCACCTGACCACAGCGCGTTGACGACGGACTGTACATCCTGCTGGTGCACGACGACATCATCGGGTAGCGCACCAATGGGAAGGTTACCGTCGGGTCTGCGCGGCGCGTCGTCCAGCACCACTTCGACCCCGGGTCCGTGCACGGCGGTGAAGCCGGCGGCCGGCTTCGCGAGGTCCGCCCGCCGCTGTTGCTCCGCGATGCGGGTGTCCGATCCGGCCTGGGCCCGGGTGGTGTCATCGATGCTCTCGCGCAGACTCGCCGCCCGCATGGCGTCCGCATCCACCTGCAGCCGGCGCTCTTCGATCACCCTGGAGAGTTCCGGCCGGCGATCATCGCGCAGATTGGTGCCGGCGGCGGTGCGGACGGTGGTCGTGAACAGCAGGCCAGCGAGCGCAGCGATCACGGGTACCAAGACCGACCACCGACGCCGCCGGCCGGTGCGCGGAATGAGCACCGCGCCGATGCGTCGCAGGGCCTCGCGCCACGACGGCCCGCGCCCGGGTGTGTACTCCGCCACGCCCCCTCCTGCACACGCATACGGCGTTGACTACGCTTGCACCCGACCATTATTCAGGTTCACTGCTCGTGATCTTGTTTGGTGGCCCCACCGAGGCCCCTCTGGAGTATGCCGTGCCAAAGTCATCCGTCCGCAAGAAGAAGATCTACACGCCGCCGGCCGAGCTGCGGCCCCAGACCGCGGCCGCGGCGAAGAAGCCGAGCCCCACATGGATACCGGTGACTGCCGTATCGTTGATCGTCTTTGCCATCGCATGGCTGGTCATCTACTACCTCACCGGGCAGTTCTTCGATCTTGGAGAGTCGTTCTCGTTCCTGGCCGAGCTCTCGTACTGGAACCTCGCCATCGGTTTCGGCGCCATGATCGGTGCGCTCATCCTCCTTTCCAAGTGGCGCTAGCCCCCCCTTGTCGCCGATCATGATTTGGAGGTCATGATCGAGGCCGTTTGACGACGCTCAAGTCATGATCGTGGCGATCTTTCCCCGGGGCACGTTACTGGGCAGTAACCAGCCCGTTACGCTCATCGGTGGGGCTAACGGAGGCGGGATCAGGAGGGCGGATGCATGGGCGCTGCGCAGATCATCGCGACGGTTCTCGCCGCGGCGGTGACGGCGGTCGCGGTCGGGCTGGTCATCCGGGCGGTACGCCAGATGTTCGCCGTCGTCCGGCTTGGCCAGCCTGATCCGGAGCGCTTTGATCGTAAGTTGCAGCGTACGCGGACGATGCTGGTAGAGACGCTCGGTCACACCCGGATGCTCAAGTGGACCTGGGTCGGCGCCGCGCACTGGCTGGTGATGGTGGCGTTCATCTTCCTGTCGCTGCTGGTGGTCGAGGCGTATTTCGAGGTCGTGACACCACATGGAGAGTTGCCGATCATTGGCCACTGGGGTGCGTTCGGCCTGTTCACCGAGGTGTTGAGCGGGCTCGGGATCGTCGCGATTCTTTATCTCATCGCCGTGCGGCTACGCAATCGCCCCGGCGCGAATCCGACCCGCCGGTCACGATTCGTCGGCTCGACGATGTGGCAGGGGTACTTCGTCGAGTGGGTCGTTCTGCTGGTCCTGATCTGCGGATTGCTGATTCGCGGCTTCAAGGCCGCCAACGGTGACTTGCCCTGGCCGACCTGGGCGGCTCCGCTGAGCCACGGACTCGGCGACGCCCTGCCGGCGAGCGAGTCAGCGGTGGCCTGGGTCGCCTTGGTAAAGATCGCCATCTCGATGATCTGGGTGATTGTGATTGCCCTGAACGTCACAATGGGCGTCGCCTGGCACCGGTTCGCGGCGTTTCCCAATATCTTCTTCAAGCGCACCGCGTCGGCGTCCGCGCCGGCGCTGGGAGCCCTGCGGCCAATGATGAGTAACGGCAAGCCGCTGGACTTTGAGCAGGCAGATCCGGAGAAGGACCAGTTCGGCGTGGCCAAGGTCGAGCAGTTCACCTGGAAGGGCCTGCTTGACTTCACCACGTGTACCGAGTGCGGGCGATGCCAGTCGCAATGTCCCGCGTGGAACACGGCCAAGCCGCTGTCACCGAAGCTGATTGTGCTGAGCCTGCGCGACCACGCGTACGCCAAAGCGCCCTACCTTCTGGCGGGTGAGGACAAGTCCGGCGTACGAGCCGATGCGGTCGCCGAAGCACAGCGGCCCCTCATCGGTGACGCATCCGCGGGCGGGGTCATCGATCCGGACGCGCTGTGGGCGTGCACCACCTGCGGCGCCTGCGTCGAGCAGTGCCCGGTCGATATCGAACATGTCGACCACATCGTCGACATGCGGCGATACCAGGTGCTTATCGAGTCGAACTTTCCCGCCGAGGCGGGCGTCATGATGCGCAATCTGGAGAGCAAGGGCAATCCGTGGGGCGCGCCGCCGAACACCCGGGAGGACTGGACGAAGGGTCTCGACTTCGAGGTCCCACGGGCCGGCGCCGGTGCCGACTTCGAGTACTTGTTCTGGGTGGGCTGCGCCGGCGCGTTCGAGGATCGCGCCAAGAAGACGACGCGCGCGGTCGCCACGCTGCTACATGAGGCGGGTGTCCGCTTCGCGATCCTGGGCGGCGGCGAGACCTGCACCGGTGACCCAGCGCGCCGCATCGGCAACGAGTTCCTCTTCCAGATGCTCGCCCAGCAGAATGTCGAGACGCTCAACGCCGCGTTCGGCGACCGGGAAACAAAGAAGATCGTCGCGACGTGTGCGCACTGCTTCAATACGCTCGCCAACGAGTACGGGCAGCTGGGCGGAGAGTACGAAGTGGTGCACCACACCCAGTTACTGGCCCACCTCGTCGGCGCCGGAAAGCTCACCCCGATCAGGCCCGTCGACGGCGAAGTGACCTACCACGACCCGTGCTACCTCGGCCGGCACAACCGGGTCTACGAACCGCCGCGCCACCTGCTTGAGGCGATCGGTTGGGCCGGTGGCGCGGGCAAGGCCGGTCCGGGGTTAGTGGAGATGCCGCGCTTCGCCGAGCGTTCCTTCTGCTGCGGCGCCGGCGGTGCTCGCATGTGGATGGAGGAGCGCATCGGGAAGCGCATCAACACCGACCGCGTCGAGGAGGCGCTGGCGACCGGGGCGAAGACCGTTGCCGCGGCCTGCCCGTTCTGCCTCACCATGCTCTCTGACGGAGTGACGGCGAAGAAGGCAGAAGGTGCAGCCGACGATGCGGTCGAGGTGGTCGATGTGGCGACCGTCCTCCTCCGTTCTATTGAGTCCCGCCGCTGACCCGGCCATCCAAAACCCCGGCAAGTTCCCCTCGATCATGAGCTGACGGTCACGAAACCGCGCCGATCATGACCTCCAGGTCATGATCGGCGCGCAGGTTTAGAGGGAGGGCTCGAAGCCGGCGATGAGGGCAACCACGAGAACGGCAGCGAGAACGCCCGCGACGAACATGATGGTGACGAAGGCTTTGCGGAAGGCGCCGAACATCGCCACGCGGCCGGTCTTGACTGCCGCCCTCGCCGTTGCGAGGTCCTTATAGGAGCGTCGGGCCCGTTCCGTGTCTCGGCCAAGCGCGAGCCCGACGAAGATGCCGACTCCCAGCAGCACCAGCAGCATCGGTGTCACGCTCACCTCCCCGGGGCAATCTCGTGATCGACAGCATCCCGTTCTTTCGGCTACGGATCAAGGCCTGTGCCTGGTCAAACACAGCGCGGATGGGGATCCTGATCACGGGCGGCAACGGCGTGGAACAATCCGGGGCGAGGTGAGGGATCATCGACGCCTGGCTGTTGGCAATAGTTCTGCCGTTGCTCGCGTTCGTGGCGCTCACCGCAGCCAACGCGTTCTTCGTGGCGGCCGAGTTCTCCCTTGTCACCGTCGATCGCGCCGAGGTCGACCGATTGGTCGATGAGGGCGACCCGACCGCGCGCACCGTTCGCAAAGCGTTGCGGGAGTTGTCGTTCCAGCTCTCCGGCGCCCAGTTGGGCATCACCATCTCGGCGCTGCTCACCGGTTATGTCGCCGAACCCGCGCTGGCCCGGCTCTTCAAGCCGGCCCTCGCCATATTCGGCAGCGCGAGCGCGGGCATGGCCCACGTGCTCGCGCTCGGCCTCGCAACGCTGTTGTCGATGCTCTTCGGTGAACTGGTGCCGAAGAACGCCGCCATCGCGCGCCCGCTGGGCATCGCGCGGCGGACGGCCGGCCCGATGCGCGGATTCGCCGCGGTCTTCGGCTGGCTCATCCGTGCACTGAATGGGTCCGCGAACTGGCTAGTGCGACGGTTGGGCGTCGAGCCGCAGGAGGAGCTCGCAAGCGCGCGCTCGCCCGAGGAACTGGGCCTACTCGCCGCTTATTCGGCGCGCGCGGGAGCCCTGCCGGCGGAGACTGCTCTGCTGCTGCGCCGCACGATCCGCTTCGGGGAGAAGCGGGCGGCCGAGGCGATGACCCCGCGGGTCGACGTCGTCGGAGTCGGGGCCGCAGAACCCGTGGCGGCGGTGATAGGTCTTGTCACACAGACCGGAAAGAGCCGCTTCCCGGTGTACGAGCAGACGCTCGACCAGGTCGTCGGTGTGATTTCATTGATCGATGCCCTTGGTGTCCCTCAAGCGCGGCGCGCGAGCACACCAGTGCGCGCGGTCGCCCAGGACCCCGTCCTCGTGCCCGAGTCACTCGACCTCGATGGTGTGCTCGCGACGCTCCAGGCCGAAGGCCAGGACATCGCCATCGTCGTCGACGAGTACGGCGGCACGGATGGCGTGGTCACGATCGAGGATCTTGTAGAGGAGCTTGTCGGAGACATCGCCGACGAACACGACGAGGTGGAGCCAACGCTCGCCACGGTAGCCCCGACGACGAACGGGCACGTCGACGGAGCGGTGACGGTGCCCGGCGGCGAACGCAGCTGGCTCGTGGATGGCCTGCTGCGGGCCGATGAACTCGAGGACCAGACGGACTTCCGGTTGCCGGAGGGGCCGTACGAGACACTCGCCGGATTCCTGATGGCGCGACTCGGGCACATCCCCCAGCCGGGTGAGACTCTCATCGAGCACGGCTGGGAATTTACGGTCATCGAGGTGGAGCGGCGCCGCATCGAGCAGGTCCGAGTGGTCGCGCCGGAGGGCCGACATGCTTGAGCTCCTCGCCACCGTGCTGCTGCTGCTCGGGAATGCCTTCTTCGTCGGCAGCGAGTTCGCGCTGATCGCCTCCCGCCGTACGGTTGTCGAGCCGCTCGCCGAGACAAGCCGGCGCGCGCGCGCCGCGCTGAGCGCGATGAATCAGATCCCGCTGATGATCGCGGGTGCCCAACTCGGCATCACGATCTGTTCGCTCGGACTCGGCGCCATCGCCGAACCCGCTCTCGCGCACCTGTTGGCGCCGCCCTTCGCGGCTCTCGGCCTGCCGTCATCCGCGGTACACGCGGTCGCGCTGGTGCTCGCGCTCGCGGTTGTCGTCTTCCTGCACACCGTCAACGGCGAGATGGTGCCGAAGAATCTCACCCTGGCCGGCCCCGAGCGAGCCGTGCTCTGGCTGGGTCCGCCGATGCTCGCCTTCTGCGTGGCGACGAAGCCGCTGCTGACAGCCCTCAAGTGGATCTCCAAAAGCATTCTGCGACTCTGGGGAATCGAGGCGGCCGACGCGGTCAAGACCGTCTACACCGCCGACGAACTCGCCAATCTCGTCACCCAGGCGCGCTCGGAGGGTCTACTCGACAAGGAAGAACACGCCCGAATCCACGGAGCGCTGGCGCTGCTGAGCCGGACCGCTGGTGAAGCGGCGCGGCCATGGACCGAGATCACCACCGTGACGGAGGACGTGTCGCCGGCCTCGCTTGAGGTGTTGGCGGTGCGCACGGGCCGATCCCGCTTCCCTGTGGTGCACCGGACGACCCGGCGGGTGATCGGGTTTGTTCACGTCAAGGACGTCCTTGGCATGGCCGGCCCGGACCGCCGCGAACCGATTCCACCGAACCTGGTGCGGCCGCTCGGGATCGTGGCGTCCGAGCGCACCCTCGCCGATCTTCTCGTCGCCATGCGGCGGGAGCGGCGCCACATCGTCCTGGTCAGCGACGGGCGAACGCCGCTCGGCCTGCTCACCCTTCACGACGTCCTCGGCGTTATTCAGGCCCTGCCGGCTTAGTGCCAGTGAGAGATTACTCAGCGCCATTATGCCCGCACTGGTGGTTGGAAACCGGCCGGAATGGCGTGGATGGTCGTCGATTCCACCTGTACGGCCGCTTGCAGAGTCCGCGTCGAACTCCCTAAGGTAATGGCTCGTCAGGCTGAAACGTGGTCGACCCCCGGCCGCAGCCGGCCCCCCGCCCGATCGCCACGCGGCGCACATCGTCTAACCCGGAGGCCAGCCGAACGCCACTGGCCGGTCGATCGGCGGTGCTGGACGAAGGAGTTGGACGCCAGTGGGCCCCGCGCGAATGCAACGTCTCGACGGTCGGCCCCCCGTCAGGCGCAGCCTGCCGGCGGTCCTTCTTACTGGCGCGCTCGCCGCTCTGATGCTGCTCGTGATGCCAGGCACCCAGGCACACGCGGACCCGACCGTGGCCGAAATCGAAGCGCAGATCAACAAGATCTGGGCGGATGCCGAGCCGCTGATTGAGGAGTACAACGCCGTCCACGAGAAATACCGGAAAAACAAGGCAAAGCAGGCTGAACTGGCCAAGAGGATCGCGCCCTTGGCTAAGCAGGTCGAGCTTGCCCAGCTCCGTGTCGGTGTGATCGCCGCCCAGGTGTACAAGGGTGGACAGGCGAACTCGTTCAACGCTCTCGTGACCAGTGGCTCGCCGAAGGTGTTCGCCGAGCAGCTCTCGTTCCTTGATCAGCTGGCCCGAGAGCAGCAGCGTCAGCTCCAGGACGTCACCGCGATGAAGGACCAGTACGACGCGACGAAGGCGCCTATCGACAAGATCGTCGCCGAGTTGGCCGCACAGGATGCGGAGCTCGCCGCCAAGAAGAAGACGATCGAGGCCCAGCTGAACCAGCTGCAGCAACTCCGGATCAAGGCGTACGGGACGACTGCCGGCACTGGTTCGTACCGTCCCTGGCCCTGTCCCTCGGCGTACGAGCCCACCAACGGCTACAAGGCCGCTGCGTTCGCCTGCGCACAGACCGGCAAGCCGTACGTATGGGCGGCGGAGGGTCCCAACTCCTACGACTGCTCCGGCTTGACCCTGGCGTCGTGGCAGAGGGTCGGTGTCTACCTGCCGCATAACGCCGCCGCCCAGCGCCGCTCCATTCCCTATGTGAGTCGGGCCAACCTCCGGGTCGGCGACCTCGTCTTCTACTACAGCGATCTGCATCACGTCGCCATCTACGTCGGCGGAGGCAAGGTGGTGCACGCGCCCTCGTTCGGCGACCATGTGCGGATGAGGGTGCTCGAGGACGTAGGTCCGGTGCATAGCTACGGCCGACCCGGCTGACCAACCGCGGCGCATCGGCCGGCTATTCTTCCGCATACGCTCAGTGACGACCGTAGTGGGGGATTCCTCGTGATCGGATTGGTGCTCGCCGCGGGTGCCGGACGCCGGCTCCGCCCGTACACCGATTGCCTGCCGAAGACGCTCGTGCCGGTAGATGGCGAGACGACGATCCTTGACATCGCGCTGCGCAACCTCGCCGGGGTTGGGCTGACTGAGATCACCGTTGTCGTGGGCTACGCCGCGGACGCCGTCGCGTCGCGCCAGGCGGCCATGGAGAGCGCGTACGGCGTCCGACTCGCGCTCGTGTATAACGACCGCGCCGAGGAGTGGAACAACGCGTACTCGCTCTGGCTGGCGCGCGAGCACTTCGCCGGCGGTGCGCTGCTGGTCAACGGCGACACCGTCCATCCGGTGAGCGTGGAGAAGACCCTGCTCGCGGGGCGGGGCTCGGGCATCCTGCTCGCAGTCGATGACGTGAAGCGGCTGGCCGAGGAGGAGATGAAGGTCGTGGTGGACGGCTCTGGCCAACTGCAGCGGATCTCCAAGCTCATGGATCCCACGGCCGCCATGGGCGAGTACATCGGTGCGACGCTGATCGAGCCACACGCCGCGGCGGGCCTTGCCGACGCCTTGGAGGCGACGTGGCGCAGTGACCCGAATCTCTACTACGAGGACGGATATCAGGAGTTCGCCGACCGGGGCGGGGAGGTCCGCGTGGCGACAATCGGTGCCATCGACTGGGTCGAGGTCGACAATCTCGCCGACCTCGAGCGCGCCCGGGAGATCGCGTGCCACTACTAGCGCGCTCCGTTACCACTCCGCTCGCGATCGACGTCCGTCGCGGCGCGATCGCTGACCTGGCGGCGATTCTGGCCGACAGCCGGATCTCTACTGGCGGCGACGTCGCCGTCGTGGTCGGTCCCGGGCAGGGCGAGCACATCGCAGACATGCTTCGCCCGACGCTGGATTCGGCGGACATCTTCACCGCCGTCGGCGGAACTCTCGACGCGGCCAACGACCTCGGCGCCAAGCTGCGTACCCGCTCCTACGACGCCGTCGTCGGCATCGGTGGCGGAAAGACCATCGACACCGCCAAATACGCGGCCACGCGTTATGGCATTCCGATGGTCTCAGTGGCCACCAGCCTCTCGCACGATGGCATCGCCTCACCCGTCGCCACGCTCGATAACGAGGGAGTGCGGCGATCGTACGGCGTGCATATCCCGATCGCCGTCGTGGTGGATCTCGAGTTTGTGGAGAAGGGCCCCGACCGACAGTCTCGGGCTGGCATCGCCGAGCTGGTGTCGAACATCAGCGCCCTGGCCGACTGGGATCTGGCCAGGCAGGTCCGTGGCGAACCGGTGGACGGACTAGCGGTGACACTGTCTCGCGTCGGCGCGGAGGCGGTGCTCACCCACCCCGGCGATATGTCGGACGACGGCTTTGTCACGCTGCTCGCGGAGGCTCTCATCACGAGTGGCCTGGCCATGGCGGTATGCGGATCCTCGCGGCCGTGCAGCGGCGGCTGCCATGAGATCTGTCACGCCATCGACATCATGTTCCCCGGCAAGGCGCTGCACGCGGAACAGGTCGGCGTCGGCGCCCTGTTCTGCACCTTCCTGCGCGGCGACGCGGCCCGATTCGCCCAACTCTCGGCCGTCCTGGCCCGGCACGGGCTGCCTCGCGTGCCGGCGGACCTCGGCCTGACCAGCGAGCAGTTCGTAGATGTCGTCGAGTACGCCCCGCGGACCCGACCCGACCGGTACACGATCCTGGAGCACTTGGCGCTCTCACCAAAGGCGGTCGGCGAGCGGCTGGCAGACTACCTCGATGCAGTCGGTGAATGACCCGGCCGCGGCGACCCCGCGCCAGGGCGACTTTCTCGCCGCCAATCGGGGCGGCGGTCTCTACAGCGAGGCGGTGAGCCAGCGAATCGGCTCCGTGCTCGCCCTGACGGCCTCCCGGCTGGGGCTGCCGCCGACTGTGCTGTCGCTGGCGAACCTCGTGCTGGGGGTGGGCGCGTCGGTGGTGGTTGTGGTGCTCGCCCCGCGCGCCGCGTCCGGCTCTGTGCCCGCATGGGCGGTCGGGCTCGGCGCGCTGCTGGCGTGGCAGATCGCGTACGCCCTGGACTGTGCGGACGGACAGCTGGCGAGGGTGACGGGGCAGGCCAGTCCGGCGGGCGCGCGGCTCGACATTCTCTGCGACGTCGCCGTACAGATCGCGCTCGTGTGCGCTCTTTCAGCGGTATCCGAGTCGTACCGGCCGGCCACTCCGGCCTGGCTCATCGGTGCGTTCGTCGGGACGTGGATGGTGAACCTTGTCGCGTCGGTGATGCAGTCGGGGCCAACCCCGGCGAGCATGGTGCCGTCTCGCGCGCTGCCGGTGCGGCTGGTGAAACTGATTCGCGACTATGGCGCCGTGATCCTCGTCGCCGGTCTCGTGCTCACCTTCGTGCCGCGGTGGACGGTCGCGGTGCTGTGGCTGTTCACCGCCGTCAACGGCGTGTTCCTGTTCGCCAGCATCGCCTACTCGGCCCGCCATTCTCTGCGCCACTCAACACAGCGCCGATCATGACCCAACCGCGCCCAAATCGCGCCGATCATGATTTGGAGGTCATGATCGGCGCGAGGGGGCGGCGCCGAGCTCATGATCACGGAGATCTTGGCGGCGACGCCGCGACGTCGCGGTACACGGCGAGCAGTTGACGCAACACGACGTCGGGGTGGAACAGCTCCACGTAGCGGGCTCGAGCCGGACCGGCCAACGCGTGCGCCTCGGCGGCGGCGCGCGACAGGGCCGCGGCGAGCGCGTCGGCGGTCGGCTCAACGACCCACCCGGCGGAACCGATCAACGACGGGATGCCGCCCAATGCCGTACCAAGGACCGGACGCCCCGCGGCGAGTGACTCGAGGATCACCGTGGGCAGGACGTCGTGCCATATCGACGGCGCCAGCAGGACGGACGAGGCGCGCAGCGCGGCCCGCACCCCGCTCCGGTCGAGTGGGCCCAGATACGTCACGTCGGATCGCGCGGCCGCGGCCTCCTCCACCACTTCCCGCAGCGGACCATCGCCGACGATCCTCAGCGGCGGAAGCGTGTCGGGCTCGTGCCCTTGCCAGGCCTCGAGGAGGAGCCGCACGCCCTTCTCCTCGACCAGCCGGCCGAGGAGAAGAAAGCCGTGGCCGGGCGGGTCCGGTGGGCCCGGATCGGGCACCGAGTTGGGCTTGATCACGATCCGGTCGTCGGCAACGCCGTAGCCCCGTAGGTGCGTGGCGATCGCCGTCGTGAGCGCGATGAAGCGATCCACCGAGCGCCACGTCGACCTGTGCGCGGCCAGGGTGGCGGCCATGATCGCGCTCTGGCCCCGCGAGCCCCGGTAGCAGGAGTGCACGATGGCCGGCACCGGGAACAGTCGGCCAACGCAGTCCGTGCAGATGTGGCCGTCCCGGAAGAACACGCCATTGGCGCACACCTGCCGGTAGTTGTGCACGGTCTGCACGACGGGAACGCCGTGCGCCCGCGCGGTGCGCACGACCCAGGGCGAGAGCAACGGGTACGGATTGTGCAGATGCAGGACGTCGGGGCGCTCCGCGCGAAGCAGTGCCCGGAGTTCGCGCTGGGCCCGGGGGGCATACAGGGGCGAGAGCGGAAGCACTGCCTTCTGGGGCAACGGCAGCGCGGGGATCTCGTCGGACGAGCGAAGATACGGCACGACGTCGACGCCGGCCTGAGACAGTTGCTCGATCTCCAGATCGACGATGACGTTCTCACCCGACGGCTGCGCCGAGGAATACCGGTTGTGGGCGATGACGACCTTCATCGCAGCCGACAGTAGTGTCTCGAGCTAACTCCTCACGCGCGCAGGTGGGTACCGTGGGCGCGTGCCCGAACTTCCGGAGGTAGAGGCGCTCGCCGCGGACCTGCGCGCGCGTGTGGTCGGCCGGCGCATCGAGCGGCTCGATGTCGCGGCGATCAGCGCGCTCAAGACGTTCGATCCGCCGCCGACCGCGCTGCGCGGGCTGGAGATCACCGGTGCCAGCCGGCACGGAAAGTTCCTCGATGTCATCGCCGGAGATCTTTATCTCGTCGTGCACCTGGCCCGGGCGGGCTGGCTGCATTACCGCGATCCGATCCCGGCCGCACCACTCAAACCCGGCAAGGGCCCGATCGCGTTGCGGATCCGACTGGACGACGGGGCCGGCTTCGACCTGACCGAGCAGGGGACCCAGAAGAGCCTCGCCGCCTACCTCGTGCGGGACCCGAAGGAGGTGCCGGGAGTGGCTCGGCTGGGTCCGGATGCCCTTGCCGCAGATCTTGAGACGTTCGCGGCCAGGATTCGCAGCCGGCGCGGGCAGATCAAGGGAGTGCTGACCGACCAGGAAATCCTGGCCGGCGTGGGCAACGCATACTCCGACGAGATCCTGCATCGGGCGAAGCTGTCCCCGTTCGCGATCAGCGATCGCCTCACGGACGCCCAAATGGCGACATTGCACGAGGCAACCCAGTCGCTACTCACCGATGCGGTCGCCCGATCGGTCGGTCAGGGCGCCGCCAGCCTGAAGAGCGAGAAGCGCTCGGGGCTCGTCGTGCACGCCCGCACCGGTCTGCCGTGCCCGGTCTGTGGCGACTTGGTCCGCGAGGTCTCTTTCGCCGATTCGAGCCTTCAGTACTGCCCTGGCTGCCAGACCGGCGGAAAGCCACTGGCCGACCGCAGGCTGTCCAAGCTCCTGCGGTGACCTGGGAGTATCTATGTCCCGACTGCGCCTCGACAGTGCACCCGTCCGGGCACTAGTGTCGGCCGCGCGGCACCACGTGCGGCTGGTCGTGGCACACTGAATGGGCTGTGACGCGCCGCGTCGGCGTGCCGCTCGCGCGTGAAGCGGCGCGCGATATTCCAAGCGGATCGGGGTCGGCCGACCCCGGCGGTGGCGTGGGAGGACACACCCCAGGTGACGACCAGCCTCCATCCCCAGAGGACCGATCTGCCCCGCAGAGGCAGGCACCGGTCGCGGGCGACGGAGACCGTCGATTACGAACCGACGAAGAACAATGGCGTTCCCCGCTCCTCCTGGTACCGGGCCGTCCGTCGCGTGTCGACCTGGCACCGCCCGTACGCCATCACGCTCATCGTCTTGGACTGCACAGCGACGGCGTTGGCGAGCTTCACCGCCATATCGCTGTTCGCCCAGGCGGACTCGGGTTTTCAGCACTCGCCGGAGTTGTTTACGCTCGCCGCCTACCTCACGTTGCCGATCACCTGGCTCGTCGTCCTGTGGGGCCACGGCGCATACGACCGCCGCTACCTCGGCGTCGGCACCGACGAGTTCAAGCGGGTCTTCCGCGCCTCGATCACCGTCGCCGCCACCGTGTCGTTCGTCGCCTTCGCGACGAAGACCAACCTCTCCCGACTCTCGGTCGCTACGGCGTTGGTCGGTGCGCTCGTCTACGTCATCATCGGCCGCTGGGTCGCCCGCCGCGCGCTCGTGCTGGCGCGCGGCAGGGGCCGGGCGGTGCACCGGGTGCTCCTCGTCGGTACGTTCTCTGAGGCCATCGACGTCTTTACGGCGGTGACGAGGGCGCCCGGGGCCGGACTAGTGCCGGTCGGCATCCATCTCACCGAGGGGTACGCGCAGAGCCGCGGATCCCAGTCGCCGGTGCCGGTCTACGCCGGCCGTGAGGTGATGAGCCTGATCCGCGAGCTGAGCGCCGACACGATCGCGGTGTGCGGGTCGGCGAATTCGGAGCCGGGCGAGCTCCGCCGTCTGGCCTGGCAACTCGAGGGTACGGGGATCGACCTCGTCGTGGCGCCACAGCTGACTGACATCGCCGGCCCGCGGGTGCACATCCGGCCGGTCGAAGGGCTGCCGCTGCTGCACGTGGAGGAGCCGAAGCTCTCCGGCCTGGCGTGGCTGTTCAAGAACCTGATGGACCGGTTCGTGGCCGCCGTGTTGCTGTTGTTGCTCGTGCCGCTCTTCGCGATCATCTCCGTCATGATCTGGCTCTCCGACCGGGGGTCGGCGTTCTTCACCCAGCCTCGGGTCGGCCGCGAGGGCAAGACCTTCCATGTCAAGAAGTTCCGCACCATGTACGCCGATGCGGAGGATCGACTCGCCCACCTGGTGGACCAGAACGAGAGTGATGGTCTGCTGTTCAAGATTAAGAACGATCCTCGGGTCACTCCGGTCGGCCGATTCCTGCGCCGGACCTCGCTCGACGAGTTGCCGCAGCTGTTGAACGTCATGCGGGGCGAGATGTCCCTGGTCGGCCCCCGCCCGCTCCCCGCCGACGATGGCGACTTCCTGGGCGACGTCCGGCGGAGGTTGCTCGTTCGCCCGGGAATGACCGGCCTCTGGCAGGTGTCGGGGCGGTCCGAGCTCTCCTGGGACGACGCGGTCCGGCTCGACCTCTATTACGTGGACAACTGGTCGCTCGCCTTCGACCTCGTGATCCTCTGGCGCACCGTCGGCGTCGTCTTCGGCCGCAAGGGCGCCTATTAATTCCCGCCAGTTTGCCTTGTTCGCGCGCCCTAATGCACAGATACTCCTTACCGCCCGAATTTGAGCGGCATCTCGGGTGATCTCCCACGCGTAAACGACCCTACGCGCACGTCACCCATCGGCTGAACGTCGGTGGACAGTGCCCGATCGTACGATGGCACGCGCTATTTGGTGTCTATCGTGCGGGCTTTGTGGTCGGGTAGCCTCCGTCGTGCCCTTGGTCGGCTGGGGGGCCTGATCGGGGCATTCGCCAAGATCACCGGCTAAGAGAAGATCAACATCTAGTAAGCGCGCAGCAGTTCTTTCAGGTGCGGGGGCGCCGCGAACCGCCCGGGATCGCGGTTGTGCAAATCGGTCATGGTCCGGCACAGAGCGTGTCGATTGATCATAGCCAATTCTCTGGGGGGGAAACCAGATGGGTCAGCGCCCGCATGCCATTCGTCGGACCGACAGCGGCTTCACGCTCACTGAGCTTCTGATCGTCATCGTCATCCTTGGCGTCCTTACCGGCATCGTGGTGTTCGCCGTAGGAGCGTTCACCGACCGCGGCGAGGTCGCGGCGTGCAAGGCCGACATGAAGACCGTTGAGTCTGCGTCCGAGGCCTACCGCGCTCAGGTCGGCTCCTACGCGTCGGCGATCGATGACGCGACCCACACCGCGACGACCCTGGTAGGCGGCGGCTACCTCCGCAGCGCGCCGTCGACATCGACCTACACCATTGGCTATAACAATGCGACTGGAGCGGTGACTGGCACGATCAACGGTGGGGGAGCCTGCTAGCAGGTCCTTGTCGGGTCGGGCGGGGAGGAACTGGTCGCCGCCCGACTCCCAGCAGGATCAACTGTTTGCGGGGAGGCGCAGGTGCACGATCGACCCACGGTCAGCAGCCAGATGGATGCGTTGCTCGACGTGCTCTGGCGCTCGGGCGGGACCGATTTGATCATAACTGTGGGGATACCGCCACAGATCCGGGTGCAGGGCGAGCTGGTGCCGGTGTCGGGGCATCAGGCGCTGACCGGCCGCGACACCGACACACTGCTGGACGGCCTGCTTACGGTCGAGCAAGCATCGAGCTGGGATCTGAGCCGCGAGTACGACTTCTCGTTCAGTTGGCGGGACCTGGCCCGGGTGCGAGGCAACGCCTACAGCCAGCGCGGCTGCACGGCGCTCGCGCTGAGGGTGATTCCGCAGCGGATTCCGACACCGGCCGAATTGGGCCTGCCGTCGGTCATCGGCGACCTGACCCGGCGCCACCAGGGCCTGATTCTCGTGACCGGACCGACCGGTTCGGGAAAGTCCACGACCCTAGCCTCGATCATCAACCAGATCAACATCGAGCGGCCGTGCCATATCCTGACCATCGAGGACCCGATCGAGTACGTCTACGGGCACATGCGGGCCACAGTGAGCCAGCGCGAGGTCGGGACGGACACGCACTCCTTTGGTGACGCTCTCCGCTCGGCCCTACGGGCCGACCCTGATGTCCTCCTCGTCGGCGAGATGCGTGACCTCGAGTCGATTCAGTTCGCGCTCACCATCGCCGAGACAGGCCACCTGGTCTTCGCGACGCTGCACACCAACGACACATCGCAGGCACTGTCCCGCATCATCGACGTCTTCCCGGCCGAACAGCAGGCCCAGGTGCGCACACAGCTGTCGGCCGCGCTCACCGCGATCGTGTACCAGCGACTTCTCCCCCGGGTCGGGGGCGGGCTCGTCGGAGCCTTCGAGGTGCTGGTGGCCAACTCCGCCGTTCGCAACCTCATCAAGGACGGCAGGACCCATCAGCTGCGGAACTCGCTGATGACCGGGCAGCGCGACGGGATGATCACCCTTGAGCAGTCACTCTCGGGTCTGATCCAGGCGGGTGTCGCCACCTACGACGACGCGGTCGCGCGCAGCCTCTATCCCAAGGACATCGAGCTCGCGCCCCGGCCTCGGATTGGGGCCGCATGAAGCGGCGAAGGCAACGCGACGAGGAGTTCGAGCCCATTGGCCCTGCTCACGGCCGGGAGCAGGACGACCACAGCATCTACCCGGGCGGCACCCGCCTGGGCGAGGTCCTCGTCGATCTGCAATTCGTGCACCCTCAGCAGATCGCCGCCGTCCTCGCCGAGCAGCAGCCCGGGGGGCACAAACCGCTCGGGCAGAGGCTGGTGGAGCGCGGCATCATCAGCGAGTACGACATCGCGCGGGCGGTCGCGCACCGGTTCTCGCTTGAGCTTGTGGACCTGGGCGCGATCACTCCCGACCCCGGCGCGACCAAGCTTCTCGACGAGTCCATTGCCCGGCGCATGGTTGCCATTCCTTTGCACGCTGCGAACGACCGCGTCGTCGTTGCGATGGCAGTGCCGTCGGAGACGTCTATCGCCGCGCTGCAGGAGGCGATCGGTCGGCCGGTCGTCGTCAAGATCGCGGCGCACTCGGACATCGTTGCCGCCATCGCCAGCAACTACCGGGCGCTGAGCGGCGTCACCTCCCAGATCCGGGCCTTCGAGGCGCAGCAAGCAAAGCGCGGCGAGGCAGAAGCAAAGCCGGAGGCCTCCAGCGTCTCCGAGGACGCTCCAGTCGTGCAGGTCGTGCAGCAGATCATCACCCAGGCGCTGCGCGACCGGGCGTCGGACATCCACATCGAGCCGCAGACCGAACGGGTCAGGGTGCGCTACCGGATCGACGGCGCACT
>JAXIPB010000071.1:0-85913 GCA_045403155.1 Micromonosporaceae bacterium
ACCTGGTCGCCGCCGCACTGGTGGCCGCGGAGCAGGACGAAACCGTGACGGTGCGAGTCGCCGACCTACACCGCGCCATCGATCTCGCCCTACGCCGCGCCGCATAGCGACTGCGAGCTGGCCAATGCTGCTCATGCGTCACCACCGCGCTGCTCGGCCAGCCGTGCCGTGTCGACGTCGAACGCGAGGCCCATCCAACCGCGCGGAACGGCCAGCCCCTCGGAGATTCGGACCAGCAGGTCGTAGCTGACAACTTGGCGACGACCTGCAATGATCTCCGACACTTCGCTCTGCGACTGACCGGTCCGTGCCGCGATAGCACGCTGAGACATGCCGTACCGCTGCAGCAACCGGAACACACCGGCGATGTCGCGGTCAGCCAGACACTTCCTCATGTCGACTCGCTCCCATACATCAGGGTTGATCTCCTCACGTGGACGCACCTTTTCGGCCTGGCATTCGCCGGCAACCAGAAGGAGAGCCCGGTCGATGGGAATCGTGGGGTATTCGGTACGTTCTGCACGGGCGGAGCCTCCAACTCCGTCAAGGCTCGGGGAGAACGGTGCGCGAACACCGCCCCGAGCCGCCTACAAGGTCAAGAGGTATCAATTCTGTGGCTGACGCGCCGACAGAGACGCCAGCAGCACGACGGGCAGGCTTCAATAGCTCGTGAGCACGGCGGTGCGCGTCCCCAGCGGCCCGGCATCGCCGCCCCGGCCAGCGGTCGCCCAAGATCCAAGTACAGCTGGAAAGTACAGCAGCGGACAGCGCTCAACCGCCCAACTGCAAACCAGCACACACGGCCTGACCTGCGGCGGAGCACTGTCCGATCATGGTTGCAGCAACTCCGTAGGTTCAGGGTTCGAGTCCCTGGCGCCCCACCTCGTCAGAATTGTGCACGAGTCCACGTTCCACGAGCGGTGCGAGCCTTGTCCGTGTCGCGCTGTTGCTGGTGCCGGGGTTTGGCCGCCATCTTCACGACGAGGTGCGCCAAGTGCGGTGCACGTAGCCTGACCTCGTGGGTGCTGAGACCGACGCACTGGTGATCGGCCCGGGAGTGATCGGGCTGACGACCGCGATCGTCGTCGCCGTGGCCGAGGTCGAGCCGCGGCTCTCCGGCGCCCCGGTTCCTCGGCCTGGATGGCGGCCCCGCGAATGGTGACGATCCTCGTAGACGCTCTTGGCTGGGCAGGCGCGGCCAGCCTGCTTCTTGCATACGGCTTGACGTCGGCCGGCAGGTTGCCACCGGAAGGCGCGAGATTCCAGCTGCTCAACCTGTTCGGCGCGCTCGCGTTGACGGTGAACTCCGCCTATCACGGCGCGTGGCCGTCTGCGGCACTGAACATCGTGTGGATCGGCATCGGCGTCGCGGCGCTCGTCCGCGGCAAACGGCGTCGTGTGCGGGATGGGAAGGCGCCCCGCGTGCCCTGATCCACCCGTGCGTCAATCAAAGGCCGACGGTCCGATCTCCGATCTTCGGCCAAACGTCCGGGATTGGGCGCCGGCAGGCGGACGCTTCCGGGAAGGGTCAGACGGGTCAGACGGGTCCGCCGCCGGCGTGGGCACGGCCGGATACGACGTCGATCCACTGTAGCCAGACGTCCTCCGCGGGCGTGTCGAGCTCGGCCGCGACCGCCGCTGCGGCCGCGGAGAGGGCGGCGAGAACGGTCTCGGCGTCCCGCACCCGGCCCCTGACCACGACGATTGGGCACTGCGTGGTCGCCGTGGCTCGCCGCTCTCCAATGTGCTGCGCCGCCGCCGGCACGTACGAGGCCCATACGTCTGCCACGGGGCAGCCGACCGCCGCGGCCATATCAGTGACGACGCGCGCGAGAACGCGGTCAACTGTGGACTCATCGGCAGCCAGCGCGGTCACGGTGACGATTGGCATACGGTCAAGGTAGCGCTACCGGCGATTGCACGCTGCGCCGTGGTTTCAGAATCGCTACGCACGGGATCCGCTGCCGTCACAATGGGCGCACGCCGAGGATCGACTCATACGTTCGTACAGTTATTTATCGCAATTCACTCTAAAGATGACTTTCATACCGTTAACTTGGTCGTGCGCTCAACTCCTGGGCTTGGTTATGCGCGGCAGCGCCGACATGTTCCGGCTGTCGCCACTGGAGGTGTCTGCGGTGGAACGTGTGCTTGTCGTGGAGGACGACGAGAGGGTCTCGCGACTCGTTGCGCGGGCTCTACAGGAGGATGGATACGCCGTAGACCGGGCCAATGACGGAAATTCGGGATTGGGCGCGGCGCTGGCTGTTGACTTCGACCTCGTGGTCCTTGACCTGATGCTGCCCGGAATGGACGGCACCGACCGGCCGGATCAGTCGACCCGATACCAGGCACGTGAGCACGAAAGCGTAGAGGCCGATCCAGAACCAGCGGCCCGGTCCGGGCTCGGAGAGATCGCGACCGGTCGCGAACTGGTGGCCGTAGCTGAGCAACAGCACCGCGTAGCTGGTCAGATGGACGAAATACCAGATTTCGTACGGAAGGATCGCGCGGACCGCGCGGATGGCTAAGAGTCCGATGCCGATCAGAAGACCGGTCGCCACAAAGGCGCTGATCATGTCCTCGTACAGAGTCAGCAGCATCCAGACTTCGTGCACAATTGACTCTTGGTCCATCGCGACGTAGCCGAGAGTAATGAGCTCGGCATGCGCGAGGACCATGACCACAAGGGTTGCGCCAAGATCGCGGTGCCAGGCGAGCAGGTCATTGGCGCCGACGTACCGCTCGAGCCAAGCCACCCGGCTCATCAAGAGAATCTGGATCAGCAGCGCGTAGCCGCCGATCATGCCCGTCACCCGACCAGCCTCGACCAGGGCCGCACCCGTGCCGTCCACCGAGCCCGCTGGGGTGTTGGTCCACCAGAGCCAGAGACCGATGGCCAGGCCCGTCCAGAATGTGAGGACGAGCACGCGCCTGGCGCTGCGGTCTCCGCCGGGTGCGCGGGCAGCCTGCATGGCTGGGCCAAACACGACGCTTCGGCGCGGGATGTGTGGTGCGGTGGCGACTATGCCGCTCGGCCGGTCATCAGGCAATGAACGGAGTGCTCGCCGATCCGATATCTCCACGAATCGTTAGTACCAAACACATCGCGTTAAATAGAACGCCGGGGGGCAACCTTTAGGTAGTCTTATCGGCCGCTTTAGCGGGCGCTTAGGTTGAGACGATTGGGGCTTGTTCGTGATCGAGAAGAGTGCTGGGTGCGTCCGTACACGCTAGTCACGATCGATGACGTTCGCGCGGCGGCGGCCAGCATCGCGGGCGTCGCGGTACGCACACCGCTGCTCACTACGCCGTCATGGCCGGGACTGTGGCTCAAGCCGGAGAACCTTCAGCCGATCGGCGCGTTCAAGATACGCGGCGCGATGCACGCCCTGTCGCGCCTCCCCGATTCCGCCCGCGCGAACGGTGTGATCACCCACTCCTCCGGCAACCACGGCCAGGCGCTCGCGTTCGCGGCGCAACGGTTCGGCGTTCCGTGCGTGGTTGTGATGCCTGACGTCGCTCCGATCACCAAGGTCGAGGCTGTGCGGGCGCTGGGCGCGGAGGTCGTGCTGGTTCAACCGGCATATCGCGAAGCACGCACCGAGGAACTTGCCGGCGCCCGTGGGCTCGTCGTCATCCCGCCCTTTGACCACCACGACGTTATCGCCGGCCAGGGCACCGTGGGCCTGGAGATCATGGAGGATCTGCCCGACGCCGCCTGCGTGCTTGTGCCGGTCGGCGGCGGTGGCCTCGCGTCCGGCGTGGCGACTGCCGTCAAGGCCCGTCGGCCATCGACGCGGGTCGTGGGGGTCGAGCCGGAGCTCGCCGCGGACGCTCTCGAGAGCCTTCGCGAGGGCCGCGTGGTCCGCTGGCCAACCGAGCAGACGTACCGTACGTCGGCAGACGGCCTACGGACTCAGCTCTCCGACCTCACCCTGGCCCACCTGCGCGAGCGTCTCGACGGCATCATGACGGTCACGGAGGAGGAGATCCTCGCCACGGTAGGGGCGCTCGCCCGCTCGGCCCGCATCGTCGCCGAGCCCAGTGGGGCGGTCGCACCGGCGGCGTGGCTGCACCGGTGGAACGAGGTCCGTCAACGCTTCGACGTCGCGGACGGGCCCGTGGTCGCCGTGGTCACCGGCGGCAATATGGATCCGGCGCTTCTCGCCGAACTCATCCGCCGCTAACTCGCGTAGCCAGCGCGACGATCCAGGCGGCGATGAACGCCTCCTCCCTCCACGCGTCATACCGACCGCTCGGCCCGCCGTGGCCCGCGCCCATCTCTGTCTTGAGCAGGAAGTCTCCGTCGGGGACCGCCGCGCGCAGGCGAGCGATCCACTTCGCCGGCTCGTGGAAGAGCACGCGCGTGTCGTGCAGGCTGCCCATCGCCAGGATGGATGGATAGCTGCCGGCGGCCACGTTCTCGTACGGGGCGTACGACTTGACGTACGCGTATGCCTCCCCCGACTCGAGCGGGTTCCCCCACTCCTCCCACTCGGTGACGGTCAACGGAAGCGAGGGGTCGAGGATCGAGTTCAGGACGTCCACGAACGGCACCTGCGCCACGATGCCGGCGAACGCCTGCGGCGCCTGGTTCGCGACCGCGCCCATCAGCAGCCCCCCGGCGGAGCCGCCACGCGCCACAAGCCTGTCCGACGACGTCCAGGCAGCCTTGACCAGATGGTCCGCGCAGGCCACGAAGTCGGTGAAGGTGTTCTTCTTGGCGAACAGCTTGCCGTCCTCGTACCACCGGCGGCCCATCTCACCGCCGCCGCGAACGTGCGCCACCGCGAAGGCGAATCCTCTGTCCACAAGAGAGAGTCGCGGGATGGAGAACCAGGGATCCATGCTCAGCTCGTATGACCCATATCCATAGAGGACCGCCGGCGCCGAACCGTCACGCGGTGTCCCGCGCCGGGCGACAAGCGAGATGGGGACGAGGGTGCCGTCCGGCGCCGCGGCCCATTCACGATGCTGCTCATAGTCCGCCGGATCGAACCCACCTAGCACCGGCTTCTGCTTGCGCAGCATCATTTCGCCGGTGCGCACGTCGTAGTCGTACACGCTCTCCGGTGTTACGAGTGAGGTGTAGTGCAGGCGGATGACCGACGTTTCGTACTCGGGGTTCGCGTCGAGTCCGACGCTGTAGATCGGTTCCGGGAATGTGATCGCGAAGTCTTCCCCTCGGACCGGAAGTACACGCAGACCGGTGAGGCCGTCCTGGCGCAGCGACACCACCACGTGATCGCCGAATGCGTCGACACCGAGCAGCCTTGTGCCGGGCGAGTGCGGGATCAGTTCGCGCCACTCGCCGGGGGCGTCCTGGGGCGTCCAGGCGAGCGCGAAGTCCTCCGCTCCGTCGTTGTGCAGGATGAGGAAGCGGCCGGAGCGATCGTGCTCCACCTCGTACTCGACGCCCTGACGGCGCGGCGCGATCAGCCGCGGCGCCCGGGTGGGATCCGATGCCGGGATGACGTGGACCTCGCTGGTTAATTTGCTGTGGATGTCAATGACGAGGTACGCCTCAGACCGGCTCAGTTCGATCCCGACCCAAAATCGCTCGTCCGGCTCCTCCAATATGATCACGTCATCGTTGGCGGAGGCACCGATCGTATGCCGCCACACCCGATGCGGTCGCCAGGCCTCGTCAATGGTCAGGTAGAAGAGGCTCGTGGGGTCGGCCGACCAGGCCGACCCGTAGAAGACATTGGGCACCTCGTCGGCGAGGACCGCTCCTGTGCGCAGATCCTTTACCCGCAACGTGAATCGCTCATCGCCCGCGAGGTCGACGGAGTACGCGAGCAGGTTGCCATCCGGACTCACGTCGAAGGTGCCGAGAGCGAAGAACTCCGATTCGCCGGCCTCGACGTTGCCGTCGAGCAGCACGACCTCACTGTCGAGTGGAGTGCCGTCCTCGGTGGATGGTGGTGCGACCTCGCCCGGGGCAACCGCGCGGCGGCAGTGGATGGCGTACTGCATGCCCTCGACCGTCCGGGTGTAATACCAGTACGCTCCCTTCCGCGCGGGAACGGAGAGGTCGGTCTCCTTCGTCCGCGACCTGATCTCGTTGAAGATCGCCTCACGCAGATCGGCCTGGTCGGCCGTGCGGGCCTCGGTGAAGGCGTTCTCGGCCTCGAGATAGGCGATCGTGTCCGGTTCGTCCTTGTGCGCCAGCCACGCGTACTCGTCGATCACGGTGTCGCCGTGGTGGCGCCGCTCGGTCGGCACCCGCTTCGCGGCGGGCGGAGGTGTGGTCATGGCACCCCACGCTACCGGCGGGGGCCCAGACCGACTGAGCGGCGCCGGCTGACAGAATGTCCGTGCCGTGACAGAGCCACAACGCGGAGGCGGGGCGTATCCAGAGGACGCGCCAGCCTCACAGGAACTCTTCGACCGCGCCCGCGCGATTGTGCCGGGTGGGGTCAACTCGCCCGTACGCGCCTTCCGCGCGGTCGGGGGGACGCCTCGATTCATGGCTCGCGGCGAGGGTCCGTACATCTTCGACGTTGACGGGCGCCGTTATGTGGATCTCGTTTCGTCCTGGGGGCCTCTCATTCTCGGTCACGCTCACCCCTCCGTCGTATCGGCCGTCGCCGAGGCGGCCGCGCGGGGGACGAGCTTCGGCACGCCCACACCGGGTGAAGTCGACCTCGCCGAGGAACTCGTCTCCCGCACCCCTGTCGAGCAGGTCCGGCTGGTCAACTCAGGCACCGAGGCGACGATGAGCGCGATCCGCCTGGCCCGGGCCGCGACCGGTCGGCCGAAGATCATTAAGTTCGCCGGGTGTTATCACGGTCACTCCGACGGCCTGCTCGCCGCCGCCGGTTCTGGCGTGGCGACGCTCGGGTTACCCGACTCGCCCGGTGTGACCGCGGCGGCGGCCGGCGAGACGATCGTGCTGCCCTACAACGACCTCGACGCGGTGTCCGAGGCGTTCGCCGCCGCGGACGGTGATGTGGCGGCGATCATCACCGAGGCCGCGCCGGGCAACATGGGCGTCGTGCCGCCAGCACCGGGATTCAACGCGGCGTTGGCGGAGATGGCACACCGGCACGGTGCGCTGCTGATCCTGGACGAGGTGATGACCGGCTTCCGGGTTGCCCGCGGCGGCTGGGCCGATCTTGCCGGCCGCGCTGGAGAGAACATCGACGCCGATCTCTATACGTTCGGCAAGGTCATGGGCGGCGGGCTGCCGGCGGCGGCATTCGGTGGTCGAACCGCGATCATGGCGCTGTTGGCCCCGGCCGGCCCCGTCTATCAAGCGGGAACGCTCTCCGGGAATCCCGTCGCCTGCGCGGCCGGCCTCGCCACGCTCCGCGGGTGTACCGACGACGTCTACGCCCGGCTGGACAAGACCGCCGCGATCATCGGTGATCTCGCCGCGGGCGCACTGGGCGGGGCCGGGGTGGCGCACCGGTTGCAGTACGCGGGCAACATGTTCTCGATCTTCTTCACCGGTGGCGATGTGGTTGATTACGAGGCTGCTCGCTCCCAGAATCTCAACGCCTTCCGTGCGCTCTTCCACGAGATGCTGGCTCGCGGCGTTTATCTGCCGCCGTCGGCCTTCGAGGCGTGGTTCGTCTCAGCCGCTCTCGACGATGTCGCTTTGGAGATCATCGCCTCGGCGCTGCCTTCGGCCGCGCGGGCCGCTGCCGCGGTGGCGGCATGAGTACCGAGACAGTCGTGCACATGCTTCGCCACGGCGAGGTTGAGAACCCGACGAAGATTCTGTACGGGCGGTTGCCGGGATTCCGCCTCTCGAGCCTCGGCGAGCAGATGGCGAAGGCGGCCGCTCAGGCAGTCGCCGGCCGGGACATTACACTCGTCGTCTCGAGCCCGCTGGAGCGTGCCGTGCAGACCGCGGAACCAGCCGCGGCGCAGTTTGGCTTGCCGGTTCGGGTGGATGAACGGCTTATCGAGAGCGCGAACTTCTTTGAAGGCAAGCGGGTCGGCGTCGGCGACGGGGTCCTGCGCGACCCGCGCAACTGGTGGGTGTTGCGCGACCCCTTCAGCCCGTCGTGGGGCGAGAGCTACGCGCTGATCGCCCAGCGCATGTACGCCGCGATCCAGGCCATCCGGGCCGAGGTCGATGGGCATGAGGCGGTTTGCGTCTCGCACCAGCTGCCGATCTGGACCTTGCGCCGGCACTTCGAGCGCAAGCGCCTCTGGCACGACCCGCGTCGCCGCCAGTGTGGGCTCGCCAGCATCACCAGCTTCCACTTCGACGACGCGTCGTTGGTGGGGATCGGCTATACCGAGCCGGCGGCGCACCTCGTGGTTCGCTCTCCCGGCGCCCGCACCGCCAGAGGCGCATGATGACCTCCGTCTCGAGCGCTCATGATCGCCGGTATCCGTCAAAACGTGCAGTGAGACTGAGCGTTTTGTCGGAAGACAGCGATCTTGGCCGGATCGGGGTGGTCGCCGTGCTCGCGCTACTCGGCCTGGCTCTGGTGGCGGGATGTGCGCGGAGTCCGGCGCCGGTCGCCTCGGCGCAGGGAATCCGGATGTACGCCGCGGCCGATCGCAAGCCCGCCCCGCCGCTCCGTGGTGAATTGCTCGACGGCACCGGAACCTTCGACCTGGCCGACCACGTCGGCGACGTGGTTGTCGTAAATTTCTGGGCCCAATGGTGTGCCCCCTGCGTCGTCGAGGCAGACGATCTCGAGCAGACCTACCAGGCCACGAAGGATGACAAGGTCAGGTTTCTTGGCGTCAACACCCGCGACCAACGCGACAACGCGCGCAGATTCGTCGTCGGGCGGGCGACATATCCGAGCGTCTTCGATCCCAAAGGCAAGGTCGCGCTCGGCTTCGCCGTGCCGCCGACCACCATGCCGGCGACGGTCATCATCGATCGACAGGGCCGCATCGCCGCGATTGCACTCGGCGCTGTCATCCGGGCCGACCTCGAGCCAGTCGTCACCCAACTCGCCGGAGAGTCCGCGTGAGCCGCCCCAAGATCGCCGTGATCATGAGCTCGCGGTCGCCAAAAGCCGTCGATCATGACCTGCAGGTCATGATCGGCGGTAAAGGTGGGGTGCGGGGTGGGTGAGACGTTCGCGGACATCGCCAGCGGCGGGCCGATCCTCGCCGCCGTCGGGGTGGCCGCACTCGCCGGGCTCGTGAGCTTCCTCTCGCCGTGCATCCTGCCCCTCGTGCCCGGCTATTTGTCGTACGTGACCGGGCTGGCCGGGGCCGACCTCGACGACGCGCTGAACCGGCCCGACGCAGCCGCCCGAGGTCGGATCGCCGTCGGCGCGGCCGGTTTCATCGCCGGCTTCACGATCGTCTTCACCCTCACCGGGGTCATCGCCGCGAACATCGGTCGCGCACTGCTGGTGCACCAGGGTGCGGTTCAGTTCGGCGTCGGCCTGCTGATCATCGTGCTGGGCCTCGCCTTCCTGGGATTCATCCCGGGTCTGCAGCGCGAATGGCGCATCCACAGACTGCCCGCCGCCGGACTGGCCAGCGCACCCGTGCTCGGCGCCGTGTTCGCTCTTTCCTGGGTCCCGTGCCTCGGGCCGACGCTCGCGGCGGTACTGGGTCTGGCCATGGTGGACGGTTCGACCGGCCGAGCCGTAACGCTGACGGTGGCGTACTGCCTCGGACTGGGCCTGCCGTTCCTGGTCTTCGGGCTCGGCTTCCGCAAGCTCATCGGGCTGAACCGGGCGGTGCGGCGCAACAGCATGTGGGTGACCCGCGTTGGCGGCGCGATGCTCATCATCGTCGGCCTGAGCCTGACGACCGGTGTCTGGGGCGACTTCATCAATTGGCTCCGCGCCACCGTTGGTGCTGGCGAGGTGGGCATATGAGAGCCGCAAGGTCCTTCTGGCGCTCGCTGACCAGCATGCGAACTGCCCTGATCCTGCTGCTGCTCCTCGCGATCGCGGCAGTCCCGGGCTCGGTATTGCCCCAGCGCAGCGTGAACCCAGAGAGTGTCAATGCCTACCTCGCCGCCAATCCCGGCTCAGGCGCCTGGTTGGACCGGCTGTGGTTCTTCGATGTCTACGCCTCGCCGTGGTTCTCCGCGATCTACCTGCTCCTCTTCCTCTCCCTGGTGGGCTGCCTGATTCCGCGGCTGCGCCATCACGCGGGCAACCTCGTGTCCGCACCGCCGGACGCGCCAGCCCGGCTGGATCGGCTCCCGCACGCCGCGACCACGACCGTCGACGGCGAGCCCGACAGTGCGGCCACAACGGTCAAGGCCGGCCTGAGAGGCCAGCGGTGGCGGGCCGTCGTTCGAAGCGAGGCCGACGGCACCCGAACCGTCTCCGCTGAGAAGGGGTACCTCAAGGAGAGCGGCAACCTCGTCTTCCACTTCGCGCTCCTCGCGCTGCTCGTCGGAGTAGCGCTCGGGTCCTGGTACGGCTGGCACGCCAACCGCCTGGTCGTGGCTGGCGAGGATTTCGGGTTCTGCAATACCCCGCAGCAGTTCGACGAGTACGGACTGGGCGCCCGGACCACCGCGTCGGATCTGCCGCCGTTTTGTGTGACCCTCAACGACTTCCGCGCGGACTACCTCGACAACGGCCAGCCGATCCAGTTCACCGCAGATGTCTCCTATGTGGATAGTCCGGCCGCCGCTCCCAAGGAGTGGCGGCTCAAGGTCAACGAGCCACTGCGACTCGACGGTGCGAACGTCTATCTGCTGGGTCACGGTTACGCGCCGGTCCTGCGTTACACCGACCGCTACGGGATCCCCCAGACCACCGTCGCGGTGTTCCTCCCCGACGACGAGATGCTCACCAGCAGCGGCGTCGCGAAGTTCCCTGATGCCAACGTTGACCCGACCGGCGCCAAGCCGCGGGATCTAGCGTCCCAGGTCGGCTTCGCCGGGATCTATCTGCCCACGCTGCCGGCGGACCCGTCGGTTGGGAAATCGGCATTCCCGGCCGAGCGGAACCCCTCGCTGATGCTCGTCGCCTACCAGGGAAATCTCGGCCTTGGCTCGGGGATCCCTCAGTCGGTCTATGAGCTCAGCCGCGGCCAGATCGCCTCGGGCGAACTGAAACAGGTGGGCGAGTCGATGCTGCGCCCGGGCGAGTCATGGACACTGCCCGATGGATCCAGACTCGAGTTTGTCGGCACCCGTCAATGGATCACGGTCTCCGTCCGCAATGATCCGGGCGAGACGATTGTGCTATTCGGGGCGGGTGCGTTACTACTGGGCCTGATGGTGTCGCTGTCCGGGCGGCGCCGACGGGTGTGGGCGCGCATCACCCCGGCCGGCGACGGGCGTAGCCTGATCTCGCTCGGGGGCCTCGCGCGCGGCGACTACCCGGGCTTTCGCGATGAGTTCGCCCGCGTGGTCGCGCTCACCGCCCTGTACCAGAGCATGGAGCGACCACTCATCCCGGCGACAGAGAAGGATCAGTGATGGCGGAACTGTCGAACCAGCTGCTTCCGGTGGCCGTCCTGGCTTACCTCGCCGCGATGGTGGGCTACCTGATGGAGTACTCCTTTGGTGGCCGCGGCGCCGTGGCCCGCGCCGCGGTGCGCCCCGCGCGCGAGCGCGAGCTCGTCGGAACCGCGGGTGGCCAGGTCGCATCTTCTGCCCCGGTCTCCCCCGCACCGCCCACGGGCGCGAAGCCCAGCATGGCGCCGCCCGCCTCGACTGGCCGCGCCGCGCTATTCGGGCGCGTCGCGGTAGGGCTTACCGTGGTCGCCGCGCTGGCGCACGCGGGAATCCTGGTGACCCGCGGACTGGCGGCGGGTCGCGTGCCATGGGGAAACATGTATGAGTTCGTCGTGGCCCTGAGCCTGGTCGGCGCAGTGACGTGGCTGGTGCTTCTGATCGCCCGCCCGACGCTGCGGCTGCTGGGTCTGTTCGTGACCCTCGCGCTCGTCTTGATCCTCGGCTTCGCCGGGATGGTGCTCTACACCGAGGCGGCACCCCTCGTGCCGGCGCTCAACTCGTACTGGTTGAAGATCCACGTCTCGGCGGCCGCGACCGCCTCGGGACTCCTCCTGATCGCATTCGTCCCGGCGGCTCTCTTCCTCGTGCGCGCGAGCTACGACCGAGGCCGGCGGAGCTTCCCGGCCTCGATCGGCGCGAAGCTGCCCGAGGCGGACACGCTGGAACGGCTGACCTTCCGTCTGCACGCGTTCGCGTTTCCGATCTGGACCTTCGCCGTCATCTGCGGAGCGATCTGGGCCGAGGCGGCGTGGGGACGGTACTGGGGCTGGGATCCCAAGGAGATTTGGTCGTTCGTCTCCTGGGTGGCGTATGCGGCGTACCTGCACGCCAGAGCCACCCCGAGCGTGAAGCGTACGACCGCGACCTGGTTCGCGGTGGCGGCCTGGATCACCATGCTGGTGAACCTTTACGTGATCAACTTTGTCGCGGTGGGCCTGCACTCCTATGCCGGCGTGGAGTAGTCGAGTCCGGTAGGTGAGACTGATCGCCATGGCGACACCCCGGTTTCCGTACTCCGACCTCAAGGAATTCCTCGCGGCGCTCGAACACGCGGGTGAGCTGCACCGGGTCAGCGCTGCGGTGGACCCGACGCTTGAGATCAGCGAGATCGTCACGAGGACGGTACGGGCGAAGGGCCCGGCCCTGTTGTTCGAGCGCCCGACCCGCGGCGACATGCCGGTCGCGATCAACCTCTTCGGCACCCATCGACGGATGGCGATGGCGCTCGGCGTCGAGGACGTCAACGAGATCGGGGCGCGGATCGGCGAACTGGTCAAGCCGGAGCTGCCGGTGGGCTGGGCCGGGATCCGAGAGGGTCTGGCGAAGCTCGTCCAGCTCAAGTCGGTACCGCCGAAGAGGGTGAAGTCCGCGCCGTGCCAGGAGGTCGTCTCCAAGGGCTCCGATGTGGACCTGGGCCGGCTGCCTGGCCTTCAGACGTGGCCCGACGACGGCGGTATCTTTCACAACTACGGACTGACCCACACCAAGCACCCCGAGACCGGAAAACGCAATCTCGGGCTCTACCGGCTGCAACAGCACTCGCCCACGACGCTCGGCATGCACTGGCAGATCCACAAGGACTCCACAGCGCACCACGCGGTCGCAGAGCAGCTGGGTCAGCGACTGCCGGTGGCGGTCGCCTTCGGGGCGGACCCGGTGGTCTCCTACGCGGCCTCCGCGCCGCTGCCGGGAGACATCGACGAGTACCTCTTCGCAGGGTTCCTGCGGGGAGAGCGGGTCGAGATGGTCGACTGCCTCACTACGCCACTGCAGGTGCCGGCGAACGCCCAGGTCGTGCTGGAGGGGTGGGTGGAGCCGGGCGAGCGGGCGCCGGAGGGACCCTTCGGCGATCACACCGGGTTCTACACCCCGGTCGAGCCATTCCCGGTGTTCCATGTCGAGTGCATGACGACCCAGAAGGATCCCGTCTATCACTCGATCATCACGTCAAAGCCGCCCCAGGAGGACGGACCGATCGGGCACGCCACAGAGCGAATCTTCCTGCCGCTCATCCGCATGCTCGTCCCCGACATCGTGGACATGTCGATGCCGGAGCCGGGCGTCTTCCACAACTGCCTGATCGTGTCGATCCGCAAGCGCTATCCGAAGCACGCGCAGAAGGTGATGAACGCTGTCTGGGGCGCGCATCTGCTGTCGCTGACCAAGCTCATTGTGGTGGTGGACGACGACTGCGATCCGTCGGACTATCACGAGGTCGCGTTCCGCGCCTTCGGCAACGTGGACTATGCCCACGATCTGCTGCTCACATCAGGCCCGGTCGACCACCTGGATCACGCCTCGTACCAGCAGTTCTGGGGCGGCAAGGCCGGCGTCGACGCCACCCGCAAGCTTCCCACCGAGGGGTACTCGCGCGGCTGGCCGGAGCCGGCGGTCATGTCGCCTGAGATCGTGGCGAAGGTCGACCGACGGTGGAAGGAGTACGGCCTGTGAGTGCTCCCGACTCCCCGCGCTCGCCCGAGGCGGCCAAGATCCCCGCGAGTGTTCAACAGACGCCCGGCCGGAGCGGGCGCAACCGGGCGAGTGTTGAACAGTTGCGCCGGTCTTGGGCGGGCGCGGCGACCTTCCTGCGGCTGGTGGCGATCGAGCACTCCGTCTTCGCGCTCCCGTTCGCGTACCTCTCGGCGCTCACGGCCATGGCGCTCGGCGGTGGCGGCGTCAACTGGGCAGACCTGGTCTTGATCACGATCGCGATGGTCAGTGCGCGGACCTTCGCCATGGCCGCGAATCGGATCACTGATCGCCACATCGACGCCCGCAATCCCCGTACGGCTCATCGCGAGCTGGTCACCGGAGCGCTGAGCCTTCGCACAGCCTGGGTCGGCGCGGCGGTGGCCGTCGGCGTATTCCTGGTCGCCGCGGCGGCGCTCAATCCGCTCTGCCTGGCGCTCGCCCCCCTCGCGCTGATCCCCTTGGCCGCCTACCCGTACGCCAAGCGATTCACCTCCTGGCCGCATGCCATTCTGGCGCTCGCACAGGTCATTGGTCCGGTCGGAGCCTGGCTTGGTGTGACCGGCGCGCTGGCGGGCTCGGGTCCGGCGTGGGTGCTTGGCATCGCGGTCGGCCTGTGGATTGGCGGGTTCGATTTGATCTACGCATGCCAGGACGCCGAGATCGACCGCACCATCGGTGTTCGCAGCGTACCGGCGCGTTACGGGGTCGCGTTCGCGCTCCGCTTCTCCGCTGGCGTGCATGTGGTCACCTTCGCGCTGTTCGTGTGGTTCGGTGCGCTCATCGGGCTGGGCTGGCTCTGGTGGATCGGCCTCGCCCTTGCGGCTGGCGCGTTCGTCTATGAGCACGCGATCGTCAAGCCTGGCGATCTCTCCCGGGTCAACCGAGCCTTCTTCACCGCCAACGGCTTCGTCGGCATCGCGCTGTTCGTTTTCGCGTTGGCCGACCTCGTCGTACGGCTAGGCCTGCGCGCCTAGCACAATCGCGCCTAGCACAATTAGGATCCGCGGAGGTCCACGATGAAACTCGACACGTTCGATCGCTATCCCTTGTTGTTCGGGCCCTCGCCCGTACATCCACTCGAGCGGCTGACCAATCACCTCGGCGGCGCGACGCTGTGGGCGAAGCGGGACGACTGCAACTCGGGACTCGCCTACGGGGGCAACAAGACGCGCAAGCTGGAGTACCTGGTCGCGGACGCCCTCGCGACCGGGTGCGACACCCTCGTCTCGATCGGCGGGGTTCAGTCCAATCACACTCGCCAGGTGGCCGCGGTCGCGGCCCGCGCCGGCCTGAAGTGCGTCCTGGTGCAGGAGAGCTGGGTCGACTGGCCCGATGCCGTGTATGACCGGGTGGGCAACATCCTGCTCAGCCGGCTCCTCGGCGCGGATGTCCGGCTCGTACGGGCCGGCTTCGGCATCGGCTTCAAGGAGAGTTGGGAGCAGGCGCTTGCTGAGATCAGCGCGGTCGGCGGCCGGCCGTACGCGATCCCGGCCGGCGCTTCCGACCACAGGCTCGGCGGCCTCGGATTCGCGAACTGGGCTGTCGAGCTCGTACGGCAAGAACTCGAGCTCGGCGTATTCTTCGACACCGTCATCGTCTGCTCGGTCACGGGCAGCACGCAGGCCGGGATGATAGCGGGCTTCGCGGCGGATGGTCGCGGGCGCCGGGTCATTGGCATTGACGGGTCTGCAAAGCCCGCGGAGACAAGGGAGCAGGTGGCACGCATCGCTCGGAGCACGGCGGAACTTATCGACGTCGGTCGCGAGCTGCGCGACGATGAGATCATCCTCGATGACCGTTACCACGCGGGGGTGTACGGCATCCCGGACGAGCGCACCCTTGACGCGATGCGGCTCGCCGCCCGGACGGAGGGAATGATCACCGACCCGGTGTATGAGGGCAAGTCCATGGCCGGTCTCATCGACCTCGTCGCGACCGGAGAGATCGCCAAGGAGTCGAACGTTCTCTTTGCCCACCTCGGCGGTCAACCCGCCCTCAATGCCTACAGCGCACTGTTCCGCTGAACGATCGGGCAGCCCAGGTACGGTCGATGCATGCGCACGCCATGGATCGTGGGGGTGACCGGGGCATCCGGTACGCCGTACGCGGCCGCCGTCCTGCGCGGCCTGCTGGACGCTGGGCTCCCCGTCGATCTCGTTGTGTCGCGGGCGGCGCGGCTGACGATTCTCGACGAGACCGGCGGCCCATTGCGAGATGCGCACTGGAAGGACGACCTGGCGAGTTGGTTGGGCAGCGGCGCCGATCTCGCTGCGGCCGACCTGGTGTACTGGCCCGCCGGCGACCTCGCGGCCGGCCCGAGCTCGGGCTCCTACCCGGCTAGCGGCATGGTGGTGGGGCCGGCGAGCACAGCGGCGTGCGCCGGCATCGCGCTCGGACTCTCCAAGGATCTGCTGCAGCGGGCCGCCGAGGTGTGCTTGAAGGAGAGACGTCCCGTGGTCGTCGTGCCGCGCGAAACTCCGGTGACCCGAAGCCATCTCGAGCACCTCATCGAGCTGCATGACGCGGGAGCGGTCGTGCTGCCCGCGAGCCCGGGCTTCTATGCGGCTGGCGCGCGCGCCAGTTCCGAGCAGCTCGTCGACTTCGTGGCTGGAAAGATCCTGGACGCGATCCGTGTGCCGCACTCGCTGTTCACTCGGTGGTCCGGCGACCTGTCGAGATCCCCACGATCATGACCGCGCGGTTGCCTCCCGTGAGCCGCCCGTGCGGCCGCCGCGCGTACGGTCGCGGCCCGTGCGGTCTCGGCCCGTGCGATCTCGGCCCGTGCGGTCGCGGCCCGTGCGGTGGCCGTGCGGTTTCGCGCGTACGGGCCAACTGGGCATCGTCGTGCCGTTCGCGCGCTCACGGCGGCGGCGTCGATCATGACCTCCAGGTCATGATCGACGCGAATTTCTAGTGGCCGTGGACGCGATGCTCGGCCGTCTCGGCGGTGAGGCCTTCCTCGCCCTCGAGCAGCGCCCGCACTTCGGACTCGCGGAATCGGCGGTGGCCCCCGGGAGTACGGATGCTGCTGATCCGACCGGCGGCCGCCCATCGCGTCACAGTCTTGGGGTCGACGCGGAACAGCGCGGCCACCTCGCCCGGTGTCAGCAGACGATCTCCAGTGTCCACAACCCCCTCCTTGCGTCGACGAAGGCCGCGGTCCCGGTCAAAAGCGAGGCATCGCGCCTTCGGTGGGACGTACGCCCATTACAGCACCGTCAGACCGTCATGTCCGACAAACGGTAATTCACCCTATCTTGGGGGAGTTAGGGCCGGGCCATACCGTACCCATTGAGGTTCCGTGTGGCAACGTAGGCGACACGTCGTCAGCGCGAAGGGAGCGGTGGGTGGATCCCACAGACCGCCGAATCGTGGAGTTACTCACCTCCAGCGGCCGGCTCTCGTACGCAGAGCTCGCTCGGCAGATTGGACTCTCGGGCCCGGCCGTGCACGAGCGCGTAGGCAAGCTCGAGGCGGCCGGCATCATCCGGTCCTACCGCGCCCAGATCGACGCCGAAGCGGTCGGACTCGGCGTCACGGCGTTCATCGGCATCGTGCAGGGCGCCGACAGCGAGATCGATGACGTCGTCGGTGCCATGTCCGAGCTGCCGGAGATCGAGTCGTGCTATTTCCTCGCCGGCGCCGAGTCGTTCCTGGTGAAGGTGCGAGTTCCGACAATCGCCGAGCTCGAGGATCTCATCGTGCGGCTCAATCGAATCAGTGGTGTGGCATCGACCAGGACGACGATTGCGCTCTCCACGAAGTGGGAGGATCGGCCACACCCACTGCCCCCATCCCCGCCGAGCTAGCCAGACGCCAGCCGCCGCGAGGGGGTGTCGCGGCGGGCGGGAGACCGCCATAGTGATCCGGTGGAATCGTCGACGCCCGGCGCCGCGGTGGTGACCGGCGCCTCCCGAGGGCTCGGGCTTGCCATTGCCGCCGCGCTGCATGATGCCGGCTACGCCGTACTCCTCACTGATGTCGATGAGGCGGCCGTGGGCGAGGCGGCGCAACCTTTTGGCGGCTGGTCGGCGAGGCTCGACGTGCGCTACGACCAGGCGTGCCAAGTCGTGGCGGAGCGAGCCGCGGAGCGGGAGGGCGGACTCGCGATCTGGGTCAACAACGCGGGCATTCTCGCGACCGGTCCATCGTGGACTCACGATTCGGCGACGAGGCGGCGGCTGCTTGAGGTGAACGCACTCGGTGGTATGAACGGCACGCTCGCGGCCCTCGAAGTGATGCGCCGTCAGCAGCGTGGCCACGTTATCAACGTGGTCTCGTTGGCCGGTCTGGTCGCCGCACCGGGCGAGACCGTGTATGCGGCGAGCAAGCACGCGCTGATCGCGTTCAGTATCGGAACGCTGGCTGAACTCCGAGCGGCGGGCGAGAAGCGGGTGAATATCTCGTGCATATGCCCGGACGGCATCTGGACGCCGATGCTGTACGACAAGCTCGAGGACCCGGGCGCGGCGGCGTCGTTCACCGGCACACTGCTGACCCCACAGCGCGTGGCGGCCAAGGTCGCCTGGCTCGCTGACAATCCCCGTCCCGTGCTGGCCGTCCCTCGCTGGCGGGGGGCTCAGGTGCGCTTCTTCGATGCCTTCCCGCGACTGTCGCTGCGGCTGGCCAAGCTCATTCTCGCGACGGGTCGATCCGGTCAACGCCGGCAGGCCCGCCGGCTCGTCCGAGCCGCGAGGCGCCGCTGATCAAAAACGCTCTGTCGGGATGGTCCGTCCGGTCCACTCATCCACTGTGGACCGGCGCTGCGATGTCCGCGATGTCCGCGGGCTTCCCCCTCGTGGGCTTAGCCTTTCCGGGTACCCGCGACTCCATGATCCCCACGATCATGACCTCGCTGCCGCAAAACGGCGCCGATCATGACTTGGAGGTCATGATCGGCGGTGATGGTCGGTGATTGGGGGTGGGTTAGGCGGCGCTCGCCAGGCCCGGGTAGTGGGTGACGTAGCCATCGTCATCGAGCGTCAATTCCGCAGTGAACGTACCGCTGGAGTACTTGACCCGGCGTTCGCCCAGAACCGAGTAGGTCTGCTCGCTCGCGATCACCTCGAGGCTGGGCACGAGGACCCAGGCAACCTCGATCGAGTAGGTCGTTCCCGGGTCCGCCTTCAAAAGGCCGAGCCGACGCACGGGCAGCGTGTTCGTCAGCGGCGAGTCGCCGAGGTCGACGTCGAGCGCCGCGGAGAGGCTGCCCTGGTCTTCCGCGCCCGGCATGCCCGCGCGCGGGCGGCCGGCGGCCACCAGCGTCGCGTCCAGGTCACCCTGCTCGCTCGCGGTTACCCGCCATCGACCCGCTGCCCGCTCCAGCCGAACGGCCCGCAGGAATCCCGCCCCTTCGACCGTGGCCTCGAATCGGGCCGTGGTCCAGGAGTCGTCGGTGTAGAGGTCGTACCGGCACGCGAACGGCACCGGCACGGCGGCGACCATGGTGCCGCGGGCGTGGAGTTGCGAACCATCGCTCACGAGCACCTGCTCCGCGCCGACAGCATCCAGGCGCCGCCAGATCAGTGCCCTTGGTAGTGGAGCCATGTCCCGACCCTAACCGGGCGAGCATCCATCGCCGGTGCAAAGGCCGGGACGGGGCGCTGTTCGCGTTGGACCCGTGAGTTTGTGCGTGGTGGACCTACGGACGGTGTGGTCGACGAGACGGCGAGCCAGTGGCATGCCGCGGGCGTCGTTCCGGATGCGAGCGGCCGCTGGCTCGATGGCCGCGCGATTCGCCATCGGCCCGGATGGGTCGGGGCCCGCGGTGCTCGGCCGCCGTACGCCGATCTTGGTGTTTGGGGCGGTGCTGGTGAGCGGCTCCAGACGGGTGGGGCGGGACGGGCACACCGGACGGTCGGCGCGCGCCCGTCACCGCGGCGAGGGCCGGTGCCGACGCGGTTACCTCGGTGCGCACGGGGGCGACGCCCGCCCGTTCGAGCATGATGAAGGTCGACCGGCGCTGCCGCGGCAGCACCAGAGTCACCACTGTGCCCGATTCACCGGCGCGGGCCGTTCGGCCGGCCCGGTGGAGATAGTCCTTGGCATCGTTGGGTGGGTCGACGTGTACGACGAGCGAGACGCCGTCGACGTGGATGCCGCGCGCCGCGACGTTGGTGGCGACGAGGACATTCACGCGCCCTTCGCGGAAGTCGGCGAGTGTGCGCGTGCGTACGCGCTGGGTCTTTCCCCCGTGTAGGCCTCCCGCCCGTACTCCCACCTCGGCGAACTGCTCAACCAGCCGATCCACGGCGAGTTGGGTCCTCTCGAACATGATCGTCCGCCCAGCCCGGTTTGCGATCGACGCGAGGATGTCAAACTTGTCCCGCGGCGGAATCATAAGCGCGTGGTGCTCCATGGTGTCCACAGTGGCCACAGCGGCATCGGTCTGGTGGGTGACCGGATTGGTCATGAAGCGCCGCACGAGCGCGTCGACATCGCCGTCGAGCGTGGCCGAGAAGAGTAGTCTCTGTGCCCCGACCGGCGTCTGCTCGAGCAGCGCCGTCACATCGGGAAGGAAGCCCATGTCGGCCATCTGGTCGGCCTCGTCGAGCACGTTGATCTCCACCGAATCGAGGGAGCAGGCGCCCTTCTCGATCAGATCGCCGAGGCGGCCCGGCGTGGCGACGAGAACGTCGACGCCGCGGTCGAGGGCGTAGATCTGGGTCTGATAGGGCGCGCCGCCGAAGGCCGTCTTGGTGAACAGCCCCACGGCCTTGGCCAGCGGCGTGAGCACGTCGTTGACCTGCATCGCCAGTTCCCGAGTGGGTACGAGGACGAGCGCCTTGGGCCGGCGTGGGGCGGACCTGCCGCTCGAGGCTAACCGGGCCAGCATCGGCAGGCCGAACGCGAGCGTCTTGCCCGACCCGGTCTGACCGCGCCCGAGCACGTCTCGGCCGGCGAGGGCGTCCGGGATGGTGGCCGACTGGATCGGGAACGGCCTGGTGATCTCGGCTCGGTCCAGCACCCGGACCAGCGGCCTCGGCACACCGAGCGAGGCGAAGTCCCCGCCCGCCGCCGACGGTCGTTTGACGACGGCAGGTTCGCGGACAGCGGCGGGTCGGTCGAGGTCGGCGGGGCCGTTGAGTTCAGCCGGGCCCTCGAACATGGACGGGAAGGAACGCGCAGCATCGAGCAGCGTCATGGTGACGGGAAACCTCTCCACACGGGGCGAGCTCGCCTGACCTGACGCGGTGGCCCATTCGGAATCGGCTTCACGCGATGGAGAGATAGCCCTTGGGCGCGCCAGATGATCACGCGCCATCAACAATGTCGACTAAGAGTACCCGATCACGGCGCGCCACCGGGTGCGCCGTGACCGCCGACACCATCCTCGCGGCGATGAACGGCTAGCTATCAGCCGAGCAGCGCCTTCAGGAGGGCCCGAATGAAATCCCCGGCGAGCGTCGCCACGATCAGTCCGATCGCCGTGACGAAGATGATGGCGCCAATACCGATGAACAGCACCCTCCTCAGTCGCGAACGCCGCTCCTTGCGCCTTAGTTGTGACTGACCCCTGGAGAGAATGAGTCCGGTCAGTGATCCGGACATCTCTATTGGCGCCTCGGAGTTCGCACTCGTCGGCAGCCCAGTCTGTCCACCGTAGACTGTTCCCGCCGGGCGCCTCGTCCCAGTCGTGGCCGGACTCGCCGGGAAGCCGCTGATGGTCTGCGTGTCGAGGCGGCCGTAATTGCCGCCCTGATACACCGCCGGTTTCGAGGTGCCCGCGCCGACCGGTCGGGCAGCGATTGTCGGCGGGGGAGGAACCGGGCCGGGCGGCGGCGGATAGGGCGATGGCGGCGATGGTGGCGTGGGTACCGGTGGCACAGGAGGACCCGGGGGCACCGGAGGCACCGGGTCCGGCGGCGGGCCGGGCGGAGGCGGCACTGGAACCGGTTCCGGAGTCGGAATCGGGTCCGGAAATGGCGATGGGATCGGCTCCGGCGTCGGTGCCGGCGGCGGCTCGTGCGGCTTCGGTGGTTCGAGCGGCTCCGGCGGCTCGACCGGCTCCGGCGGCTCGGGGGGTGGCGGCGGGCCGCTCGAGGTCAGTGGTTCGCTCGACGTCAGTGGTTCGCTCGACGCCAGTGGTTCACGGACCGACGCCGCGGCGCGGATGAACTCGTCGATCCGGTGTGGAGTTGGCGCCTGGCGCTCTGTCGGGCCAATCACTCCCAGCAATGGCGGTCGGCCCCATACCGACCCGGCGCCCAGCGGATCCTCGGCGGACCCGCTGCCCTCCCATGACCTCGTGAAAGCCTCGAGCAACTCTTGCGGGTCATCGGTCAGCCGGGGGACGCGGGTCGGCAGCCCCGCTGGGGTCACCCGCGGCGCCTCCTCGGACGCAACCGGAGGGAGCACTTCGGGCTCGGTGCCTTTCGGCTCGATCGCGTCGATGCGACTGCCGCTCCCCGAGAACGAATGCACCGGTTCCGCCGTCGTACCCGAACTCGCCGTCGAATCCATTAGCCCGGTGGCCTGGGCCGGGAGAATCAGAACGTTGGTCGCGTCCTCTGGTGGGTGGGAGCCGGTCGGCACCGCCGCCCCCATGTGTGCCCCGCATAGCCCACAGGCGGTAGCGCTGACGCCGACCGCAGCGCCGCAGACATCGCAGAACCGCGCGTCATCCGCCGCCGCGCCGTCATCCATCGCCGCCTCCACCGTGCTCCCGCCCATGCGCCTCGTTGAGCGTCATCCGCTGGGTTTCACCGTGCCACATGAGGGCCGATCGGCGCAGCCTCAGCAGTCCGACTCGGCGCGACCCACACCGTTGACGCGGTCGGCCGAGCCTCGGCGGCCTTCGGTGCTCATGCGCGTCCCCACCAGCGCAGTCGCCGCGGTCGCCGCACCTTGACCGGTGCGCGAGCGGTGACCGAGGGTAGGGCCGCGCCTGTACCGAGTGCGCCCTGCGTCGGTGACGGCGTCGTGGCCGCGGAGCTCGTCGAAGGCTCTGCGCTCGGTGTGGTCGCGGGATCCGGCGATGACGTCGGCTCGGGGCTCGGCGTTGGTTGCTCGGTGGGCGTGGCCGACGGCGAAGGGCTCGGTGTCGGCGATGGGCTCGGTGACGGGCTCGGTGACGGGCTCGGTGACGGCGAGGGACTCGGCGACGGCGACGGGCTCGGCGAGGGACTGGGCGATGGCGAGGGACTGGGCGACGGGCTCGGCGTGGGGGTGGCACCTGGCACGGCGATCGCCGGGATGGGCCGGGTCGCCCCGAAATACGCCGTCCACCAGATAGGCGAGATCTTGACGACGTCGCCAAACGTTGGTGCGTGCACCATCCGGCCGTTGCCGACATAGATGGCCACGTGGTGGATCTGCCGCCAGTCGTATTGGTCCGTACTGAAGAACAGCAGATCGCCCGGGAGCAACTGGCTGACGAGTACGGGTGTTCCGGCGTGGTACTGAGAGCGGGACACTCGCGGCAACCGGACACCAACGGAAAGGTACGAGGCCAGGACGAGGCCCGAGCAGTCGTACGTGTTCGGCCCCTCCGCCGCCCATTCGTACCTTTTGCCTAGTTGGCGCAATGCGAAGTTGACCGCAGCGATCGCGCTTGGCGCGGCCTGCAGGCCATTGACACTTGTACCGAGGCCGCGCCCGGCGGAGAGGCTCTCCTCATAGGCGTCGCGGGCGGACTCAACCGTGCCCAGAAGACTGGCGTTGCGGGACTGCAGAGTCGTGAGCGCAGCGCGGTGTCGCGTGAACTGCTCCTCGATGACGGCGCGGCGGCCTGCGATCTCGTTCTCGACCGCCGTCGCGGCATCCAGGATGGTTCTGGCGGCCTGCTCGACCTGCTCGGCGTCTCGCAGCTCGTACATGATCGAGTCGCGCTGCGGCGGCCGCTCGGCCTCCTCCAACTGCCCGGGCAGCGCGGGCGCGATCAGGCCGAGATTCTGGAGGTCGTTGGCGTACTCCCCGAACGGTCCGAGGGCAAGAGCGTTCTGGTACGCGTCGGTCGCGGCCGCGGCGGCCTTGGCGCGGACCGCGTCGAGTTCGGCCGCGGTCTGCTCCCACGATGCTCGAAGGTCCGCGGTCACGACCCGGGCAGCGGCGAGTTCGTCGTCGATCGCCTTGAGCTGCTCGCCAAGCCGCTCCGCTGCGCTCGATGCCGCGAAGATTTCAACAGCGAGTGGACCGACGACGTCGACCGGCGGCGGCACGACTGGCTGCGGCTGGGCCGGGAAGGTCAGCGTGCCGGTCGGCGTGGGCACGGCTCCCGAATCGGGACCCTTCGAACCAGGCGCCGGGCCAGTCGTCGCGTGCGCGGGACGCACGGCGGAGGCCACAATCGCAACCGTGACAGTCGCGGCAGCCGTCGCGCGCGCCAACCAGTACCAGCGCCACCGCCGGCCTCTCCGCCATCGCTGCTGATGCCTAATCACGCCCATCCGCCCAGGTTAGACGCCAATGTCTTGTTTCCTCCCCATTATGCGCGACTAGACACCCGTTGCGACGCCACATGATAGGTGGTACCCCATGTCCGTGTCGGTGTCGACCCCTTCCGGAAAAACGGCAGCGGAAGGGTTACGTGGCCCAACATCGCCACGATCATGAGATCGCGGTCCCCAACAGCCGTCGATCATGATTTGGAGGTCATGGTCGGCGCGATTGGGCGACCGCCACATCATGATCGACGGGGGTGGGGCTAGGCTCGGCTGTGGTGACCCACGGAGGGCGGGGCGCGATGACGGATGCGGGCATCAGGCGTGAGATCGAGGAGAAGGTCTACGCCGGGGAGCGGCTGTCTCGCGCCGACGGCGAGGCGCTGTATGCCAGTGATGATCTCTCTTGGCTCGGTCGGCTTGCCCATCACCGCCGCACAGAGCTCAACGGCGATCGGGTCATGTTCAACGTCAACCGTCACCTGAACCTGACCAACGTCTGCGCCGCCTCGTGTGCGTACTGCTCCTTTCAACGCAAGCCGGGCGAGAAGGCCGCCTACACGATGCGGGTCGAGGAAGCGGTCGCGAAGGCCAAGGAGATGGAGGGCGAGCAGCTCACCGAGCTGCACATCGTCAACGGTCTGCACCCGACGCTGCCCTGGAAGTATTACCCGCGGGTGTTGCGCGAACTCAAGGCGGCGCTGCCCGGCGTCTCACTCAAGTGCTTCACCGCGACCGAGGTGCACTGGTTCGAAAAGATCTCGGGCCGGTCCGCTGACGAGATCCTCGACGAGCTGATCGACGCCGGGCTCGACTCGCTGACCGGCGGCGGGGCGGAGATCTTCGACTGGGAGATCCGCGAGAAGATCGTCGACCACTCAACGCACTGGGAGGACTGGTCGCGCATCCACCGCCTGGCCCATGCGAAGGGTCTTCGTACGCCCGCGACGATGCTCTATGGGCATATCGAGGAGCACCGCCACCGCGTCGACCACGTGCTGCGTTTGCGTGAGCTTCAGGACGAGACCGGTGGTTTCGTCGTTTTCATTCCACTGCGATACCAGCATGACTTCGTCGACTCCGCCGATGGCATCGTGCGCAACCGACTTCAGGCCCAAACCACGATGGCCTCGCCGGCTGAGTCGCTCAAGACCTTCGCCGTGTCGCGGCTGCTCCTGGACAACGTGCCGCACCTGAAGTGCTTCTGGGTGATGCACGGATTGTCCCTGGCCCAGTTGTCGCTGAACTTCGGCGCGGACGATCTCGATGGTTCGGTGGTCGAATACAAGATCACCCACGATGCCGACTCCTATGGCACCCCCAACACGATGCACCGCGAGGATCTGCTGGAGCTCATCTGGGACGCCGGCTTCCAGCCCGTCGAGCGCAACACCCGGTACCAGGTCGTCCGGGAGTACGACTCGCCGGCGTCCCTGGCGGAGCGAAGGGCCGAGCCGCAGCAGGTCTGGGCCTAGTTGCCCGGTAACGTCGGGGCCGTTATGGCTGAAGGATCCGCTACCCAGGTCTTCCCTCGGCGTGACGCCGACGGGCGCGTGATCAGCTTGGTCGAGCTGCTCGCGGCGGCGCTGTTGGGCACCATCGTCGGCGTCGCGGCGCTGGCCTTGATTGACGGCATACTCGCATTTATCGGACTGGGCGACTTCGGGCGTGCGTCCGGATGGTTGGCGGTCATACTTCCGGCTCTGCTGTTCTTCGACGATCTGCGCGCATGGCGCGGATACGGCGTACGGATTCTCGTCGGTTTGGTCGCGGCCGGTCTCGCGATCGGACTGGGCCTCATTGCGGCCGCTCTGGGCAGCACGTTGCCGCCGATAGTCTCGGGCGCTATCGGTGCCGCGGTGGCGGCATTGGTGTACAGCCCGGTCTGGTTCGTCGGAATACGGTGGCTCACTGGTCACCGCTTCGAGATGGGATCGCGATGAGTCCCACGCTTAGGTACGCGCTCGCGCGCATTGCCATCTTCGTCGCATGTGTGGTGCCCGCGCTCCTTCTCCTGCCGCGCGACATGAATGCATTGCTCAAGCTCATGATTGCGTTGGTCGTCTCGGCCGGGCTTTCATTCTTCCTGCTCAGGCGATTGCGCGACGAGGTTGCCGAGCAGATGTCGGCGAACGCGCGCCGGAAGGTCGAGGAGAAGGACCGGCTGCGCTCGGCCCTCGCCGGCGATGATGAGGCGCCGCCAGGCGAGGCCCCTGACCAGCGCTGAATCCTGGCAATCGTCGTGCTACCGGCCGCCGCCCACTGTGGGCGGTCGGCCGCCGTTCGTAGGCGTCCATAGAGGAGAAAGTTCCTGATCAACATGTATTGATATGACCTTGCCGGGGTGGTCTTGTGTAAGCAATCCATGCACCTCCTCATCCCCGGGAGGATGAATGAAACTCCGCGTGAGTCCTATCGGTCGTCTGCGCCGTGTTGTCGTCGTCGCAGCAATCGCCGGCGTGGCTATCGCCATGACACCGAGCAACGCCGCCGGAAAGCCGGACTTCGAGGCTCAACCGCCGCAGAGCTCGGCACAGTACCAGGTACTCGGCCCGAAGACATTCGACGACGTCAACGCCATCGCGCGCACCGGCGCCTCTGTGGACGGAATCGAACATGGCCGCGTGCAGATCACCGCAACCGCCGAGGAGGTTGGCCAGATTCGGGCCCTCGGGTTCATCGTTGAGTCGGCGCCAAAGGCCAAAGCGACCGGCGGCATGGTGACGCCGTTGGCTTTCCCGCCCGCGGACTCGGGTTATCACGACTACGCGGAGATGAACGCGGAGATGAACGCCCTGGTCACGTCGAAACCCAGCATCGCCCAGAAGCTGAGCATCGGCACGTCATATGAGGGTAGAGATATGCCCCTCATCAAGATCTCGGACAACGTGGGAACGGACGAGAACGAGCCGGAGATCCTATTCAACGCACACCAACACGCTCGCGAGCATCTCACGGTCGAGATGGCGCTTTACATCTTGCACCTGCTCATCGATAACTACGGCACAGACACCCGGATCACCAACATCGTGAATAGTCGCGAGTTCTGGATCGTCCCGGACATGAATCCGGACGGAGGCGAGTACGACATCGCAACCGGCTCGTACCGCTCGTGGCGTAAGAACCGCCAGCCCAACGCCGGTTCCTCCAATGTGGGCACCGACCTCAACCGCAACTGGTCCTATCAGTGGGGCTGCTGTGGCGGTTCGTCGGGCAGCACGGGAAGCGAGACGTACCGGGGGCCATCCGCATTCTCCGCCCCGGAGACGCAGCGGCTGCGCAACTTCGTCAACGGCCGTGTCATCGGCGGCACGCAACAGATCAAGGCGCACATCGACTGGCACACCTACTCGCAACTCGTGCTCTGGCCCTACGGCTACACGACCGCCAACACGACGTCGAATCTGGGGGTAGACGCGCAGGCGGCGTTCGCTACCCTCGGCCAGCAAATGGCGGCGACCAACGGCTACACGCCCGAGCAGGCGAGCGACCTCTATATCGCGGATGGCACAATCATCGACTGGATGTGGGCGACCCACGGCATCTTCTCGTACACGATCGAGATGTACCCGGGTCCGTCCGGCAGCGGCGGCGGTTTCTACCCGCCTGACGAGCAGATCGGGCCGCAGACCAGCCGCAACCGCGAGGCCGTCCTGCTCTTCTCCGAGGCGGCCGACTGTGTGTACAAGGTCATCGGCAAGCAGGCGCAGTACTGCGGCGGCGGCGGTGGCGCGACCATCTACACCGACACCTTCGAGACCGCTACGAGCTGGACGGTTAACCCGTCGGGGACCGACACCGCGACGACCGGCCAGTGGGAGCGGGCCAACCCGGCCGACACCAACTCCTCCGGCCCGAAGCAGCTGGGCACGACGGTCAGCGGTTCATTCGACCTCGTCACCGGGGGGGCAGCCGGTACCGGCGCCGGCGAATTCGATATCGATGGCGGCACGACGAGCATCCGCTCACCATTGATCGCGCTGCCGTCGACGGGAACGCTGACGCTCTTCCTGTCCCAGTACCTCGCCCACGGCAGCAACTCGTCGTCGGCCGACTTCCTCAGGGTGAGTATCGTCCACAATGGCGGCACCACGGTTGTGTTCAGTCGCACTGGCGCCGCGGTAGACCTTGACGCCGTGTGGGGTTCGGCCTCGGCAAACCTCACCCCGTATGCCGGTCAGCAAATCCGCATCCTGATCCAGGCGGCGGACGCGTCCACGGCAAGCCTCGTCGAGGCCGCCGTAGACGACGTGAGGATCACGCAGGCCTGACCGTTGGCTGTTTGGAACGAGGGGTTCCCTACGAACGCTACTGGTTCGTAAGGGACCCCTCCGTCCCCCGCTGGATCCGGTCGACGTCGGTGCGGTAGCGTCTCGTTGACCGTTCCGCAGCGAAGCCGGTGCGAAATCCGGCGCTGTCCCGCAACTGTGATGCCCCTCTGCCCGTACAGAGGGAACGAGCCAGGTCGCCTGCGGAGAGGTCGCGAACAAGCGCTCTCGAGGAAGAGTGCCTCGCCCGCGGAGCATAAGGATCCAGCTCCTATCGGCGAAGCAATCCCGCCTCGACCGACAGGAGGACACATGAGACATCGCTCCCGCTCCCTCGCCGCCACCACCTTCAGAGTTATCGTTGCGGCGACCCTCCTCGCCGCCGCCGCGGTTGGCTGCGGCTCCGCGAGCGACAGCCCCGGCCCGCCGACCACGAGCGCGCCGGCCGCTTCGTACCCCGTGACCGTTGGGTCGCTCACCCTTGACAAGCGCCCAGAGCGGATCGTCTCGCTCTCGCCGACCGCTACCGAGATGCTCTTCGCCGTCGACGCCGACACGCAGGTGGTGGCGGTCGACGACTTCTCCACGTTCCCGGCCGACGCGCCGAAGACCAGTCTGTCGGGTTACAAGCCGAACGCCGAGGCAATCGCGAAGTACCAGCCCGACCTCGTCGTCCTCGCCAACGACACTGAGAAGATCGTGGATCAGCTCAAGGCGCTGCGGATCCCCACCTTCCTCGCTGCGGCGGCGGCCACGATCGACGACACGTATCAGCAGATCACCGACATCGGCCTGCTCACCGGTCATCCCGCGGAGGCCGAGGCGCTCAACAAGCAGATCCGCGACGATCTCGCCAAGCTGGTGCAGAACGTGCCCAAACGCATGAAGCCGCTCACCTACTACTACGAGCTCGACCCGACGTACTACTCGGTCACGTCGAGGACCTTCGTCGGCGCGCTCTTCGCGAACGCCGGCCTGGTCAACATCGCCGACGCCTCCAGCACGGCCGGCAACGACTATCCGCAGCTCTCCGCCGAGACCATCGTCAAGGCCAACCCGGATCTCATCTTTCTCGCCGACAGCAAGTGCTGCGGTCAGTCCGCGACGACCGTTGCCGGTCGCGCCGGCTGGGCCGGCATTGCGGCCGTGAAGAACGGCGGCGTCATCCCGCTCGACGACGACATCGCGTCCCGCTGGGGCCCGCGTGTCGTGGATCTGCAGCGGTCCATCGCCGACGCGGTCGCGAAGGCGGCGGCCGGCTGACCTTGACCCATCGATCTGGTGCGTGAGGCGGTCCGTGAACGAAACGGTGGGCACGGCGCTCGGCTGGGACGGGCTTCGCCCGGCCCGGCTGAGCGTGGGCTGGCTTGTGGCAGGCATCGCGGCCGTTGTCGTGGCCGCGCTTGCCGGGGTGACGGTTGGTCCGGTCGCGGTCAGCCCGGTCGGGGCGATGGCCGAGCTGCTCAACCTGATCCCCGGTGTGTCCATCCACACTGGACTCTCCGTGCCCGAGGCGGCCATCGTCACGGAACTGCGCCTACCGCGTGTGATGCTTGCCCTGATCGTTGGTGCGATGCTGGCCCTCTCCGGAGGCTGTTATCAGGGTGTGTTCCGCAATCCTTTGGCCGACCCGTATCTGCTCGGTGTCGCGGCCGGCGCCGGCCTCGGCGCCACGGCGGCCGTGGCGCTCGGCGTCTCATCCGGAATTGAGGGCACCACGGCGCTGCCATTCGCGGGAAGCGGTCCCGTGCCGGCGTTTGCCTTCGCGGGCGCGTTGGTTGGCGTACTGCTGACCTACGGCCTCGGCGCGGCCGGCGCCCGCGTCCGCACACCCACGACGCTCATCCTCGCCGGCGTCGCGGTCGCCGCGTTTCTCACCGCCATCCAGACCTACATCTTGCAGCTCAACGTTGAGACGATTCGCGAGGTCTACTCGTGGCTGCTGGGCAGCCTCGCTACGACCGGCTGGGGCGAGGTCACGCTCGCGCTGCCGTACGCCGCGGTGGCTGTCGTCGTCGTACTGGTTCACCGGCGCGAGCTTGATGTGCTGTCGGTCGGCGATGACGAGGCATCGAGCCTGGGTCTGCACCCACAACGCTCCCGCTATGTCCTCGTCGCCGCCGCCTCCCTCGGCACCGCCGCGGCGGTCGCGGTCGCCGGTCTGATCGGCTTCGTCGGGATCATCGTGCCGCATACGATCCGGCTCCTCGCCGGCTCCAGTTACCGCGCGATCCTGCCGCTGTCGATGCTCTTCGGCGCCGCGTTCCTCGCGCTCTGTGATCTCGCCGCGCGTACGTTGCTGTCGCCGACCGAGATCCCAATCGGCGTTGTGACGGCGTTTCTCGGCGCGCCATTCTTCGTACTCGTACTTCGTACCGCGAAGCGGGTCGGGCTATGAGCACTTCGTCTATCGAGGTCGCGGATCTGAGGGTGTCGCTCGGCGGCACGCCCGTCCTTCGTGGACTGGACCTCATGGTCTCGCCCGGCGAATGGGTGACGGTCATCGGCCCGAACGGCGCCGGCAAGTCCACCCTGCTTCGTGCCATCGGCGGGCTGATTCCATTCGACGGCTCGATTTCGCTGCTCGGTTCGTCGGCCGCGCGGTTGCATCGCCGAGATCGGGCTCGGACAGTCGCGATGGTGCCGCAGAACCCCGTGGTTCCCACCGGGATGGCGGTGCTGGACTACGTACTGCTTGGCCGTACGCCGCACATCCGGCCGTTGGGCCGCGAGTCATCGACTGATTTGGCGGTCGTGGATGCGGTGCTGCGCCGACTTGACCTGCTCAGGTTCGCCGATCGGGCGCTGGAGACGCTATCCGGCGGCGAGCGACAGCGTGCGTTCCTCGGTCGCGCACTGGCGCAGGGCGCGACGGTGCTCCTGCTTGACGAGCCCACATCGGCCCTCGACATCGGACACCAGCAGGAGGTGCTGGACCTGGTCGATACGCTGCGAGCCGATCGGGGCCTGACCGTCCTCGCCTCGATGCACGATCTCTCGATCGCAGGCGAGTACGCCGACCGGATGGTTCTGCTCGCCGACGGCATCGTCGTCGCCACCGGATCGCCACGCGACGTGCTCACCGAGAAGCTACTCGCCGCGCATTACGGGGCTCGGGTGCGCGTGATCGACGGCGAGCACGGCCCCCTCGTCGTCCCCCTCCGCTCCCCCTCACCCCGCCCATCCCCATCCGGCCGATCATGATTTGGAGGTCATGATCGGCGCGCTTCGGCGACGCTGGGCTCATGATCACGGCGATCTTGGCTTGGTCCCACTGGATATGAGCGCGCACAGCAACCGACGTTAGCTCTGGGGGCGCTCCTGCATCAGGATGATGTGGTGGCCGTCGGGGTCGGTGAGACCGGCCATCCACAACTCGGTGGTGTCGTCGCGGTGCACGACGTGCGGACGGTCGCGGAATGCGACGCCGATGTCGGTCAGCCTCGCGACCTCGCCGTCCAGGTCGTCGACGGTGAAGTAAAGGACGCACCGGCTTTTGTACTCCGGCGAGGTGGGCACGCCCAGGTACAGCCGGACGTCGCCGCTGCGGAAGAACGCCATCGGCTGGCCGGCCACGGTGAACAGATGCGGGATGCCGAGCACATCGCGGTAGAACTCCACCGACCGGTCGACGTCGGTGACGCTGATGTGTATCTGACCCACTGGACCTAGAGCCATGACTCCTCCTATGCTTCACCTAAGCGAAAGGTTAGCCATGGTGAAGGATATCAGTCAACTGCCCGCCCTGCCGCGGGGGCTCCCGGCCGATGCGCGGCATCAGACCGCCAACATGCTGCATTCCGCTGCGCTACGTCTGCTCCGCCGCGCCCGGACCGCCGACGCGGAGATGGATCTCGACGGGCCGCGCGCGTCCGCCCTCTCGGTGCTGGTCTTCGGCGGCCCGCTCTCGATCGGCCGCCTCGCCACGATCGAACAGGTCTCCGCGCCCGCCATCACGAAGACAGTGAGCGCACTCGAGGCCGATGGTCTAGTTGAGCGCTTGCGATCGGACGCCGACCGGAGAGTCGTCGTCGTAAGGGCGACGTCGCGCGGGCGCGCCGTCCTCGAGCGGGGCAGGGCCGCGCGGGTACGGGTGGTCGCCGCGCTTCTCGATGGGCTGAGTGAGCGCGACCGACGCGCGCTCGACCGCGCCGTGCAGATCGTCGGAGACGCGCTCAACGCCGACCCGCGTCGATCATGATGTCTGGGCCGTACAAAGGCGTCGATCATGACCTCCAAATCATGATCGGCGCGAAGCGGCGAGGGGGAGGGCGGCGAGGGGGGAGGGCAGGGGGTGGGCGTGCAGGATTGCCAGCCGGGACACCGCCCGCGTCAGGACGACGTAGAGCCGGTGCATGCCGCGAGGCTCGGACTCCACGATCTGGGAGGGCTCGATGACGATCACATGGTCGTACTCGAGACCCTTCGCGAGTGTCGCGGGAAGCACCGTGACCCGGGCATCCGCCTCCGGATCCGCCACCTCGACGCCGGCGGCGCGTAGCGCGGCGGAGAGGGACTCGACGGCGGAGTCAGCGGCGATGACCGCGATCGATCCCTCGTGCTCGAGTGCCGCGCGTACCTCGGCGACCGCGGCCGTGTCGATGTCGGCAACGGCGCGGATGTCGAGCCGACCGTCCCGACGCAGCGATACCGCCTCGGGCACGGCCACCCCAAGCGCGGGCAGGAGTTGGTTCGCCAGCGCCACCACCGCCTCGGGCATACGGAACCCGATGGTGAGTGGGACGACCCGGGCCTCCGGCCGACCGAGGTGCACGAGGGTCTGGCGCCAGTCGCGCGACGCCCATGGCGTGGTGCCCTGGGCGAGGTCGCCGAGGAGGGTGAGTGAGCCGTGCTCGCATCGCCGAGCGATGGCCCGGCACTGCATGGGCGAAAGGTCCTGAGCCTCGTCAAGGACCACGTGGCCGAAGCTCGGCCGCCGGTCGATCGCCCCGCCCGCCTCATCTATGAGCACCGCATCGGCCGCGGACCATCTGGCCGCCTTGACAGTCCGAGGTGGACGGTTCCAGCGCAGGGCGGCCTGCTCCTCCTCGGAGAGGATCCCGTCGGCCGCCGCCGCGAGGAAGGCGCCATCCGAAAGCAGCGAGAAGACGATCTGTTCAGCGGAGACCTCCGGCCAGGCGTGGTCGAGGAACGCTCGTACCTGTGCCTGGCGGCCCATGCGCCGAAGCCACGCTTCTGGCGGCGACTCCCCTCGGCGCGCCTCGGCCTGGCGCTGTAGTAGGGCGACGGTGCGCGCCCGTACCCGTTCGCGTCCCACCGCGTGCGGTGGATTCTCCCGCCGCACATCGTCGACGATGCGCCGAAGGGCCTCCGCCGAAACCCGCCAGCGCCACGCGCCGTCCGAGACGACCAGGCCCTCGGTCGGCCGGCGAATGAGCCCGGACAACGCGTTCGCGATGACGCCGGCCATCCGTACGTCGTGCTTGAGCGCCGCGACCTCTGGTGGTTCGGAGCCGCGGACCGGCCGGGTGGCCATCAGGTCGTCGACGGATGTCTGCTCGACCTCAATCTCGCCCAGCGCCGGCAGCACGGCCGAGATGTAGTGGAGGAAGGCCCGGTTCGGCCCGATCACCAGGACGCCCGATCGACGGAGCCGCTCCCGATGCTGGTAGAGCAGAAAGGCCGCCCGGTGCAGGCCGACGGCGGTCTTCCCGGTGCCCGGTGCTCCCTGAACGCAGATGGTCTCGTCGAGAGCCGCGCGGACCAGCTCGTCCTGCTCCGGCTGGATGGTCGCAACGATGTCGCGCATCGGACCCACGCGAGGACGTTCGATCTCCGCCGTCAGAATCTTCGACGAGGTTCCGAGCTCCTCGCCCCTATCGAGGTGTTCGTCCTCGAAGCCCGTCAGCTGGCCCGCATGGAAGCCGAATCGCCGCCGCAGCGTCAGGCCCTGGGGGTCGCGGGCACTGGCCTGATAGAACGTCCGCGACACCGGAGCCCGCCAGTCGAGCACCATGGGCTCGCCGGCATCGTCGGTGACGTGCCGGCGACCGATGTGGTAGCGATGGCCGCTGTGTTCGTCTGCCGCCGGCGTCTGACCGAAGGTCAGTTTTCCAAAGAAGAGCGGTGTGTTCGGATCGTCGACAAGCTCGGCCACCCGACGGAAGAGGGTGCGGCCGAGAGTCTCCGAGCTGTACGCGTCGCCGGCGACCGTGTCCCCGGTGGTGAAGAGGTGCTGTGCCCGTTCGCGCATGCGGCGAAGCGCATCGCGGGAGTCGGCGAGGTGCCTGCGCTCCGATGCGATCTCGTCGGCGAGTGGGTCGGGTGCGGATGTCGTGGCGGGCAGGGTCATTCGGCGCTCCCGGCGTGATCGACGTGGAAGACCGCGGCCGCCCGGCGCTCCGTACGCCCCTGGCGTCCAATGCCAGTTGGCGTTTCCACGGTGCCGGCTGTGCCCCAAGTTTGGTGTGATCGCACGCATGCGCGTGCGTCCGCGTCTCGGAGGCGCGGAACGACAACTGTACGCGCGCCGATATCGGCCTGCCAGCCATTATCGAACCCATGGGAGTCGTCCACGTCTCGCGACCGCGCCTAGAGTCGCGGGTGTGGCGCACATCGAACAGTCGAGACTGCCCCAGTTAACGATCCGCGACCCCAAGGTGATGCGCGCAATGGCGCACCCCGCCCGGCTCGCCATCCTCGAATACCTCACCGACGGGCATGAGGCGACGGCCACCGAGTGCGCCGAGGTGTGTGGACTCTCGCCCAGCGCGACGAGCTACCACCTGCGGGAGCTGGCGAAGGTCGGCCTTCTTGAGGAGGCGCCGAGCCGTGGGGATGGCCGGGAGCGGGTCTGGCGTGCCGCCGTGGGCGGCTATCAGATCGAGGTCGAAGATCCGTCTCCGGAGACCTTCCCGGCGGCACTCGCCCTGCTCGACTTCATTCTGATTCGCGACGACGCGCAGGCGCGGCGCTGGTTTGAGCGCGCGGCCGAGGAACCGAAGGAGTGGTTTGACGCCGCCAGCATGACCCGACGGCAGCTGGTGATGACGGCCGCGGAGTTGACGGCGCTGTTCGAGGCGGTGAATGAGCTCATGGCTCCGTACGGTCGAGCCGAGCGGAAAGATCCGCCGCCGGGCGCCCGCGGGGGCGCCGCCCTCTCCCGCGCGTTCCCCCCCGACAACCCCCCCCCAAAATACCCCGCCTAACATGACCGGGCGGACATGATCGACGCCATTTCGCGACGCGAAACTCATGATCACCGCGATCTTGGAGTTGACACAGCAAGATGTGAAGGAATATTTTCGAAGTGTGGTCTTCACATCTCGTGGGCAGCGGGGACCTTGGCGCGACGTGTACCTGGCGTCGGCGGCCAAAGCCATCTCGTACTGTGGCGACTTCCTCGCGGCGACGACACTCGCGCTCGCGCTGCAGGCACGGGGCGATAACGGGTACGGCGTAGCGGCGCTGCTGATGGCGGCCGCGCTTCCGATGGCGATCCTGGGGCCACTGGGCGGGCGGCTCGCGGACAGGGTGGACAGTCGCGCCCTGCTGGTCACGACGGGCCCGGGCCAGGCGGTCGTCTGCGCGCTACTGGCGTCCACAGACCACCCAGCAGCAATCGTCGCCCTGGTGGCCGTACTCTCCGCCGGGCTCGCCGTGACGCAGCCCACGTTGAGTGCGCTCGTGCCGGACATGGTGGGCCCGGAGAACCTGCCGAAGGCGATGTCCATCAGCCAGACCGCGGGCGCTTTGGGCATGCTCGCCGGGCCCGCACTCGGCGGCGTGCTCGTTGGTACCTACGGCGTACGACTGCCACTCTGGCTGGACGCGGCGTCCTTCCTCGCGCTGGTGGCCGCGGGGCTGTCGATCCGCACCCGGCGCGGCGGTCGCGTCACCCCGCCGGCGTCGGCGGCGCCGACAACGACCGACTCGCCGTGGCGGCTGCGCGGCGACCGGCTCCTGGTCACGCTCCTCGTCGCGGTCGCCTCCGTCATCGCCGCCGTGACCGCGGTCCACGTCGTCGAGGTCTTCTTTGTCCGAGACACGCTGGGCGCGCCCGAGAGCATGTACGGTGCGCTCGAGACAGTGTGGACGCTTGGTGTGCTGGCCGGCGCGTGGCCCTTCGGCCGGGTGCGCGGTGGGGACCACGGTTTCGTCATCACAATGCTGTTGGCGCTCACGGGCCTCTCCCTGGTCGTACTCGTGTCGGCCGGCGTGCCCACGGCTGGGTGGCTGCTCCCGCTGTACCTCGGCGGCGGAGCGCTCAACGCGGGCCTCAACGTGCTCTCCGGCGTCGTCCTGGGCCGGCGGGTACCGGCCGCCGTCCGGGGCCGTGTCTTCGGCACCTTCGCCGGCGTTTGCAATGCAGCCAACATGATTGGGTACGCCGTGGGCGGCGCCTTGATGCCGCTAGCTCCGCCCCGGGCGATCATCGCCGGCACCGGCATCGCGGGGCTGCTCGTTGGCGCAGCGTTCCTCGTACCGCTCGTGGCTTCCCTCGCCCGAAAGAGGATCGCCGCCGAGTCGGCGGCGGCCGTCGGCTACCGTGCAGAAACATGAGCACTCAGCACGTCCCATCCGAGCGCGCTGTGGGCGGCGGCGCCGACGGCGGGTGGCCACGCCCCCGCGTCGGGCACATTCAGTTCCTCAATTGTCTTCCGCTGTACTGGGGTCTCATGCGATCGGGCGCGCTCCTCGGGGTTGATCTGCGCAAGGACACCCCGGACCGCCTCAACACCGCATTGGTCACGGGAAGCCTCGACATCGGACCGATCTCGCTCGTCGAGTACCTCCGCCACGCCGACGACCTGCTGCTGTTGCCTGACCTCGCCGTTGGCAGCGACGGCCCGGTGCACTCGGTGAACCTTGTTTCCACCGTGGAGCTGACCAAGCTGGACGGTCGGCGAGTGGCGCTCGGTTCGACCTCGCGAACCGCGGTGCTGCTCGCTCGCCTTCTGCTGGAGTCGCGGATCGGCGTGTCACCTGAGTACTTCGATTGCCCGCCCGATCTGACCGAGATGCTGTTGGAGGCCGACGCGGCCGTGCTGATCGGCGATACCGCGCTGAGGGCCCGCCACGAGGCGGCTGCCCGCGGATTGATCGTTACCGATTTGGCGGAGGCATGGCGGGAGTGGACCGGCCTGCCGATGGTCTTCGCGGTGTGGGCGGTACGGCGTGAGTTCGCCACCCAGCACCCGGGCATGGTCAAGGAGGTCCACGACGCCTTTCTCGACTCCCGCGCGCTGTGCCTCACCGAGCTCGATGCCGTCGCGGCGGTGGCGGCCCGCTGGGAGCCCTACTCGGCCGAGACGCTGGCGGAGTACTTCCGGGCGCTGGACTTCTCGCTCGGTGAGCGCCAGATCGCCGGGCTGCGAGCGTTCGCGGCGCTCGCGGAGCGAGCCGGTTCGGCCCCGCCGCTCCCCGAGGACGGCCCGCATTTCTTCGCCTTGATGTAGCAGACTCAGGAGACGTCGGGATTGAGCAGCGCGGTGGCCACGTCGGCGCACACCTTGCTGGTGATTGTGAGCAGTTGGGCGTCGTTCTTGCCGGCGCTGGGATAGCGCTGCATCACCGCCATGATCCAGGTATCGCCGATGGCCATGCAGTTGGTGTGGTAGGTGCCATCCTCTTTCCAGATGTCCCACCCGTTCTTCCAGGCGACCTGCGACTGGAGCGCCGGCGGCAGCGCCTTGGCAATGCCGAAGTCGCCGTAGCTGAGCCCGGGCTGGATCTTGCGCATGAGGCCGAGCAGCCAGGGCGTCTCGGTCGCGCCCGCGGCGCGGCCGTCGGCGATGCATTCGCCGAGGCGAACGGCGTCCTGGGCCGAGATCTTCGTGTAGCCCCATCCCTCGCCCTTTGTCGCCTCCTGCGGGGCTTCGGAGTCGGTCAGACTACACGTGGTGATCAAGCGCTTGATCGAATTCGTCCGGCCGACCCGGTTGTACGTCCATTCGGCCGCGGCGTTGTCGCTCTTCTGGATCATCACGGAAAGCGTGCCTCGGCTCGAATCGGTGAGCGTCGCCCTCCGCTGGCTCGCCGGCTTTGCCTTGTCTTCATCGGCGATTCGGAGGTAGTCCGCGGCCAGCCACGCCTTGATCATTGAGGCCGTCTCGCTGGACTCCATCATGTTGGCCGAGCCAACGATCTCCCCCGTGCGCCGATCCATGAGCGCCCAGCTCAGGAATCCCTTGGTGTTCACCGCAGCGGCGGTGACCTCTGCGGACCGGAACGGGAGCGGCTCCGGCTCCGGAGTCGGAGGGGAGCTCGGCGAGTCCCTGCCCGGGGCCGGGTTAGCAAAGCCTCCCGGCGCGAACGGCGAGCCGGGAACGAACCTCAAGCCAGCACCGACCGCGCCGAAGCCCAGGACGAGGATGAGGACCGTCCATATCGGGAACCGCCGGCGGCGCCGGGTGTGGGTTCGGATCGGACGGGACTTGCCGATGAGAGGCTCCGGGGGCGGCGGCGGCATCGGCGGCTGCATCGGCGGCGCCGGCTGACGAGGACCGTACGTCTGCCCGTACACGATCCCTCGACCGCCACTGTCGCGTGGCGGACCCTCGCGGCGGGGACCGTCGTGCCCGCCGCCCCGACGGTCGGGCTGCCGTGGACCTGGGCGCGCGCGATTCTCGCCGCGCGGGGGCACGGGTGACCACGGGTCATCGGTCGGCAACATCTACCTCGCGGGGGATCGCGTGGGGGGCAAGCGCGTGGACGGTAATCGGGACCGCGGGGGAGCGCAGCCCGGAGCCGATGCTATCGGGTCCGGGCACCGACGCCGAACCGACAGGTCAGGCGGCCCGCGCAGGTCGGTGTTACACCGCCTTGCCGATTCGGTCGCAGGCTGTAACACTGATGGTCGTGTACGGTAATGACTTCGGCGTTCCCGAGAGCCTGCTCGACCAGGTCGATGAGGCGGAGCGCGCACTCAAGGAGGCGGCCGAGCGCCGCAGGGGCGCCGACGCGGATAGCGCGGACCAGCAGGCCTACTTCGATGCGATCATCGTGGCGGACCAGAAGATCGAACCCCGCGACTGGATGCCGGATTCGTATCGCAAGACGCTAATCCGACAGATCGCCCAGCACGCCCACTCAGAGATCATCGGGATGCAGCCGGAGGGGAACTGGATCACCCGCGCGCCCTCGCTCAAGCGCAAGGCAATCCTGTTGGCGAAGGTGCAGGACGAGGCCGGGCATGGGCTTTACCTCTACGCCGCTGCCGAGACGCTAGGCATTTCGCGCGATGAACTTGTGCAGATGCTCCTTGACGGCCGCCAGAAATACTCCTCGATCTTCAACTATCCGACGCTCACGTGGGCCGACATCGGCGCCATCGGATGGCTCGTGGACGGCGCCGCGATCGTAAACCAGGTGCCGCTGTGCCGATGCTCGTACGGTCCCTATGCCCGCGCCATGATTCGCATCTGCAAGGAGGAGTCCTTCCACCAGCGTCAGGGCTACGAGATCCTGTACACGCTCTCGCACGGCACAGCGGCCCAGAAGGCGATGGCACAGGACGCCGTGAACCGGTGGTGGTATCCGTCGCTGGCGATGTTCGGACCGCCCGATTCGGAGTCGACCCACTCGGAGCAGTCCATGGCGTGGGGCATCAAGCGCTTCAGCAATGACGATCTGCGCCAGCGCTTCGTCGACATGTGCGTCGGTCAGGCCGACATCCTGGAGCTGCGGATTCCGGACGAGGACCTGCGCTGGAACTCCGAGCGCGGACATCACGACTACACCCAGCCCGACTATGACGAGCTGATCGCGGTCATCAGGGGTGACGGGCCCTGCAACCGCCAACGCTCCGCCCACCGCCGTCGCGCGCACGCAGATGGGGCTTGGGTACGCGAGGCGGCCGCCGCCCACGCCGCGAAGCGCACCAGGGTTGGCCCCAGATCCGGAGCGCCCCGGTGAGCGGCTGGACGCTCTGGGAGGTCTTTGTTCGGCCGCGGCGCGGTCTCTCCCACATACACGTGGGTAGCGTGCACGCTCCCGACGCGGTGATCGCCTTGCGCAACGCGCGCGACGTCTACACCCGCCGGCAGGAGGGCGTCTCGATCTGGGTCGTGCCGGCGACGACCATCACCGCGTCCAGTCCCGACGAGAAGGACTCCTTCTTCGATCCCGCCGCGGACAAGGTCTACCGGCATCCGACCTTCTATAACGTGCCAGAAGGCGTGAAGCACCTATGACGGCCGACGTCGCCGAGTTCGCGCTTCGCGTGGGCGATGACGCACTCATCGCGGCGCAGCGTCTGGCCGAGTGGTCGGCCAGCGCGCCGGAGATGGAGGAGGACATCGCGCTCTCCAACATCGCCCTCGACCAGCTGGGCGTGGCCCGGCTGATGCTTTCGTACGCGGGAGAGCTCGCCGGTGGCGACGAGGACTCCTTGGCGTTTCGCCGCGACGACCGGGAATTCCGCAACTGCCTTCTCGTGGAAGTTCCCAACGCCGGCCCGGCCGCGGCCCCCGGTGCGCCGGGCGACTTCGGCGTCACCATGGCCAAGCTGCTCTTCCTCTCGACCTATCAGCGCCTTGTGTACGACGGACTTACCGCGTCCGCCGATGAACGGCTGGCCGGAGTCGCGGCGAAGGCGCGCAAGGAGTCGGCGTACCACGTCGACCACGCGTCACAGTGGACGGTGCGGCTGGGCGACGGCACTGAGGAGTCGCACCGGCGTATGCAGGCCGCGATCGATGACGTCTGGCCATACACTCACGAGCTTTTCGCCGCGGACGACCTCACGGAGCGTTTGGACGCGGCCGGCACCGCGCCGGCGCCGCACGCCCTGCGTCCACAGTGGCTCGACCTCGTCGACGCGGTACTCGTCGAGGCCACGCTGGAGCGGCCCGCCGACGGCTGGGCGCCCACGGGTGGTCGCGAGGGGCGCCACACGGAGCACCTGTCGTACCTGCTCGGCGAGATGCAGGTCCTGCACCGGGGCCACCCGGAGGCACAGTGGTGAGCGCCTACGCCGCGGCCGCCTCTGTAGTGGACCCGGAGATCCGGGCGGTGACCATCGAGGAGCTGGGCATCCTGCGCGATGTCTCGCAGGACGAGGCGACCGGCCGGGTGACGGTGACGATCACGCCGACGTACTCCGGATGTCCGGCCATGGACGTGATCCGGGCGGATATCCGCCGCGCGCTGGGCGAAGCCGGCTATCCCGAGGTGGCGGTCGAGACCGTCCTGAGCCCCGCCTGGTCGACGGACATGATGAGCCAGAGTGGCCGGGACAAGCTCGCGGCGGCCGGGATCGCGCCGCCCACGCCGACCCGGTCGGGGGCCATCCCGTTGCGCCTGACCGTGAGGTGCCCACGGTGTGGGTCGGCCGAGACGGAGGAGATCTCCCGCTTCGGCTCGACGGCGTGCAAGGCCCTGTGGCGGTGCCGCTCCTGCGCCGAGCCCTTCGATCGCGTCAAGCCGTTGTGACCGCCTCACTCACCCGACCTCGTCGGCGCCCCATCTTCCATCCGTTGCGCGTCATCGACGTCGAGGAACTGACCGACGATTCGGTAGCGGTGACGTTCGCCGTACCTGAGGAGCTGCGCGAGACGTTCCAGTTCTCACCGGGCCAGCATCTGACGGTCCGGCGGGCTCACCCGGACGGCGGCAGCGAGATCCGCCGGTCGTACTCGATCTGCTCCACGCCAAAGGATGTGAGGGAGCACGGGCTTGTGCGCATCGGCGTGCGGGAGATCGCCGGTGGGATGTTCTCCAGCTACGCCACGCGAACGCTGCGCCAAGGTGAGACCGTTGAGGTCCTCCCGCCGCTCGGGCATTTCACCACCGCGCTGGAGCCCGACCGGGCGCGCCACTACGCGGCGATCGCCGCTGGTTCGGGAATCACCCCAGTGTTGTCGCTGCTGGCGACGGCACTCTCGATTGAGCCCGATAGTCGGTTCACGCTGGTCTACGGCAATCGTCGTGCGGCGACCGTGATGTTCGGCGAGGAGTTGGCCGATCTCAAGGACCGATACCCCGAGCGATTGCACGTCGTGCACGTCCTGTCCCGCGAGCCACAGATGTCGTCGTTGCTGTCGGGGCGGATCGACGCGGATCGACTTCGCGAGATCCTCGACTCGGGGCTGGTCGATTCGAAGAGCGTCGACGAATGGTTCCTCTGTGGACCGTACGGGCTGGTCGGCGATGCCCAGGGCGTCCTCGCCGAACGCGGCGTGCCCGATCGAGCCGTTCATACGGAGCTCTTTCACGTGGAGGGCGAGCCGGTGCCCGCCCGCAGGGCCGACGAACAGGGTCGGTTGGCGGCGGCCGCCACGGTCACCATCGTGCTGGAAGGTCGGGAGTCGACGTTCACCATGAGCGGCGACGAGCGGGTCCTCGACGCCGCGCTCAAGGTCAGGGGTGAACTCCCGTACGCCTGCAAGGGCGGCGTCTGCTCGACCTGCCGGGCGAGACTCGTCGAGGGCGAGGTCGTCATGGCGCACAACTACGCCCTGGAGCCCGACGAGATCGCCGCCGGTTACGTGCTCACCTGCCAGTCCACGCCGGTCACGGACCGGCTGGTCGTCGACTACGACGCCTGACGCCAGCGTTGGGAGGGGTCCGCCCACCATCGCCTTTGTAGAGTAGGGGTCCGCTCCTTTCCCGGGGGCTGCCTAGGATCGACCCATCCGGGCCGACAGCGGGTCCGAATCACCTGGCATGACGGCGAACCGTCCCATCGGAGACTGAGGGGAGCGGCCGTGAGCGCACGGGCCGGTCGAGGTGGCGAGCCCGGCTGGCGGGAGCGTCCGACGCACGCCGGGTCAGTGGACCGCGGGCCGGCCGGTCCCGACGAGCTGCTGCGACAGGTCGCGCGCGGCGACGAGCGGGCGTTTGCGCAGCTATACGACGCGATCGCGCCGCGCGTCTACGGGCTCGCCCGGCGGGTCCTGCGTGATCCGGCCCAGGCGGAGGAGGTCGCGCAGGAGGCGCTGGTCGAGGTCTGGCGCACGGCGGCTCGATTCGACGCCGCTAAGGGCTCGGCGACCTCGTGGGTCTTGACGATCACGCACCGGCGCGCCGTCGACCGGGTGCGCGCGGCCCAGGCCGGTGCCGATCGGGAGCGGCGGGTCGCTGCGGCCAGCGTCGACACGCCGTACGACGACGTGGTCGAGGAGGTCACCACGAGCCTTGAGCAGCAGCAGGTTCGCCGGTGTCTCAAGGGTCTAACCGACCTGCAGCGGGAGGCGATCACACTCGCGTACTACGACGGGTTCACGTATCGCGAGGTGGCCGAGAAGCTCGACACCGCGCTGCCAACGATCAAGACGAGAATGCGGGACGGGTTGATCCGGTTGCGCGACTGCCTCGGAGTCGAGGTCGGTGTCGGCGACAGCCCGGGCAATCCCCACAGCGGAACGGCGAGGAGGTGAGCGTGGCATGAGTCAGCCGACTGAGATCCACACACTGGCCGGCGCGTACGCGTTGGATGCGCTCACCGAGATCGAGCGGGCGAGGTTCGCGCGGCACATCGCCGAATGCGAGGCCTGCGCGGCCGAGGTCGCCGAACTGAACGAGACCGCGTCGCGGCTCAGCGCCGCGGCGTGGGAGGTACCGCCGGCCCGACTTCGCGACGCCGTACTGCAATCGGTATCGCAGACCCGCCAGGTCACCGCCGGCAAGGCCGACCGGGCGTTGCACGGCGACGTCATGAGGTGGCGTCGCCGGACGGCGGCCGCCGTGGCGGCCGGAGTTGTCGCGCTCGGTGGCATGGCCACGGTCTGGGTCGTCCAGGAGGGCCGCGTCGGGGATGCGCGGCAGCAGGCGCAGCAACTCGCGTCGGACCAGGCCAGGCTCAACGCCGTGCTCGCGGCCGGAGACGCGCGCCTCCGCACCGCGAACGTGCCGGGGGGCGGCAGGGTAACGGTGGCGATGTCACCGAGCCTTGACGATGGCGTGGTGCTGATCTCGGATCTGCCGGCACCGCCGGAGGGAAAGGCGTATCAGCTCTGGCTCATCGAGGGCACGTCGACGACGTCGGTCGGCGTCATGGCGGCCGGGCAGCGATCCGGCGCGGCGCTGCTCGAATCCCTGGGCAGCGCGGACACATTCGGCGTGACCGTCGAGCCGGTGGGCGGTTCGCCGCGGCCGACGTCTCCGCCTGTCGCCGGCGTACCCCTCGCCTGACCGCATCGACTGACCGCGTCGACTGACCGAGCCCATCCGCCGTCGGATCCGCTCCGAACCCCTGTCAGACCGCCGGGTCGCGACGGTCCGTCAGGTAGGAGGGTCGTAATGGCTACAAGGGACATGGCCGGTGTGCGCACGACCGGCCGGCTCAACTCACTCGTCGCTGGGGCCGTCGGGGCGGTGTTCATCGTGGTTGGCCTGCTCGGCTTCACCGTCTCCGGGGACCACTCCCTAGCCGGCCACACCGGCGGAGAACTGCTGGGGCTGTTCCAGGTCAACACGCTGCACAACATCGTGCACCTCGCCGTCGGCGCGGCGATGGTCGCCGCTGCGATCGCCGGCACCCGCGCGGCCAAGGCTGCGAACACGCTCATCGGCGTGGTCTACGTTGCCCTCGGCCTGCTTGGCCTCTTCATCACCGGCGACAACCCGGTCAACATCATCGCGCTGAATGGCGCCGACAACGGCCTGCACCTGGTCATCGGGGCGGTCCTCGTGGCCGTCGGCGTCGGCGCCGACAAGGCAAGGGCCTAGTCCTCCAAGATCGCCGCAACTGTACGACAGTCGCCCGCTTCGACCGCATCCGACTGGGCAACTGTCAAACACTTGCGGCGATCTTGGTCATGCCAGACCGCCGGCGTCCACCAGCCGGCGCGCGGAGGCGTCCTGCTGGGCCAGACGGCGCAGCGCGTTGAGCACCGCCTCGCCCAGGATCGTGCCGGTCACAACGCCCTCGACCATGCGCCCCGGCTCGCCGCGGGCGATGACCGTGTCGACCTCTCGGGCGGCGACGAGCTCCGCGGCGTCGGCGTAGGTCTCGAGGCAGTCGAGAAGGTCGTCCTGGCCGAGGGCGCGGAAGGCGGCCACCGCGTCGGCGGCGTGGTCGAAGTCGGGACAGTCCTCATCCGTGTACCAGCCGCGTCGCCGTACCAAGGCCACCACCTCTTCCCGGGCCGCCTTCCACAAGGGATCCTCCGCGTCGCGCCGTCGTGGCCGGGTCAGCGAGCTGTGCGCCACGCCGAGCAGGAAGTGCGGTGGTAGTTCCGGGCTGTCGACCGCCTCCAGCACATCGCGGGCGGCCGCGATCGAAAGGCCACCAACATCGATCAACGCGCGGATCAGGCGCAGGCGGAACAGGTGGCCGTCGCCGTACTCCGCTTGGTTGCGGCCCGTCGCCGCACCGGCCGGAAGGAGGCCCTCGCGCAGGTAGAACTTGATCGACGGGATGCTCGTCCCGCTGCGCCGGCTCAGTTCGGCGATCCTCACGTCAACCCCTTGCGTTCCCAGGTCCAGAAGTGGATAGTAGCACTATCGGCTAATGGATAGCGCTACTATCCGCTACAAGGAGTTCGCGATGGCCAAGGTGACACCAGCCCGGATGAGCGCCGAGATCGGCGGCGACTTCGTGGTTTTCCTGATCGGCATGCGGATCAACAAGCCGTGGAAGCTGCACAAGTGGTTCCCGGTCGCGCGGGCGATGGGCCCCATGCTGCGGGTCCTGTCGCAGCACAAGGACCTCGGCCTGCTGGGCTTCACGTCGTGGTACGGCGTCAACGGACCGCTGCTCGTGCAGTACTGGCGCAGCTTCGAAGACCTCGAGCGCTTCGCTCGGGACGCGTCGCTGCCGCACCACGCGGCCTGGCGCCGGTTCAACCGCCGCGTGGGGACCGACGGCGACGTCGGGATATGGCACGAGACGTACGCCGTGCGCTCCGGCCAGCACGAGAGCGTCTATGTGAACATGCCGCTCCTCGGGCTCGCGGCGGCCGGTGCCCAGGTCCCGGTGGCAGCTCGCGGCGACAGCGCGCGTGAACGACTGCGCACGATGTTCGGCTCGCAAGCATCGCCGCTGCGGATGATGTTCGGCTCGCAAGCATCGCCGAATTCGCCACCACGTACCCTCGACTCGTGACACCTGATATCGACGGCATTCTGCAGCGCGCGGCGGACGGTGGCCGGATCTCGGCCGAGGAGGCCCTGCTGCTCTACACCGACGCCCCGCTGCACCCTCTGGGTGAGGCCGCCGATGCGGTCCGCCGCCGGCGTTACCCGGACGGCATAGTCACCTACCTGATCGACCGGAACGTCAATTACACAAACGTCTGCGTGACGGCGTGCAAGTTCTGTGCCTTCTACCGAGCGCCGAAGCACGAGGAGGGCTGGTCGCACTCTACTGAGGAGATCCTGCGTCGCTGCGGCGAGGCGGTGGAACTGGGCGCGACCCAGGTCATGCTCCAGGGCGGCCACCATCCCGAGTACGGGGTGGAGTACTACGAGAACCTCTTCGCTGCGGTCAAGGCGGCGTATCCGGAGTTGGTGATCCACTCCATTGGCCCGAGCGAGATCCTTCACATGTCGAAGGTGTCCGGCGTACCCGTCGACGAGGCGCTTCGCCGCATCAAGGCGGCCGGCCTCGACTCCATTGCCGGAGCGGGAGCCGAGATGCTCCCCGATCGGCCACGGCAGGCGATCGCCCCGCTGAAGGAGTCCGGCGCGCGCTGGCTCGACGTCATGGAGACGGCGCACGGCCTCGGCATCGAGTCGACCGCGACCATGATGATGGGCACCGGGGAGACCAACGCGGAGCGCATCGAGCACCTGCGGATGATTCGCGATGTCCAGGATCGGACCGGCGGGTTCCGCGCCTTTATCCCTTGGACATACCAGCCCGAGAACAACCACTTGAAGGGGCGCACGCAGGCGACCTCGCTGGAATACCTGCGGCTGATAGCGGTGGCCCGCCTCTTCTTCGACAACGTCGCGCACCTTCAGTCGTCCTGGCTCACCACGGGCAAAGACGTCGGACAGCTGTCGCTGCACATGGGCGTTGACGACCTCGGTTCGATCATGCTCGAGGAGAACGTGATCTCATCGGCCGGCGCGCGTCATCGCTCGAACCTGCACGACCTGGTCTGGCTCATCCGGTCCGCGGGTCGGATACCGGCGCAGCGCGACACCCTCTACCGCCATCTGCGGGTGCATCGGACGCCCGCAGACGACCCGACCGACGATCGGGTGCAATCGCACTTTTCGTCCATCGCGATCCCCGGCGGAGGTACGGGGCGTTCGCTGCCCCTGGTGGATGCGTGAGCCGTTCGTCGATGGAGAAGGAGCCGCGTGAGATCGCCGCGATGTTCGATGGCGTCGCCGCCCGATATGACCGTACGAACACGATCCTCTCCTTCGGCCGCGATCGATCCTGGCGGCGCGCCACCCGTACCGCCTTAGATCTTCACCCGGGTGAGCGCTGCCTTGACCTCGCGGCCGGCACGGGAGTGTCCACAGCGGAGCTTGCGCGGTCGGGCGCCCAGGTCATCGGCGTTGACCTGTCCCTCGGCATGCTGAGGGTCGGGCACCGCGCACGGCCGTCGGTTCCACTGCTCGCCGGCGACGCGCTGGCCCTGCCGTTCGGCGACGCGTCGTTTGACGCGGTGACGATCTCATTCGGGCTGCGCAACGTCGTGGACACCGCGGCGGCTCTCGCGGAGATGGCGCGGGTGACCCGGCCGGGCGGCCGCCTCGTGGTGTGCGAGTTCAGCGCACCCGTCAACGCCGCGTTCCGGCGCGCGTACCTCGGTTACCTCATGCGGGCCCTCCCGGCTGTAGCCCGTCGAGTCGCGACGAATCCCGACGCCTACGTGTACCTTGCAGAGTCGATTCGAGCCTGGCCTGACCAGGCGGGGCTCGCCAGGGCGTTGACGGCGTCGGGTTGGCGTGGGGTCATCTGGCAGAACCTCACCGGCGGCATCGTTGCTCTGCACCGCGCCACCCGATGACGGCTGCCATAGCCCGGATGCCTGTGGACAACCCAGTGTCAACGCGGGGTGCGTGCTGTGGACACGCCGAGCGCGATCACGCACGACGATGTCAGGCTCCCCGTCGTGCAGGAACGGATAGAGCTTTTACGTAGACGGCAGATGGGCCTGTTTACCCGCGACCAGGCGGCGCGATCCGGATTCTCGCGCGACCAGATCCGCCGACGGCTCGCGAATGGATCGTTGCAACGGGTCCGGGGCGACGTATTTGCGGCCAATGGACTTCGCCTCACACCGGCCGTACATGACCGCGCCGCGCAGCTCGCCGTGCCCGGCAGCGTGCTCGCGGCCGCGTCGGCAGCCCGATGCTGGGATGTCGACGTGCCAGACCACGGCATCTACCTCGCGGTGCCGAAGCGTACATTCGTCAAGCTCGCCGGCATCAGGGTGCTGGTTGGCGGCCTTGGACCTCGTGATGTGAACGTATTCGAGGGCGGACAGTTGGTCACCCGCCGCGACCGCACGATATTCGACTGCATGCGCACGCTTGCCGACTCCGCCGCGCTGGATCTTGCCGACAGGGGCCTTTCAGATGGGCTGGGCCACGCTGGACGAACTGGCGGCCCACGCCCGAACCTTCGCCGGACGCCACGGCGCCCGCCGGATGGCGCGCCTGATCCGCAGGCTCTCGTCCGGGGCGCGGTTTGAGGCCGAGAGGGTCGCGATCCGGCTTCTGTGGGCAGCCGGGATTCGTGGCTGGAGCGTCAACTCGCCGATATGCGACGCGCTCGGTCTGATCGGCGTGGGCGACATCGTCTTCGAGGCACTGCGGCTGGTGGTGGAGATCGACGGCTGGGCGTTTCACATCACACCGGACCGCTTTCAGCGGGACCGAGATCGCCAGAATCGGTTGGTGGCCGCGGGCTGGACCGTACTGCGCTTCACCTGGCGTGATCTCACCGAGCGGCCGGAGTATGTGATCGCCACAATTCGGGCAATGCTGGTCCGGCTCGACGCCGCGGCCTCGTGAAGATCCCTGTTTTGGTGGCGAAAGTCAGGTCAGCCATCGCGTTCGCCACCAAAACTCCGATCATGCTTGGGCACCGCGTGCAGCCGGGGGATCCCGGGCGCGCTCGTTGAGGAGGTTAGGACCCCCTAAGAATGGTGGGTGGCGCAAACGGTTCTAGACTGCCACCCGATGCGCTTGTGAAGAGTTTCACGAGCGTTTAGGGGAGCCGAAGGGGTGCCTCATGGGCCGCGCGAGCACCGACACTGACGCCGATGTCATCGTCGTCGGCGGCGGCCCCGGCGGCTCCGCGACCGCCTTCCACCTGGCTCGCCACGGAGTGCGCGTGCTCGTGCTGGAGAAGGCGGAGTTCCCCCGGGAGAAGGTCTGCGGCGACGGGCTCACGCCCCGAGCGGTGAAGCAGCTGATCGCCATGGGGGTCGACACCGAGGGCGAAGGCTGGGCCCGCAACCGGGGCCTGCGGGTCATCGGCGGCGGGATTCGGCTCGAGCTCGACTGGCCTGACTTGTCGAGCTTTCCCAACTATGGACTCACGCGGACGAGGCTCGACTTCGACGAGTTACTGGCCCGGAAGGCCGCCGAGCGCGGCGCCGTCGTGCAGACCGGAACCACGGTCACCGGACCGGTGTACGACCCGACCGGCCGGGTTGTCGGCGTCGAGGCCACCGCCGGAGCGGAACAGGGGACCAGGACCTACCGCGCGCCGCTCGTCGTCGCCGCGGACGGCGTCTCGGGCCGGTTCCCGCTCGCCATGGGGCTGACCAAGCGAACAGATCGCCCGATCGGGGTGGCCGTCCGCCGCTACTACAAGAGCCCGCGCCACGACGACGCGTACCTCGAGTCGTGGCTGGAACTGCGCGGCAAGGACGACACCGACAAGCTGTTGCCCGGCTACGGCTGGATCTTCGGCATGGGCGACGGGCGGGTCAACGTCGGCCTCGGCGTGCTGAACTCCTCGGTGGACTTCGGAAAGTCGAACTATAAGACGATGCTGGTCGACTGGATGGGCGCCACCCCGGACGACTGGGGCATGAACGACGAGGCGAACGCGGACGGGCCAATCATGGGCGCGGCGCTACCGATGGGGTTTAACCGGGTGCCGCATTACACCCGCGGCGTCATGCTCGTGGGCGACTCTGGGGGCATGGTCAATCCCTTCAACGGCGAGGGGATCGCGTACGCGATGGAGTCGGGCGTTCTCGCTGCCGAGGTCGTCGTGCAGGCGCTGGCGGAGAAGGACCCCGCGCGTCGCGAACGCACGCTGCAGTATTACCCCGCGCAGCTGAAGGCCCAATACGGCGGGTATTACCGCCTCGGCGGATGGTTCGTAAAACTCATCGGCCGGCCTGAGATCATGCGTTTCGCGACCAAGCACGGCATGCCCCACCCGACACTCATGCGGTTCGTGCTCAAGCTTCTCGCGAACCTCACCGACCAGCGGGGCGGTGACGCCATGGACCGAGTGATCAATGCGATGACCAGAGTCGTACCGGCGGCCTGAGGATGAGATCGCGAGCGCGGTACCCTCGGGCATCCGCGCCCGTACCGTAAGAAATAGTGTGAACCTGGCCCGAGATCGATCGAAAGGATGAGGCAGGCAGAGATCATGTCGCTCTCGGCTTACGTACCCATTCTTGCGCTGTTCGCCCTCGCGACGGCGTTCGCTCTCTTCTCGGTGGGCGTTTCGCAGATGGTGGGACCGAAGCGCTACAACCGGGCCAAGTTCGAGGCGTATGAGTGCGGCATCGAACCGTCGCCGGAGCCGATCGGCGGTGGCCGCTTCCCGGTGAAGTTCTACCTGACCGCCATGCTCTTCATCATTTTCGACATCGAGATCATTTTCTTGTATCCGTGGGCGGTCGCATTCAATGACCTGCTCGGCGGCCTCGGCTTGTTCGTATTCGTCGAGATGCTCCTGTTCATCGGCACCATTTTCGTCGCGTACGTGTACGTCTGGCGGCGCGGTGGGCTCGAGTGGGACTGAGGCCGTAATGGGAATCGAAGAGAAGCTCCCGAGCGGAGTCCTGCTCACCACGGTCGAGAGGGCCATCAACTGGGCCCGCAAGTCGTCCACGTGGGGAGCCACATTCGGCCTGGCCTGCTGCGCGATCGAGATGATGGCCGCCGGCGCGCCCCATTACGACCTCGGCCGGTGGGGAATGGAGGTCTTCCGCGCCTCGCCCCGTCAGGCCGATCTGATGATAGTCGCGGGCCGCGTCAGCCAGAAGATGGCCCCGGTCCTCCGCCAGATCTACGACCAGATGGCCGACCCGAAGTGGGTGCTCTCGATGGGCGTCTGTGCCTCGAGCGGAGGCATGTTCAACAACTACGCCATCGTGCAGGGCGTCGACCACATCGTCCCGGTCGACATGTACCTGCCCGGCTGCCCGCCGCGGCCGGAGATGCTCATCGACGCCATCCTGAAGCTGCGCGAGAAGATCCTCTACGAGCCGCTCGGTGCCAACGGTCGGAAGATGTTCGAGGCGCGCAAGCAGCGCGGGGACCTGCCCGTGGTGGCGCCGGGCGCCATGCCGTCGTCGTACCGGTCAGATTCGGCTCGGCGTAGGGAGTGGGAGAAGGCGGTGCGCGAGGGTCGCGAGGAGCAGTTGCGCATCGAGAACTGGATGAAGGACGGCCGGCACCTGCAGGGTGGTGGACGGTGGTAGCGAAGACTCCCGCCGAGGAGCCCGGCAGCGTGCCGGTCAGCGCTCCACCGGTCGGCGCCACCAGCGGCGCGCCCGCGGAACTCCCGCCGGCGAGTCCCGCCGGCCAGGGCATGTTCGGCATCCAGGGCTCCGGCGACACCTCCGGGTTCGGCGGCTTGGTCCGGCGCCACGTGACGATCGCGGGGAGTGCGCGTCCGTACGGTGGCTACTTCGACGACGTCTGCGACGCCCTCGAAGAGGCGTACGCGGGATTTGACGACGCCATCGAGAGGGTCGTGGTGGACCGGGGTGAGCTCACGCTGCACATCAAGCCCGAGAGGATCGCCGAGGTCTGCAAGGTGATGCGCGATGACAACGGCCTGCGATTCGAGCTCTGCTCCTCGGTGTCCGCTGTGGACTATCTCGGCGCGGACGAGCGGCGCCTGCACGTCAGCTACCACCTCACGTCGATGACCTATCGCCGGAGGGTGAGGCTCGAGGCCGCGGTCTCGGCCCAGAGCCCCAATCTCCCGAGCGTCACCAGCATCTATCCGACCGCGGACTGGCAGGAGCGGGAGACCTACGACATGTTCGGCGTCGTCTTCGACGGCCATCCGAACCTCACCCGCATCCTCATGCCGGACGACTGGGACGGCTTTCCGCAGCGGAAGGACTACCCGCTCGGCGGCGTGCCGGTCGAGTACAAGGGCGCGGAGATCCCGCCTCCCGACCAGAGGAGGTCGTACCAGTGACTTATGCCACTGAGCGGGAGACGACGGAGGGCAAGGTCTTCACGGTCACCGGTGGTGACTGGGACACGGTCGTCGGCGGCACCGATCCCCTGCACGACGAGCGCATCGTCGTGAACATGGGGCCGCAGCACCCGTCCACCCATGGCGTGCTCCGTCTGATCCTCGAACTCGAGGGCGAGACCGTAACCGAGTGCCGGCTCGTTTTGGGCTACCTCCACACCGGAATCGAGAAGAGCCTCGAGTTCCGTAACTGGATTCAGGGCACGACCTTCGTCACCCGGATGGACTATCTCGCCCCGATCTTCAACGAGACCGCCTACAGCCTCGCCGTCGAGAAGCTGCTCGGCATCGAGGAGCAGATCACAGAGCGGGCCACGGTGATCCGGGTTCTGATGATGGAGCTCAACCGGATCGCCTCGCACCTCGTGTGGCTCGGCACGACGGGGCTCGAGCTGGGCGCGATCTCGATGATGCTGTACGGGTTCCGCGAGCGCGAGTACATCCTCGAGATCTTCGAGATGGTGAGCGGCCTGCGCATGAACATGGCGTACGTGCGGCCGGGCGGAGTCGCCCAGGACGTGCCGCCGGAGGCGATCACCAAGATCCGCGAGTTTCTCGTCTGGATGCCCAAGAAGCTCAAGGAGTACGAGAACCTGCTCTCCGGCCAGCCGATCTGGATCGAACGCACCAAGGGCGTGGCGCAGCTCGACGTCACGGGCTGCATCTCGCTGGGTGTCACCGGCCCGGTGCTCCGCTCGGCCGGCCTCGGTTGGGACCTGCGCAAGCAGATGCCGTACTGCGGTTACGAGGAGTACGAGTTCGATGTGCCGACCGCGACGACGGCCGACGTGTGGGCCCGTTATGAGGTCCGGATGGCCGAGATGCGCGAATCGTTGAAGATCATCGACCAGTGCCTGGACAAGCTGAAGCCCGGCCCCATCATGGTCGCGGACAAGAAGATCGCCTGGCCGGCCCAGCTCGCGCTCGGCGTCGACGGCCTGGGCAACTCGCTCGAGCACGTCGCGAAGATCATGGGTCAGTCGATGGAGTCGCTCATCCACCACTTCAAGCTCGTCACCGAGGGCTTCCGGGTGCCTCCCGGTCAGGTGTACGTCGCCATCGAAGGCCCGCGGGGGGAACTTGGCGTGCACGCCGTATCGGACGGCGGCACCCGGCCGTACCGGGTCCACTACCGGGAACCGAGCTTCGTCAATCTTCAGGCGATTCCCGCCATGGCGGAGGGCGGCATGATCGCCGACGTCATCGCCGGCGGAGCCTCGCTCGACCCCGTCATGGGTGGTTGTGATCGGTAATGGCATTCAGTGAGGAGACCCTGGTTCGTGCCAAGGAGATCATCGCCCGTTACCCCGACGGCAAGTCCCGCTCGGCGCTGTTGCCGATGCTCCACCTTGTCCAGTCGGAGCAGGGCTATGTCTCCGCCGAAGGCATCGGGTTCTGTTCCGACACGCTCGGTCTCACCCGCGCCGAGGTGGGCGCGGTCGCGACCTTCTACACGATGTACAAGCGCCGGCCCGCCGGCGACTGGCTCGTCAGCGTCTGCACGAACACGATGTGCGACGTGCTCGGCGGCGGTCGAGTCTTCGAAATGCTCTCCGAACACCTCGACGTCGGCCACAACGAAACCACGGCCGACGGAAAGATCACGCTAGAGCACGCGGAGTGCCTCGCCGCCTGTGACTTCGGCCCGGTCATGACCGTCAACTACGAGTTCTTCGACAAGGTCGATGCGGACAGTTCGCTCGCCGTCGTGACCCAGCTCCGGGAGGGCGACCGACCCCGACCGTCGAGGGGTTCGAGGCTATGCACCTTCAAGGAGATGTCGCTGCAGCTGGCTGGTTTCCGGGACGACCGCCAGGACGCGATGGCCGACGGGATCGCCGGCGACGCCACGTTGCGGGGGAACATCCTCGCCGAGGAGCACGGAATAGCTGTGCCCGACATTGACCCGGACAACCCCATCGTAAAGCCCAAGGAGGGCAGATGAGCGAGCCCGTGACGGTCGCGCCTCAGGCCGTGCTCGCGAAGCTGACGCCGGTGCTGACCAGGCGGTGGTCGACACCGGACGCATGGCGGCGCGAGACATACGAGCGGCTCGACGGCTACCGGGCGCTGCGGAAGGCGATGGCGGCCAAGCCTGACGACCTGATCCAGCTCATCAAGGACTCGGGTCTTCGTGGCCGCGGCGGTGCCGGATTCCCGACCGGCATGAAGTGGGGTTTCATCCCGCAGAACGACGGGAAGCCGCATTACCTCGTGGTCAACGCGGACGAGGGCGAACCGGGCACCTGCAAGGATCTTCCGCTGATGACCCATGACCCGCACGCCCTGGTGGAGGGAATCATTATCGCGTCGTACGCGATCCGGGCTGACCGGGCGTTCGTCTACGTTCGGGGCGAGGCGGTCAACGCGGCGCGGCGGCTGCGGCACGCCGTTGGCGAGGCGTACGAGGCGGGGTACCTGGGCCGCGACATCCTGGGCTCGGGCTTCGACCTGGAAGTCGTGGTCCACAGTGGAGCCGGCGCTTACATCTGCGGCGAGGAGACGGCGCTGCTCGACTCCCTTGAGGGATACCGCGGCCAGCCCCGGCTGCGTCCCCCCTTCCCGGCCACGCACGGCCTTTACTCCTGCCCAACCGTGGTCAACAATGTCGGCACCATCGCCAGCGTGCCTCCCATCGTGCTGGCCGGCGCGGACTGGTGGCGCAAGATGGGTACCGAGAAGTCGTCCGGCCCGATGATCTACTCCCTCTCCGGTCGGATCGTGAATCCGGGTCAGTACGAGTGCTCGATGGGCATCACACTGCGGGAACTGATCGAACTGGCCGGCGGCATGCTGCCCGGCCATGCGCTGCGCTTCTGGACTCCGGGCGGCTCGTCCACGCCGCTGCTGACGGCCGACCACGTCGACGTCCCGCTGGAGTTCGAGTCCGTCGCGGCCGCGGGATCCATCCTCGGCACCACGGCGACCCAGATCTTCTCGGACCAGGACTGCCCGGTCTACGCGACCTACCGGTGGCTCGTGTTCTACCACCACGAATCGTGCGGAAAGTGCACGCCGTGCCGGGAGGGCAACTACTGGATGGTCCACACGTACCGGCGGATCCTTTCCGGCCAGGGCACGCATGAGGACCTCGAGACGCTACTGGATACCTGCGACAACATCCTCGGCCGATCCTTCTGTGGTCTCGGTGACGGCGCGACCAGCCCGGTGACGTCCTCGATTCAGTACTTCAAACAGGACTATGTGGACTATATCGAGGGCCGCACGCCGCCGAAGCTCTCCGACAAGCAGCTAGTTGGGGCACACTAATGTCCTCTGACGTCGTCAAGTCTCCGGTCGCCGTGCCCCCCGGGGTCAGTCTCACCATCGACGGGATCGAGGTGACGGCGCCCAAGGGCGCGCTGCTGATCCGGGTGGCGGAGCAGCTCGGCATCGAAATTCCCCGCTTCTGTGACCACCCGCTGCTGGAGCCGGCCGGCGCGTGCCGGCAATGCCTGGTCGAGGTCGAGGGACAGAAGAAGCCGGTGGCCTCCTGTACCCAGGCGGTCGCCGACGGCATGGTCGTGCGCACGCAGCTCACGTCTCCGGTCGCCAGGAAGGCGCAGGAAGGGATCATGGAGCTGCTACTCATCAACCATCCCCTCGACTGCCCCATGTGCGACAAGGGCGGCGAGTGCCCGCTGCAGAACCAGGCCATGTCGACCGGTCGGGCGGACTCCCGATTCATCGAACCCAAGCGCGAGTACCCGAAGCCGATCAACATCTCCACTCAGGTCCTGCTCGACCGGGAGCGCTGCGTGTTGTGTCAGCGGTGCACCCGGTTCACCGAGGAGATCGCCGGAGATAAGTTCATCGATCTCATGGAGCGGTCGTCGGACGAGCAGATCGGCATCGACCCCGAGGAGCCGTTCAACTCGTACTTCTCCGGTAACACGATCCAGATCTGTCCGGTCGGCGCGCTCACCGGGGCGCAGTACCGATTTCGGGCCCGCCCCTTTGACCTGGTTTCGTCGCCGAGCATGTGCGAACACTGCTCGGCCGGATGCGCCCAGCGCACGGACCACCGCCGCGGCAAGGTCATGCGCCGGCTCGCCGGCGATGACCCTGCGGTCAACGAGGAGTGGAACTGCGACAAGGGCCGGTGGGGCTTCCAGTACACGACCGCGTTCGACCGGCTGACCACGCCGAAGGTGCGCGATCCCAAGTCCGGCGAGCTGCGCGAGGCGAGCTGGCCCGAGGCGCTACGGATCGCCGCGGAGGGCCTGACCCGTGCGCGGGACGGGGCGTACGGCGTCGGCGTGCTCACGGGCGGTCGGCTCACCGTCGAGGACGCGTACGCCTACTCGAAGTTCGCCCGCACCGTCCTGCACAGCAACGACATCGACTTTCGAGCCCGCCCGATCTCCGCTGGCGGCGAGACCGCGGCCGGAGGCGGCAGTCGCGAGACGGAGGAGGCCGAGTTCCTCGCTGCGTGCGTGGCAAGTGTGACCGATGTGACCTACGCCGACGTCGACACGGCGCCCGCCGTCGTGCTGGTCGCGCTGGAGCCGGAGGAGGAGTGCCCGATCCTCTTCTTGCGCATCCACAAGGCACACACCAATCGGGCGATGAACGTCCATGCACTCGCTCCCTACGTCTCGCGTGGTCTGGAGAAGCTCGGCGCGGTCGTGGTTCCGGCCGTGCCCGGCGAGGAGGCGTCGATACTCGCGACATCCACGGAGCTCCGAGAGGCGTTGAGGCAACCGGGCGCGGTTCTGTTCGTTGGCGAGCGACTGGCCGGAGTCCAGGGTGGACTCTCCGCGGCCGCGGCACTCGCGGCCGAGACCGGCGCAAGACTCGCCTGGGTGCCTCGCCGGGCGGGAGATCGCGGCGCGGTGGACGTCGGCTGCCTACCCAACCTGCTGCCCGGTGGCCGTCCCGTTGGTGACGCGGCGGCCCGAGCGGAGATCGGCGACGCCTGGCGGATACGGGCGGGTGTCATCTCCGGCTCGGTCGGTCGCGGCACCGATGGGATCATCAAAGCGGCGGCCGACGGGAAGATCGGCGCGCTCGTCGTCGCCGGCGTTGATCCCTCGGATCTGGCGGACCCGGATCTCGCGGAGGCGGCCCTGGATCGCGTGGACTTCCTGGTCTCGATCGAGATCCGCAATTCGGCCGTGGCTCAGCGGGCCGATGTGGTCTTCCCGGTCGCGCCGATGGTGGAGAAGGCGGGCACGTTCTTCGATTGGGAGGGCCATCTGCGGGCGTTCCATACGGTGCTTGAGACCACGGCGGTCCCGGATGCGCGGGTTTTGGACGCGCTGGCCCGCGAGATGGGGGCGGAACTCGGCTGCGGCGACGTGGTCGCCATCCGGCGCGAGCTCGCCGCCCTGCCGGTGAGCAGCGTGGCCCGGCTCGCGGCGCCAAGGGTCGAGCCGGCACAGCCACGGACGCCGGCCGACGGTGAGGCGGTCCTCGCAACCTGGCACCACCTGATCGATCTTGGCAGCCTGCTGGACGGGGACGACTATCTCGCCGGTACCGCCCGGCCGCCGAGGGTCGTCGTAGGCAAGGGCCTCGCAGCGGATCTGGGTGTCTCCGACGGCGCCGCCGTCGTGGTGTCGACGCCGCGAGGCCAGATAGTCCTTCCAGTGCAGGTGACCGAGATGCCCGACGGGGTGGTCTGGGTGCCGACAAACTCGCCAGGATCCACCGTGAACCGGACCCTGGGCGTGACGTCCGGGGCGGTGGTTGCCGTCTCGGCCGGTGCAGGAGGTGCTCGATGACGCTGTTCGCACAGGATCCGACACTGGCCGACTTCGGCCATGACCCCTGGTGGCTGATCATCATCAAGGTCATCGTGGTCTTCATCTTCGGCATGAGCATGATCTTGCTGGGCGTCTGGTTCGAGCGCCGGGTCGTTGCCCGGATGGCGGTCCGTCCCGGCCTCAACCAGGTCGGCCCGTTCGGTCTACTGCAGACATTGGCCGACGGCATCAAGGGAATGTTCAAGGAGGACCTGCTTCCGCGAACCGCCGACAAGGTGGTCTTCTTCTTCGCCCCCACCATCTCCGCCATCTGTGCTATGACAGCGCTCTCGGTGATCCCATTCGGACCGATGGTCAGCATCTTCGGATACCAGACCGCCCTGCAGGTGACGGATGTGCCGGTCGCCGTGCTGGTCGTGCTCGCCTGTTCGGCGATGGGCATATACGGCATCGTGCTGGGTGGATGGGCGTCGGGCTCGATCTACCCGTTGCTCGGCGGGTTGCGGTCCACGGCGCAGATGATCTCGTACGAGGTGGCCATGGGCCTGTCCATCGTGGCCGTGTTCATGACGGCGGGCACGATGTCCACGTCGGGCATCGTCGCCGCGCAGGCAGGCGGGAGCCAGGCCTCGTGGAACATCCTCGGCTGGCAGCCGACGGTGCCGTCCTGGTACGCCATCCTGCTCATTCCGAGCTTCCTCATCTTCATCATCTCGGCCTTCGGGGAGACCAACCGGGCACCGTTTGACCTCCCGGAGGCCGAGAGCGAGCTAGTCGCCGGCTACATGACCGAGTACAGCTCGATCAAGTTCCTGCTCTACATGCTCTCCGAGTACGTCGCGATCGTCGTCATGTCGTCCATCATTGCCACGATGTTCCTCGGCGGCTGGCGCGCGCCCTGGCCCATCACCGCGATCTGGTCCGGGGCGAACGCCGGCTGGTGGCCGCTGCTGTGGTTCCTCGCCAAGGTAGTCGCGCTCCTCTTCCTCTTCGTCTGGGTCCGGGCGACCCTGCCTCGGCTTCGCTACGACCAATTCATGAAGCTGGGTTGGAAGGTGCTGCTCCCCGTGAACCTGGTCTGGATCCTCCTCCTGGCCGGCCTGCGGGTGCTGCAGGACGAACAAGTTGGCGGGCGCAGCCGGTGGCTTATCATCGGCGGCGCGGTGGTCGCGGTGTTGCTCTTCGCGCTCCTCTGGCCGGCCAGAAGGGCGACGGAGCCGACCACTTTGGAGGAGGAGGTCTCCGCTCGACCGCCAGGCAGTTTCCCGATTCCGCCCCTTGACCTTCAGATCCCGCCTAGCCCGCGAACCAAGCGCGTCGTGGCCGAGCGGCAACCGGCGAACGTCGCCCGTGCTTCTGGAAACGACAGCGACACGACCGAGAAGGAGGTGTGATGTGGGTGCGATTACCGACTCCGTCAAGGGTTTCGGCGTCACATTTTCCCATCTGTTCCGCAAGGTCGTGACAACCAAGTATCCGTACGAGCATCCGGTCGCCGCTCCGCGCTATCACGGTCGGCACATCCTCAACCGGCACCCGGATGGCCTGGAGAAGTGCATCGGATGCGAGCTGTGCGCATGGGCCTGCCCAGCCGATGCCATCTACGTCGAGGGGGCCACGAACACCGAGGAGAACAGGTTCTCGCCCGGAGAGCGGTACGCGTCTGTGTACCAGATCAACTACGCGAGGTGCATCTTCTGTGGACTCTGCATCGAGGCGTGCCCGACCCGATCGCTGACAATGAGCAACGAGTACGAGCTCGCCCGGGACGACCGCCGGGATCTCATCTTCACCAAGGAGCAGCTCCTCGCGCCGCTCGTGCCCGGGATGGAGAAACCGCCGCACCCGATGTGGCTGGGCGATTCAGAGAAGGACTACTACGTCGGCGCCCTCGACAACCCGGGCACGTCGGCCGGTGCCGAGCGCTCGCCGAGCTATGCCGCCGACGCCGGTGAGGACGAGGCATGAGTGCGGTCGTCGCCGGCGGGCTGGCCGTCAGTGTCGGCACCGGCGAGGCGTGGGTCTTCTGGATCCTCGGGCCGCTGGCGGTGATCGCGGCTCTGGCGATGGTCGTGGCGCGCAACGCAGTGCATTCCGCGCTCTGGTTGGTGCTCGTCATGTTGTGTCTCGGCGTGTTCTACGTGGTCCAATCCGGACCATTCATCGGCCTCGCGCAGATCATCGTCTACACCGGCGCCATCATGATGCTCTTCCTGTTCGTGCTCATGCTGGTCGGGCGCGACGCGTCGGACTCGCTCATCGAGGTCCTGAGGGGCCAGCGGTTGGCGGCGGTGGCGCTCGGGATCGGCTTCGCCGGCCTGGTCGGCGCCGCGTTCTTCCGGGCGCTGGACGCGCGAGACGCGATCGGTCTGGCGCAGGCCAACGCCGACGGCAACGTCCAGGGCCTCGCCGCCTCGCTATTCACCCGATACGTTTTCGCCTTCGAGGTGACGTCGGCGCTGCTGATCGCCGCGGCGATCGGAGCGATGCTCCTCGCCCACATCGAGCGGCACAAGGATCAGAAGCGCACCCAACCGGACCGCATGCGCGCCCGCTTCGCGCCTGGCCACTACCCCGGGCCGAAGCCGGGACCCGGAGTGTATGCGACCTCGACGTCGGTCGCGACGCCCGGCCGCCTACCCGATGGGCGGCTGTCCGAGCGGACGGTCTCGCCGATCCTGCCCAAGCGTGAGCTCACCGACGCCGAGTCCGCCCCCAAAGACACCGAGGGAAGGTAGTCGACCGTCATGCAACCTAGCTACTACGTCGTGCTCGCGGCGGTGCTGTTCACCATCGGGGCGGTCGGGGTGCTGATCCGGCGCAACGCGATCGTGCTCTTCATGTGCATCGAGCTGATGCTCAACGCCGCGAACCTGGCGCTGGTCACCTTCAGCCGGATCAACGGAACCCTGGACGGTCAGATCATGGCGTTCTTCGTCATGGTCGTGGCCGCGGCCGAGGTCGTCGTCGGCCTCGCGATCATCATGTCGATCTTTCGTACGCGACGTTCCGCGAGCGTCGACGACGCGAACCTGCTGAGGTACTGAGGGACAGATGCACGCTTCCGCGTACGAGTTACTCGCAGCCCGCGAGGCGAGCGGCACCCTGGCCTCGTTCTGGCTCCTGATCGCGATTCCGGCAGTCAGCGGCGGCCTGCTGTTGCTGCTAGGTCGGCGCGCCGACCGGTGGGGGCATCTGCTCGGCTGCGCCAGCGTGGGTGTCGCGTTCGTGCTCGGCCTGATCTACTTCTTCCAGCTAGGCGGGCTGCCGGAAGATGACCGGCGGGCTGAACTGGATCTGTTCACCTTTATCCATGTCGGCGATCTGAAGGTCGACTTTGGACTGCTATTCGATCCGCTTTCGGCCGTGTTCGTGCTGCTCATCACCGGCGTCGGCTTCCTGATCCACGTCTACGCGGTCGGCTACATGGCCGATGATCCGGGGCGGCGGAGGTTCTTCGCCTACTTCAACATCTTCGTCGCGGCGATGCTGCTCCTGGTGCTGGGCAACAACTTCGTCATGCTCTATTTCGGATGGGAGGGCGTCGGCCTCGCCTCCTATCTGTTGATCGCCTTCTGGTACACAAGACCGAGCGCGGCCACGGCCGGCAAGAAGGCCTACATCATGAACCGGATCGGCGACGCTGGCCTGGTCATCGCGATCTTCCTGATGTTCGCCACGCTCCACACGGTCAGCTACGAGGGCGTGTTCGCCAACGTCGGATCATTGGCGAGCGGGACACAGCTGGCCCTGGGCCTGCTGCTGCTGATCGGCGCATGCGGCAAGTCCGGTCAGGTCCCGCTGCAGGCGTGGTTGCCCGACGCGATGGAGGGTCCTACGCCCGTGTCCGCCTTGATCCACGCGGCCACAATGGTCACCGCCGGCGTGTACCTCATCGCCCGATCGAACCCCATCTTCGACGCGAATCCCGCCGCACAGGCGGTCGTGGCGACAGTCGGCGTCGTGACCCTGCTGATCGGGGCCATCATCGGGTGCGCCAAGGACGACATCAAGCGCGTGCTCGCCTGGTCCACCGTCTCGCAGATCGGCTACATGTTCCTCGGCGTAGGCCTGGGCGGGACCGCCTACGCGCTGGCCATCATCCTCCTGCTCGCGCACGGCTTCTTCAAGGCTGGACTATTCCTCGGCGCGGGCTCGGTCATGCACGCCATGAACGACCAGGTCGACATCCGTCGCTTCGGCGGCCTGTGGAAGTACATGAAGATCACATGGATTACGTTTGCCGCCGCCTGGCTCGCGATTATCGGCCTGCCGCCGCTGTCGGGCTTCTTCGCCAAGGATCCGATCATCGTGGCGGCGTTTGAACGGCCTGGCTGGTCCGGCTGGGTGCTGGGGTTCGCTTCGCTGGCTGGCGCAGGCCTGACCGCCTTCTACATGACGCGGCTGTTTGTACTGACTTTCCAAGGGCCTGAGCGCTGGACCGACGACTTCGCCGGAGGCGATCAGCGGGGCAAAGGAACGCATCCGCATGAATCGCCGCCGGTGATGACGGTGCCGCTGATGCTTCTCGCAATCGGATCGGTCGCCGCCGGTGCGCTGATGGCCACCCCGGTGCAGGACTGGCTCAACCCGACGGTCTTCGGCGTTCCAGGCGACAATGCCGCGTTGATCGCCTCCGGCGAAGCCGAGGTGCTCGGGCACCTGAGCGACGCCGTCGTGACGATCCTGACGATCGCTGCGACGGTGTTGGCCGGGCTCCTGGCGTGGTGGATGTTCCGAAACGGGACCGCGCTGCAGGAGCAGCCGGCGGGACCGGTCGTCACCGCGGCGCGAAAGAACCTCTACGACGACGCCTTCAACGAGGCGGTCTTCGAGAAACCCGGCACCTATCTCACCCGGGCACTGGTCTACTTCGACAACAAGGGCATCGACGGTCTGGTCAACGGGCTCGCGGCGGCGGTCGGCGGCGGCTCCGGTCGACTGCGCCGGTTGCAGACGGGATTCGTTCGGTCCTATGCGCTCTCAATGCTTGGCGGCGCCCTGCTGGTTGCCGTCGCCTTTCTACTGGTGAGGCTTGGGTAGATGTCAGACGCTGGCTTTCCGTATCTGTCGCTGCTGACCGTGCTGCCCCTGGCGGGCGCGCTCGTCGTGGCGCTGCTGCCGCGTACGTGGCCGACCCTGGCCAAACAGGTCGCCCTGGTGTGGTCGCTGGTGGTGCTGGGCCTCACGGTCGCGACCTGGCTCGCCTTCGATCCCACGGGTCCGCGGATGCAGCTACGCGAGTCGTACCCGTGGATTCCCACCTGGGATGCCCGCTTCACGTTCGCCGTCGACGGCATCGCCCTGGTGATGGTCGCGCTAATAGCGGTGCTCGTCCCGCTCGTCATCGTCTACTCGTGGAACGACGCCCAGGGTGAGGCCGGCGCGCCAGCCAAGCGGTCTGTGAACGCGTACTTCGCGTTGATCCTTGCGTTGGAGAGCACGATGCTCGGCGTGTTCGGCGCCTCGGACATCTTCCTGTTCTACGTGCTCTTCGAAGTCATGCTCGTGCCGATGTACTTTCTCATCGGCTCGTACGGTGGAGCACGCCGCCAGTACGCGGCGGTGAAGTTCTTCCTCTACTCGCTCGTCGGCGGTCTGCTGATGCTCGCCGCCGTGATCGGGCTGTGGGTGCTCGGCGGCCAGACCTTCGACTGGGCACGACTTGTCGGGGCTGACTTCTCGCAGGGTGCGGAGCGGTGGCTTTTCCTCGGGTTCTTCGTCGCGTTCGCCATCAAGGCGCCCTTCTTCCCGTTCCACACCTGGTTGCCGGACGCCGGTGGGGCGGCGCCGGCCGGAGCGGCGGCGCTGCTCGTCGGCGTGCTCGACAAGGTCGGCACGTTCGGCATCCTGCGGTACTGCCTGCCACTGTTCCCGAACGCGTCGAGGTACTTTGCCCCGCTTGGGATCGCGCTCGCGCTGGTCGGCATCATCTATGCCGCCCTGCTGGCGGTCGGCCAAAACGATCTCAAGCGGCTCGTGTCCTACACGTCGATCGCCCACTTTGGATTCATCGGCATCGGCATCTTCGCCTTTACCACCCAGTCCGGATCGGGCGCGGTGCTCTACATGGTCAACCACGGGCTCGCCACCGGGCTGCTCTTCCTCGTAGTCGGGATGCTCGCAACCCGGCGCGGCTCCGCCCTCGTCGGTGACTTCGGTGGGGCGGGCAAGCTGGTTCCGGTGCTCGCGGGCGTGTTCATCGTCGCCGGCCTCGCCTCGCTGTCGCTGCCGGGCACGGCCCCGTTCGTGAGCGAGTTCCTGGTTCTGCTCGGCACGTTCTCGGTGAACAAGACCGTGGCGGTCGTCGCGACGCTCGGCATCATCCTCGCCGCCGTCTACGTGCTCTGGATGATCCAGCGCACCATGCAAGGCACGATGAACCCGGAGATGGCCAAGGTGCGCCCGATGCGCAAGGATCTCTCGTGGCGGGAATCGGTTGTCGTGGGTCCGCTGATCGCGCTCCTCATCTTCTTCGGCTTCTATCCGCAGCCACTGCTCAACGTCATCAACCCGGCAGTCGCCCACACATTGCAGGACGTTGACAAGCAGGACCCCGCGGCGTCCGCACAGGAGGCTGGCAAGTGAACGGATCCCTGGTCGTTTCGGCCATCGACGTCAAGCTGCCGGACCTCGACTACGCCGCGATGGCGCCGATTCTGGTGCTCTTTGGCGCGGCGTGCCTCGGCGTGCTCGTGGACGCCTTCGTACCGCGCGCCAGTCGTCACGCCGTCCAACTCACCCTGTCCCTGATCGCGTTGGTCGTCGCGCTGTTCGCCGTCGTGCGGATGTCCAGCAGCGGGCGTCGCGAGCTCACCGCCGACGTTGCCCTGGCCGTTGACGGACCGGCCCTGTTCCTGCAGGGGACGCTCGCCGTGCTGGGAATCGTGGCTGTGCTGCTGGTTGCGGAGCGATCGCTGGAGCGGGGCGGCCCGTTCGTCTCGCAGGCGGCAGTCACCGTCGGCAGCGAGGCCGACCGGCGACAGGCGCGGGAGGAGGGTGCGACCGAGGTCTTCCCTCTGACGTTGTTCGCCCTCACCGGCATGATGCTTTTCGTCGCGGCGAACGACCTGCTGACGATGTTCGTGGCGCTCGAGGTCTTCTCGCTGCCGCTCTATCTGCTGTGCGCGCTGGCGCGACGGCGGCGTCTGGTGAGCCAGGAAGCCGCGCTGAAGTACTTCCTCTTGGGTGCCTTCGCCTCGGCCTTCTTCATCTTCGGCATGGCGCTGCTGTACGGCTTCGCGGGGTCGGTCACGTTCCGGGCAATCCACGCCGCCGCGCTGCTCGCGTCGACGAGTCCGCTGCTGCTCTTCACCGGCCTGGCGCTCGTCGCGGTCGGGCTATTGTTCAAGATCGCCGCGGTGCCGTTCCACGTCTGGACGCCGGACGTGTATCAGGGCGCCCCAACGCCGGTGACCGCGTTCATGGCCGCGTGCACCAAGGTCGCCGCATTCGGTGGTTTGCTTCGGGTGCTCTATGTCGGGTTCGATCGGGTCCGTTGGGACATCGAGCCGGTCATCGGTACCATCGCGATCCTCACGATGCTGGTCGGAGCGATCCTGGCGGTCACCCAGACCGACATCAAGCGCCTGCTCGCGTACTCGTCCATCGCCAACGCCGGGTATCTGCTCGTCGGGGCGCTGGCGTTCAGCAAGGACGGTCTCTCCTCGAGCTTGTTCTATCTGGTGGCGTACGGGTTCACCGTCATCGCCGCATTCGCCATCATCACCCTGGTGCGCGACGACGATGGCGAGGCGACCCATCTCTCCCGGTGGGCGGGGATGGGGCGGCGATCGCCGCTGGTCGCGGCGCTGTTCACCTTCCTGTTGCTGGCCTTCGCCGGCATCCCGCTCACGAGCGGCTTCACAAGCAAGTTCGCCGTGTTCAGCGCCGCGCTCGGGGTCGGCGAGGGATGGCAGATCGCGCTGGTCATCGCGGGCGTCGTGTCGAGCATGATCCTGGCCTTCCCCTACCTACGCGTCGTTGTGCTGATGTGGCTGTCCGAACCGGCGGAACAGAGCCCCACCGTCGCCATCCCTGGAGCGTTTACCTCCGCCGTTTTGATGGTTGGAGTCCTCGCCACGCTGGTACTCGGCGTGTTTCCGTCGCCGGTGCTCGATCTCGCCGACAGGGCCGCCGAGTTCATCCGTTGAGTCCACTGAGAACTCCTTCTCCCCAGGCCCGCGGGGCGCGCGGGTGAGTGCGGCCGCTATGTGGCATGGTGGGAAGTGTGGCGAGCAGCGATCCCCGCGGTCTTGGCGTGACGGGCGCGATGGCCGCCGGGGGCGCGATGGCCGCCGCGGGGGCGTCCGTCGGCATCACGTTTGACGACCCCGATCTCGAGGAGGCGGTCCGCGCCTGCCTGGACGACGTGGAGTTATCCTTGCGGGACGCGGTCGCGTCGGCCGACCCGGTTCTGGCCGAGGTGGCGCGCCATCTCGTTGACGCCGGCGGTAAGCGGTTTCGCCCACTGCTCGTGGCGTTGGCTGCGCAGTTCGGCGACCCGAGCACGCCGGACGTGACCAAGGCGGCGGTGGTTGTCGAGTTGACCCATCTGGGCACCCTGTACCACGACGACGTCATGGACGAGGCATTCGTCCGCCGGGGCGCGGCTTCGGCGAACGCGCGCTGGGGTAACTCGATCGCTATCCTCACCGGCGACTACCTCTTTGCCCGGGCCGCGGACATCGCCGCCGATCTGGGTCCCGAGGCGGTCCATATTCAATCGCGGACGTTCGCCCGCTTGGTGCACGGCCAGATCGCGGAGACCGTGGGCCCACGCGACTCGGATCCCATCGACCATTACCTGCACGTGATCGCCGACAAGACGGGTTCGCTCATCGGGACGTCGGCGCGCTTTGGCGCGATGTTCAGCGGCGCACCCGCGGACGTCGTCACGGCCGTCACCACCTACGGCGACACGATCGGTGTGGCATTCCAACTCTCCGATGATCTGCTCGATATCGCATCCGACTCGGCCGAGTCGGGCAAGACGCCCGGCACCGACCTGCGTGAGGGCATCCCTACCCTGCCGATCCTCTACGCGCTTGCCGACGACACTGCTGATCCGAGCGCCACCCGGCTGCGCGAGATCCTGGGCCGGGGTCCGATCACGGACGACATGGTGGTCGATGAGGCGCTGGACCTGCTGCGCGAATCCGCGGCGCTGAAGCGGGCGCGGGAGACGGTGCGCGGGCACGCGGAACGCGCCCGGGGTGGTCTGGCGCGGCTGCCCGACATCCCGGCCCGCCGCGCCCTGGAGTCCCTGGCTGACTTCATCGCCGATCGCTCCGCCTAACCTAACCCCCTCCTCGCGCCGATCATGACCTGGAGGTCATGGTCGGCACCGTTTGGCGACGCTCAGGTCATGATCGAGGCGATCTTGACCTGCTCAGCGATCAGGGAGGGGCCCAGGTCAGAATCGGCGAGCCGTCTTCGCGGTGCAGCTCGACGCGACCTATCTCGGCCGGCGCCAGATGGGTCATCGCGCTGAGCGACACCTCCTGGCCCGAGCGCGCAGTCCACGTGCCGACCTGTTCACCCTCTCCGCCCGAGCGGGGATACACGACGAGCCGGAGCGTCCACACTCCGTCGTACCCGCTCTCGTAGCGGCACTGCATGTTGATCCGTGAGCCGTTGTCGGTCGCGATCAGTCCGAGCTCGGCGCTGACTGGTGCCCGCTGCTTGACCGGCTCCATCGAGGTGAGCCCTTCGGGCCTGAGGGATCCGCCCGAGGTGTCGACCAGGTGGACCCCGACGCCGACGACAGACGCGAGGACGGCCGCGGCGAGGCCGGCGCCCAGCGCGTACCACGTGCGGCGGCGACGTTCAATTCGCCGCTGGGCGGAGGCCGCGGCCAGCGTACGCGCAAGGAGCGTCGAGGGCGTGGCGGCGGACGATGTCGGCGTCGTCGCGTTGAGTCGCCCGAGGAGGCCCGGGATGACGGCGAATGACGCCACAGCCTTCCGGCACTGGGAGCAGGAGGGAAGGTGGCGCTCGAACGCGGCACGGTCGGCGGGGGAGAGCGCGCCGAGCACGTAGGCGCCGTCGTCGATAGCGAATTGGCACTTCACCGCGTCACCCCCATCTCGTCGAGTACCAACCGGAGCGCCCGCACCGCGTAGTGCGTACGCGATTTGACCGTGCCGGGGGGAATCCCGAGCGCGGCCGCCGCCTCGGCCACGGAACGGCCGCGGTAGAAGCACTCCACCAGAACCTCGCGGTGCGCCGGTGACAGCTGCTCCAGCGCCTCCGCGATCGTCCAGGCCTCCACCGCCCGGTCGGCCTCGTCCAGGCCGATGTGCGGCTCCGGAAGCGTGTCGGTCACCACCTCGCCCACCCTCACCTCGCGCCGCCGCCACGCGTCTATGGCGAGCCGCCGGGCGGTTGTGAACAGCCACGCCCTAGCCGAGCCGCGATCGGGATGGAGCGCCTCGGGGTGCCGCCACGCTCGCAGCAGGGTTTCCTGTACGAGGTCCTCGGCTCGCTGCCGATCGCCGTCACACAGCCGGATGGCGTGCGCAAACAGCGCGTCGCCGTGTTCGGCATGCAACGCCCGGATCAGCCCGTCGTCCTGGTCAGCCACGCCCAGCCCACATTCGACCGCTTCACCCTCGACCGCTCGCTGCCGATCGTTGTCTTCCCGATCATTGTCACGCGAACCTGCGGGTTCCGGTTCAGCGGTCAGGCGCTGAACGCGCCATCCGGGCTGTCCATGGCCACGGCGACAGTGCGCGCGGTCCCGACGAGGTGGGTGCGGACCTCATCACGGGACTCGAGCAACCGGTCTGCATTCATTGCGCAAGCGAGCACGACTCGCCGCTCGGGATCCCGGTCGCCGCGCACGACGACGGCCGCGCACGCGATGCCCGGTCGGAACTGTGACACCTCGACTTGCATCCCCCGTCGCTCGCCGGCGATTAGGTCGGCCTCGAGCGCCTCAGCCTCGGTCAAGGTCGAGGTGGTGAAGGCGCGCATGCCGCTTTCCTTGAGATAGCGCAGGCGCTGATCGTGGGTGAGGGTGGCGAGCAGCGCCTTGCCCAGCGCGGTCGCGTGGGCGCCATCATCGAAACCGGGAACCAGGTCCTCCACGTACGGAGACTGTGGGCCCTCGGCGGCGCTGGCCAGCACCACCTGCCCGCCGACGAACGTGCCCAGAAAGTGGCTGACTCCGGTCTCCGTGGCGGCGCGGCGAAGCGCTTCACCCACCTTGGCCGGGCCCCGGAACGCGGCGGTGAGTTCACGGAACCTGTCCGCGATCTCCAGTCCGACGACGTAGGTGCCGTCCTCCCTCCGGGCGACGTAACCCTCGTATGCGAGGGTGCGGATCAGGTGATACGTCGTGGCCGTGGTGAGATCGCATCGTCGGGCGATCTGCTTGACCGTGAGCCCACGCGGGGTGTGACCCACCGCCTCCAGAACACGCAGCGCCCGCGACACGCTGCGGATCAGATCCGACGGTTCCCCGTAAGGATGCCGCATAACCACCGTCGTCCCACGCCCCCTCTATGACGACTGTCTGGAGTCACTCAACCTCAGGTGCTCCCGCACGTCAAACGACCGGGATATCCCAGCCGGCGCCGGCGCGGGAACGGACCCGACCCCCTGTGCCCGCGTCCGGACAAATCGGATGCCGTCCCAGGTGAAGATGCCCAGCGCCAGCCATACCAGCGCGAAGCCCGCCAGCCTGACCGGTGGCATCGGTTCACCGAGGATCAGCACGCCGCATCCGAGCTGGAGAACCGGGGCCAGGTACTGCAAGAGTCCGATTGCCGACAGCGGGATCCGATTGGCGGCGCCGGCGAAGAGGAGAAGAGGGATGGCGGTGACCGCGCCGGAGAGTACGAGCAGCGCCGTGTGTGTTGGCGACACCAGACCATAGGTCGAGTCGCCACGGGCGACCAGGCTCGCGAGGAACGCGACAGCTGGCAGTGTGAGCACCGCGGATTCGACCAGCAGCCCGTCCGTCGCCGGCACCGATAGGCGCTTCTTCAGCAGCCCGTACAGCCCGAACGTGACGGCGAGGATGAGCGCCAGGTACGGCACGTGCCTGTAGTCAAAGGTGAGGACCGCCACCGCGACCGCTCCCACACCGAGCGCGGTCCACTGCGCCGGGCGCAGGCGCTCGCGAAGTACGAAGACGCCCAGCAGCACCGTCACGAGCGGGTTGATGAAGTAGCCCAGGGAGGTCTCTACGACGCGGTCGGCATTGACGCCGTATATGTAGGTCGCCCAGTTCACCGCGATGAGGACCGAGGCCATGGCGATGAGCCCCAACTTTCGCGGCCGCCGCGCCAGCGCTCCGATCCGGCGCCACCCGCGGGCAACCGACACGATCAGCGCCACCAACACGAACGACCAGACAATGCGATGCGCCAAGATCTCCACAGGCGTCGACGGCCGTAGCAGCCTCCAGTAGAGCGGAAAGAGTCCCCAGCACAGGTATGCGCTGACGCCGAACAGGTATCCCGTGGGGGGCTGGCTCACGCGCCCCACCGTAAGGCCCGACCGGGGCGGACGCTCCTTATTTGTGCCGTACGTCACCCGAGGTCATCGCGGAGGTCGATCTCCATCCAGCGTCCCGGGTCGGCGAGCGGCGCGAATCCGGCTGTGGCGTACACGCCGTGCGCATCGCTGGTTGCGAGCAGGATCCGGCGTACTCCGTCGGCGAAGATCCGCTCCCGTACCATCCCCGCCAACCAGGTGCCGAGTCCCCGACCGCGGGCCGCCTTGTCGATGTAGACGTCGCACAACCAGGCGAACGTCGCATGATCCGTAACCGCTCGGGCGAAGCCGACCTGCTCACCGTCGGACGCGTAGACGCCGAAGCAGAGCGATCGCTGCACCGATCGCGCGACGACTTCCGCGGGGCGGCCGAGCGCCCAGTACGCGTCAGTGGATAGCCAATTGTGCACGCGGGTGAGGTCGAGCCGCTCCGTTGAGGTGTCGATCTCGTAGCCGTCGTCCCGGCGTACCAGCATGCGGTGACGTTAGCCTCTGGGTCGCGGCTGGCTCCACTGTGGCGGCGGTGCTTCGGGGCGGCGCGGTGAGGGAGGTGCGACTCGCCCCGGTTCCCGCTTCTTTGTGATCACATCCGCCACCCTGTGCAGTCCCCACGTGACGAGACCGATGAAGAGCGCGCCGAGCACCGCCGCGGGCCAGAAGTTGTCGACGTGGAATGGGATGTCGAGCTTTCCCGCGATCCAACTGGTCAACCAGAGCAGCAAGCCATTCACCACGAGCGCGATGAGCCCGAGCGTCAGGATGTAGATGCCACAGCCAACGAGCTTGGCCACTGGCTTAACCACGGCGTTGACCACGCCGAAGATCAACGCGATGAGGACCACGGTCCCGACCGTTCCCCATGTCGTCTCGGCGAATGTGGAAATGCCCGGAATGATGATGGTGCTCAGCCACACGGCGGTCGCCGAGCCGGCTAGGGGAAGGAGCAGGCCGAGGAGTCGTCTTACCATGCGCGCGATCGTGCCACACCCGCAGCTTTTGGGACAGTCCACAGCCGAAGGGCGGGAAGCGTCTAGGGTATGCGCGGCAGTCGGGCCACGGGAGGGGTCGCGGGTCGATGGCGTCGCGCGCGGATCAGTTGCAGTCACACCAGTTCGTACTGCAGCGCGTCGTTGGCGCCCTGGCCATGCGAGACCCTGACCCAACCACATCACCGACGCGACGAATGGGCGGTGCTCTATTCGCTGGAGCGTTGGTGGGCGCGCTCGCGCTAGCCGCCGTCGGCGCCTACGGAGCGCTGCGGCCGGATGGTGACGACTCCTGGCGCGATGGCACCGCGGTCATCATCGAGAACGAGACTGGCGCACGGTTCGTCTTCCGTGAGGGAATCCTGTATCCGGTCGTGAACTACTCATCCGCGGTGCTCATCCTCGGATCCACCGAGCCCCGGCGTGCCCACGTGCCGCGCGAATCCCTGAACGGAGTGCCGCGGGGAACTCCGCTCGGGATCCCAGGCGCGCCCGATCTGCTTCCCGCCGCCGGCGATCTGGTCGCGACAGCATGGACGCTCTGCTCCCGACCGCCGTCCACCCGACCCGGACCAACTGCCGAGGCGTTGCCTGCGGCTGAGTCTGTTCTCCTTATCGGGTCGGCGCCGCCGGTCGCCCGCCCCCTCGCCGACCGAGCCGTCGTGGCCTCGGATCCGGCCGGTGGACTGCACCTGATCTGGCGCAACCGGCGTTTCGCCATCACGGATCCGGACCTCGTCGCGGCGGCGTTCGCCTGGCCTCGGCCGGAGGCGAGAGCGGTCGACGTCGCCGTCCTCAACTCCGTACCGGCCGGGCCCGACCTGGGCAGAATCCGTATCGATCGAAGCGGCCGACCCTCTGTTGTGGAGGGTTTCCGGACCGGAGAAGTCTTCGTAGTGGAGAATCAGAGTGGCGGTCGCCAGTTCGGCGTCGTACTCTCCGGCGGCCTTGCCGAAATCACGCCCGCCCAAGCCGATCTGCTGATCGCCGATGGCGCGAACGGGCCAGGCGGCAGGCCGAGGGAGATGGGCCAGGCACAGTACGCCGCAGCGCCCAGGGCTGCTTCGCTGGTGCCGACCGGCGACATCCTGCCTCCGGCAGTCGCCCCGGAGCTTGTCGGTCGCGCCGAGTTCGGCGGCCTGTGCGCGACTTTCTCGAACGGCGGCGGCCCGGGCCCCGAGGTGAGCGTCGCGGCGAGCGCGCCATCGGTCGCCGGCGAGATTCGGACCACATGGGCGGCCGCCGGCCTGGCGGCGTCGGTCGATTGGGTCTTCGTGCGCCCCGGAAGCGGCGCCGTCGTGGAGTCCTTGGCTGGACCGACGTCACCGAGCGGCGACCTCGCGTTCATATCCGACCTAGGGCTGCGACACGCGGTGCCGTCGCGCGAGACGCTCGGCATACTCGGTTTTGCCGGCATACGCCCGCAGCGCATGCCGTCAGGGCTCGTCGCCCTGCTGCCATCGGGCCGGGCCCTTGACCCGGTCGCCGCCGCGCTCCCCGCCGCGACTCCACCGGTGTGACGACCGCGACGTCACCCGAAGTTATCCACAGGCACGAATCAGCGCTGGCCCATTGTGGAGTCCAACCGATACGGTCACCCAGATAAATGTATCGCTCTAAGAGGGGGTGCTCGGGAGGTGTCTGGTACGCAGGCAGAAGCCGCCGTGATGGCGCAGGTCGCGGCGAGGTTCGACGACGTTGCGCAGTTGCTGACCACGACGTTGTCCAATCTGATGCGGGAGGTCCAGTCGGTGCAGGGCCACTTCCAGGGTCGCGGCGGAACCTCGTTTCAGCAGGTCGTGATCGCCTGGGGCCAGGGCCAGGCCACGCTTCTGCGCGCCCTGGCCGAGACCGCGACCGGGATCCGTACGGCCGGTATGACCTACACGGCTACCGACGACGACGCGGCCGATCGCCTCAGGGTGCCCACCGTCACGCTTCCGCTCTAGGGAAGGATCATCAGATGAGCAATGGTCAGCTCAGCGTCGACTTTGTGCGGCTCGGCGAGACGAGCGCGCACATCCAACAGGCCATCGCGACTCTTCGTGCGCAGCTGGCTCAGCTCGAGACGGACGCGGCGCCGCTCGTGCAGACCTGGAGCGGCGACGCCAAGGAGGCGTACCTGCAGCGCCAGACGACGTGGCGGCAGGCATCTACGGAGTTGACGGCGACGCTCCAGTCGATCAAGCACGGCCTGGATGAGTCGCTGGCCGACTTCCGGCACACGGAGCGGTCCGCGGCGGCTCGGTTCAGCTAGCGTCTGTGTTATGTGGATCTTGGATGATTCGCGGTGTTCACGCACCGAGAATCATCCAAGATCCATGCGCCGTGCGGCGGCGACCGCGGCCACGCCGGCGGCCATGACCAGCAGGATTGCGGCGAGAACCAGCGAATTCGGCGTGGGCAGCTCATTGCCGCTCGCGGTCGACGCCCGCGCGGGTGCGAGTGGCGGCGGAGATGCGGTGGCGTTGCGGGTCGGAGCCGGCGCCATGACCTCCGTGAGCGCCCGCCTCGGGTTGAGCACGCCGTATCCGTACTCCGCGGAGGGCGTCAGCCCGGCGCCCGGGTCGGCTGTCGCGAGGAGCCGCCGGACCACTTCCGCCCGGTGGAGATGGGGCCAGCGAGCGCGGATCAGTGCCGCCGTCGCCGCCACGAACGGCGTCGCAAAGCTGGTGCCGCGGTATGCGAGGTGCCCCTTGCGTGGAGCCGCGCCGACCACGACGTCGCCCGGCGCAACAATGTCCACATAGGATCCGACCTGGGACGTGGCGACGCGTAGGCCGTCCGGCCTGATCGCCCCAACGCCGACCACTCCGTCGTAGCTCGCTGGGAAGGGCACCGGGTCAACCGCACTTTTTCCGCTCGACGTCCCCGCCGTGCCGTGCTGGTTGCCTACCGCCGCCACGACGACGATGTCTTCGTCGAGCGCGGCCCTGACCGCGTCACGAAGAGCGGCGGTGTCGTGGCGAGTGGAGATCGAGAGGTTGATGACCGCCGGCTTCGGTCGGCTCACGACGGCCGAGCGGATGCCTGCGGCGAGGTCTGCCACGTCGCCCTCGGCGGCGGGAGCGCCGTCCGTGCCGACACGCTCGTTGACTCGCACCGGAAGGATCCTGGCCGCAGGCGCTAGCCCCCGCAGGCCCGCGCCGGCGATCGGCCGGGCGGCGATGATGCTCGCGACGGCCGTGCCGTGACCGACACAGTCCAGCCGGCCGTCGCCGCCCCGATCGAGCATGTCATCGCCGGAGGCCACGGCGTGGGCGAGCTGTGGGTGGGTCGCGTCGACGCCGGAGTCGATCACAGCGACGGTGACGCCAGCACCGTCCGTGATCTGACTCAGCGCGGCCACGTCGTATCGCTGCTGCGGCCACGGAACGTCGGCGATCACCGACGCGTCGCCGGGTTGGGTGCCGCAACGCGGAAGCCTGGCGCCGGCCGCCGGCCCAGTGCCCGCGATTGGCCCAGTGCCCGCGATTAGCTCTGTGTCTGCGATTAGTTGGGTGCCTACGATCGGTTGGGTGCCTGCGATTGGCTCTGTGCTGAGCCCCGACAGGCAACTGACCAAGAGCACCGCGGTACCGAGGTGCGCCGCCCGGGCCCGCCCTCGGTGGCCGTGTTGATGGTGTAGACGGGTGGACATCGATGAGAGCATGACGTACGCGATGCTAGACGGACCCGGCCGGTATGGTGGCCGCCGGGCACAGCCTTGTAGGTTGTTGCTGGCAGGCGGCCCAAGCGGAATGGAGGGGGTGGCCGTTGAGCGATTGGGAACCGGCCACCGAGGCCGAGGCGGTGATGCGCGACGCGCTGGCCGCTTCGGACCAGGAGCACTACTTTCGCATTCTCGCCCGGCTGGAGCTTCTCCTGCCCGTCTCCGCCGACGCCCTGGCGGGGCGGGCGCCGATGGGCTGGGGAACATGGACGACGGGCAATCGGACCCACGTCCTCGCCTTCACCTCGCCCGCCGCGCTCCACGCCTGCCTGAACGAGCCCGCCGGCTCGTATCGGACGATGCCGTTCCATTCGCTCGCCGGTGACTGGCCGAACTATGAGTGGTGGCTTGCCATCAACCCCGGACTTCCGATTGAGGCGTACCTTCCGTCCTGGTTTGTCTCTCAGCTCACCCGCGGAGATGTCCGGTTGCCAGGTCGAACAATGGGCGCCCGGGCCCGCATCGCGCAGAGTGATCTCGCTGCGGCGTTGAACGGGAGGGTACGCGCGTCGGCTCCGGCGCCGACGATCTCCGCCGGGGGGCCGGTCCCCGGCCAGCGCCCCGGCGGCGGCTCCGATCCACTCAACGGTCGGTCACACCCTGCCGAGACCGTGGAAGCCGAGATCATCGACTATCCACCCGCGGCCGGCTCGGCCCGCGTGTACGGCGCCGGCACCGGGCTCGGTCCAGATCCGGACGATTCGGGAGGCGCGCTGGGTCCGAGGCCCGGCACGAGCGCGGAGCCTGGATTCCAGGTGCCGACGGCGTACTACGGCGCATCGACCCCTGCGCCGAGCCCTGCCTCGGGCGTCCCGTCTGGCGTTGCTCCGGGCTTTGCGCCAGGTCCCGGGGGCGGCGTCGCCGCCGGGGCCGGCATCGGGTTCAGCGGTCGAAGTTCCATGTCTCCACCCGCGCGGGCGGGCGCGGCCCGAAATGCGGAGGACGCCGAGATTGTCGCGGGCGGGGACGCCTGGGCGGCCGGGTTCGTGCCGGCCAACGAGACCGAGGCCCATCTCCTCGCGGCGGCCGAGACGGCCAACACCGATTCCTTCCTCTCCACGCTCCTGCTGGCCCGGGTCATCCTGCCGGTGCCGGCGGGAACCCCGACGAGGGCCCGCCCGCGTGATCGGGACTTCCCTTGGCTGATCGAGGAGGTGGACGGTCTGCGATTCATCTCCGTCTTCACCTCGCCGGAGCGCCTGGCCGAACACAGCTTCTCCCGGTTCGGTCCGGACGTCTCCTCGGTGAGCCTTCGCTTCGTCCAGCTCATCGCCGCGTGGCCGGACGAGCTGATCTCGTTCGCCATCAACCCGGGCAGCCCGGTGGGCGCGACCCTGCCCGGTTCACAGATCGTCGCGCTGGCGACCTGGGCGACCGAGGTCGGTTTGCGCGACGAGCCTTCCGCCGACGTCGTGGTCGCCCCCAAGAAGAACGAATCGACTCCGTCCGTGGGCGTCGCCGGCGCACCCGTCGCCGGTGCCGATCTCGCCACCGCGATGCAGCGGACGGTGCCACCGGCGCAACTGCCGTTCTACCTGGAACGCGGTTACGACCGCGTTTCGGGCTTCGTCAACCGTGCGAGTGAGGTCTCACACCTCACGTCGCCGAGGGCGCTCTACCGCGCGCTCGGCCTGCTCTACGCGGGCTCGCCGTTCAGCGAGGACGACGCGGAAGTGCATGTCGTTCGCTGGGTGGCCCACCGTTCCGATCTCTATCGGCTTCCGTACGGCGGTCAACACGAGGCGGGTATGCGGGCGATGCAGGGCTGGGTCATCGAGCGCCCGCCGTTTCGTGGCAACGGCTTCGCCCCGGGCGACACTGACGTCGTCGCAGAGTTCAAGGTCGATAGCGTTCGGTTGCCGCACGGGGCCCAGATGTGGCGGCTGACCAAGGACGGCACGGAGACGCTCGTAGCCACGTTCGACGCAGACACTTCGAGGTGGGTGACCCCGCCGACGGGATTCGGTGGAGGCCGGTATGCGTGACGGTTATCACGCGCGGTGGCGTGGCCGGGAGTTCGAGGTCAGCCCCGACGGCGGTGACATGCGGCTCTACTCGACGGAGGCGGAGGAGGGCTTCACTCAGGTTCGGCCCGGTCGGTACCTACGGGTCGTCGCCGGCTCTGAGGTGGAGGATTTCTCCTACATCCGCACCACCTGTACGTGGCAGGGCGAACCGTTCATCATCCTGGGCGAGGCCGATGGATGGTTGCGGGTCGAGTACACGGGCGGTAAGGCGCCGGTGGCGCGCACGCTCGGCCTGGAGGAGTTCGATTACGGCGTGTACCAGGGGTGGGCGCCGACGACCCAGGTCGAGAACCTGTCGGAGTACCGCACCTGATCCGGCCGCCCGTCGCTCGCCCGCCCTCAACCCCGCGTCGGGGCAGGGCTGCAGAGGCGGATCGGTGGGCACGGCCGTAGGCTGGCGGCATGAAGGGGGTCAAGGTCGACGAGTCGTGCGTGTTGCTCGACGGTGATTGGACCCACCGCTTCGTCTCCGCCAACGGAAGCCGCTTCCACATCGCCGAGGCCGGCGCCGGCCCGCTCGTACTCCTCCTTCATGGGTTCCCCGAGTTCTGGGGAGCTTGGCAGCATCAACTCACCACCCTGGCTGGCGCGGGATTCCGCGCTGTCGCGGTAGATCTGCGGGGATACGGCGCGAGCGACAAGCCGCCTCGCGGGTACGACGCCTACACGATGGCCGCGGACATCACCGGGCTCATCCGAGCGCTCGGCGAGCGCGACGCCACGCTGGTCGGAACCGGATACGGCGGACTCGTCGCGTGGGCGACGGCGGCATTCCATCCCCGTTCCGTTCGGAAGTTGGTCGTCGTCTCCGCGGCCCACCCACTCCGCCTGCGGGCGTCCGTTCTCGCCGACCCGCGCGGGCAGTTGGCGGCCGCCGGCCCGGTACTGAAATTCCAGATTCCCCGGTACGAGCACGCCCTGACCCGAAACGACGGCGCGCTCGTCGGCGCCTACCTTCGGCGGTGGTCCGGACCATCATGGGTGGACTCGGCGGACTTCGCGGAGTACGAACGCGCCTGCCGCAACGCCATCCAGATCCCGCAGGCCGCGTTCTGTGCCCTCGAGGCGTTCCGCTGGGGTGTCAGAAGTCTGCTCCGTTTACACGGCCATCGGTTCCGCAAGCAGTTGCGGGTTCCGGTCGAGGCGCCGACGCTGCACATGCACGGCGCCTTGGACCCGGTCATCGTCCCGGCGACGGCGCTAGGTTCCGGCCGCTACGTCAAGGCCGCCTACGAGTGGCGACTTCTTGACGGCGTGGGACATTTCCCCCACCGTGAGGCACCGGACCTTGTCTCGGGCGAGATCCTCCGCTGGGCCAAGGAATAGTTCCCGCCGATCATGATTTGGAGGTCATGATCGGCGACTCCTGGCGACCGCGAGCTCATGATCGTGCGGATCTTGACTCAATCCTCTGCGGATGCTCCCTGCTTGAGACCGACCGCGATCAGATCCATCACGGTCGAATCCTGCAGCGTCGTGACGTCCCCCATCGACCGGTTCTCGGCGACGTCCCGAAGCAGCCTACGCATGATCTTTCCCGAGCGGGTCTTGGGTAGCTCGGCCACGAGCAGGATCTGGCGCGGCTTCGCGATCGGGCCAAGCATCTTGGCAACGTGGTCGCGTAGCTCCTGAACGAGGGCGTCGCCGCCGTCGATGCCGCCGCGCAGGATCACGAACGCCACGATGGCCTGACCGGTCGTCGGATCGGTCGCGCCGACGACGGCCGACTCGGCGACGTCCGGGTGAGAAACGAGGGCCGACTCGACCTCGGTCGTGGAGATGTTGTGCCCAGAGATCAGCATGACGTCGTCGACACGTCCGAGCAGCCAGAGGTCTCCGTCCTCGTCTCGCTTCGCGCCGTCGCCGGGGAAGTAGAGGCCCTCGAACTTCGACCAGTACGTCTCCACGAAGCGCTTGTCGTCACCCCAGATCGTCCGGAGCATGCTCGGCCACGGGTCCCGTATCACCAGGTATCCGCCGCCGCCGTCGGGCACGGAGGTGCCGGTGTCGTCGACGACGTCGGCGGTGATGCCGGGCAACGGGCGCATGGCCGAGCCGGGCTTGCAAATCGTCACGCCGGGGAGTGGCGAGATCATGATTGCGCCGGTCTCGGTCTGCCACCAGGTGTCGACGATCGGCAAGCGACCGCCGCCGATGTGCTCGCGGTACCACATCCATGCCTCGGGGTTGATCGGCTCACCGACCGTGCCAAGCAACCGAAGGGAGGAGAGGTCGAACTGCGCCGGAATGTCGTCCCCCCACTTGGCGAACGTCCGGATCGCCGTCGGCGCGGTGTAGAGGATGGAGACGCGGTACTTCTCGACCAGCTGCCAGAAGCGCCCTCGATGCGGGGTGTCGGGCGTTCCTTCGTACATCACCTGTGTCGCCCCGTTCGCCAGCGGGCCGTACACGATGTAGCTGTGCCCGGTCACCCAGCCGATGTCGGCGGTGCACCAGTAGACGTCGGTCTCCGGCTTGAGGTCGAAGACGGCATGGTGGGTCCAGGCGACCTGGGTCAGGTAGCCGCCGGTCGTGTGCAGGATTCCCTTCGGCTTGGCCGTGGTGCCGGACGTGTACAGGATGAAGAGTGGATGCTCGGCGTCGAATGGCTCCGCCGTGTGTTCTGCGCTCGCTGTGTCGACGGTCTCGTGCCACCACAGGTCGCGCCCCTCCGTCCAGGCAATCTCCTGTCCGGTGCGGCGTACGACAACGACGTTGCGGACGGTGGGGCACTCCGCCACCGCCTCATCGACCGTGGGCTTCAGCCCCGATGGTGCTCCGCGACGGAATCCGCCGTCGGCCGTGATGACGAGGATCGCATCCTGGTCCTGAATGCGGCCCTTGAGTGCGTCGGCGGAGAATCCGCCGAAGACGACGGAGTGGGTCGCTCCGATCCGGGCGCAGGCGAGCATTGCGACGAGCAACTCGGGGATCATCGGCATATAGATCGCGACGCGGTCGCCCGACCGCACACCCAGCGCGGTGAGGGAATTCGCGGCCTGGCAGACCGATCGATGCAGGTCGGCATAGGTCAGCGCCCGCGTATCGCCCGGCTCGCCCTCCCAGTGGATCGCGACCCGGTCGCCTCGGCCCGCCTCGACGTGGCGGTCAAGGCAGTTGTACGCCATGTTGAGCTGGCCACCGACGAACCATTTCGCAAACGGCGGGTTTGACCAGTCCAGAACCTGATCCCAGCGCCGGTGCCAGTGCAGGCGGTCGGCCTGCCGTTCCCAGAAACCGAGCCGGTCGGCCCCCGCCGCAGCGTATGCGTTGATCGTGACGTTGGCCTCATCGGCCATGGCCGCCGGGGGTGGGAACCTACGCGTCTCATGCAGCAGGTTGGCCAACGTCTCGCTCATGCGGCACGCTCCTCCATGTGATCCAGGTCTCGGGACAGGCTAGCGTTGGGACCGGCCTCCGGGCGAGGGGCGGGTGCTCGCCGAATGCGCGACAAAGCGTGAGCATCTTCGTACAGGGCTTCTGCCGCCTCCTTCGAACAGGATGCGGGCTACCGTAATCGGTCATGACCTCGCTCGCGCCCCTTCTGCGACTGCCCGAGGTTGAGCCGGCCTTGTCCGCGGCGCGGGACGTTGTGGATGCCGCGTTGCGCCACCGGGCTCTGCGCCGATCGGGTGGACAGCTCGCGGTCGAGGTCGCGTTGCGGTCGGCGGTGTCGAGCGCTGCGCTGGAAGGCCACGGCCACGCCGTGGACGATGTCCGGGCGGGAACGGTCATCGACCCGGTCGTTCAGGGTGCTCTGAGGGTCAGCGCGGCGTTGGATGGCCTCGCCGCGCGGTGGCTGGGCTCCCCCCGCCAGGTGCTTGCCCGGCTTCACGTGCTCGCGGCGACGGGGTGCGCCGGCGTCAATGAGGAGTCGCTTGGTCGACCCATCCAATCGCCGGATGTGGCCGCGCGGTTGGACGCGCTTTGTGCCGTCGTCGCCTCGCCATCCAATGACGTTCCGGCTCTGCTACGGGCAGCGGTCGTCCACGGCGAGCTGCTGGCCCTGCGTCCGTTCGCCGGCCCGAGCGGCGTCGTCGCTCGCGCTGCGGCGCGCCTTACGTTGATCGCGGAGGGGTTGGACCCGCGCGCGTTGATCGCGCCGGAGGTGGGTCACATCGCGAGGGAGCCCGAGTACGTGGGGTCGGCCAACGCCTATTCGGCGGGTACGCGGGACGGAGTGCGTTCGTGGCTCAAGCATTGCGCGGCGGCGACTGAGGCGGCCGCCGCGGAGTTGGCGGCTCTCGCCGATGAAGGCTGAGGTGCCCACGGTGGCGCAGAGCACCCTCGCGAAGGAAGTCAGAGCGCAAGGCGCGCAACCAGTTCGTCTGACGACATTCCATCGTGGACGGATTCGGGATCCTGCCGCGCGAGCGCTGTCCTTGCCAGCTGCTCGTATACCTCGGCCATCGCCTCAAACAGTCCGCCCGGTAGGCCAGCCGCGGCCTGGGTCGCCGCGATTTCCCGCATCTCCGGGACAAAACGCCACGCCTTGGTGGCGGCCATCGATATCTGGCCAGCCGGCCGGTATCCGTCCCTTTCGAGGTCGGCGAGGACGTAGTGGGCGACGCCGTGATGGGCCGCGGTCCGCAACGCCTGCGTGAGAATTCCCGTCACTCCCTTGTATACCGACGCCGTGCACATCTTTACTGCGCTCGCATCGCCGATGCGGTCGCTCACCACGACCGGGTTGACATGGCGCCAATCACATGCGGCGAGGTCCCGGGCGCGTGGCCCGGACAGGAAGACGGCGGCGCCCGGTCGAACGGTTGGCGGTGGACCCGAGATGGAACCGTCGACGAGGTCCAGACCGACGCCGGCCAGCACCGCGCCGATTCGCTCCACTGTGGAGGGCGAGACGGCGTTGAGGTCGACGATCAAGGGCGAGGCGTCGATGGTCGCGGTCGCGTCCGCGATCGCTTCGGCCGCATCGACGGCGGCCGCGGGCGGAGTCACCACGAGCACCGTCTCGGCAACGGACAAGACCGCCCTCAGATCGGGCAGTGTCCGAATGCCGGCCTGCTCAACCAGCCTGGCGGTTCGAGCGGACCTCCCGGCGAGGCTGGTCACGACCTCGTGGCCGGCGTCGCGCAGCGCCCATCCCAAGCCGGCTCCCATGTGGCCGGCCCCAACAAGTCCGAACGTCGTCATGGACGCAGCGTGCCACCGACTGGGTTCGTTGCGCATGTGGACGGCGCCTCACAGGGAGGCGCCGTCGACATCCACGTCCGACCGGGTTACCAGGCGTGCACCTCAGTCGTTGTCGATGAACCTCAGGGGTCCAACGCAACGTGCCTACCCGCGGCTGATCGCGCGTGGGTGCCCAGCGGCCGTGCACGGAGCCCAATCGAGCAACCGAACCTCGATCTCTCATTGGAGTCCGTACCTCTAGTTTCTACGCCGCTTTGGGCTCCCACGCCACCCCTAGGGCGGATTCTGTGACGGCGCGTGTCGCGTGTGAAAGCAGTTGCCAACCCGCTGAGTTATGCGGTCGGTTGCGTCACGCGGTCGTCTGCAACAGCGCGGCGCGCGATCGCCGGTGCCGGCCGTAGAGGGCGAGGCCAATCGCGACACCGACACCCACGCCGATCGCGGCGGCGGCAACGGGAACTGCGGGGCGGTCGCGCAAGCGTCGCGACAGCGGCACCGGATGCCGGAACTCGAGGACCGGCCAACCGCGTTCGGCCGCGATACGGCGAAGGCTCCGGTCGGGGTTGACGACGGTGGGGTGGCCAACGGCCTCGAGCAGCGGGACGTCGGAGATCGAGTCGGAGTACGCATACGACAAGGAGAGGTCGTAGTCGCGCTCCTTGGCCAGCGCGCGCGCCGCCTCGGCCTTCGTCGGGCCCGCCGCGTAGTAGGCGACCTCACCCGTGTATCGACCATCCTCGACCACCATCCGGGTGGCGATGACGTCGGCGATGCCAAGCTGTTCGGCGATGGGCCGGACCATCTCCTCCCCCGATGTCGACACCACCACAATGTCGCGGCCCGCGGCTCGATGCTCTTCGATCAAAGCGGCCGCCTCAGCATAGACATAGGGATTGATCAGCTCGTGCAGCGTTTCGTTGACGATCTGGCGAACCTGGTCGACCCGCCACCCGCGACACAGCTCGGCGACGTGATCCCGGATCCGAGCCATCTGGTGCTCGTCGGCACCGCCGAGTCGGAACATGAGCTGGGCATAAGCCGCCTTCACCACGTCGCGCCGCGTTATGAGGCCATCCCGATAGAACGGGCGTCCGAAGGCGAGTGCGCTCGACTTGGCGATGACCGTTTTGTCCAGATCAAAGAATGCGGCACTGGGGACCACGGGCGGCAAGTCTAGCCGCCAGCTGGGACTATTCGCCGCGCCCCGCCCTCTCGGTAGCTGTATGGGAGCGCTCCCCCGGGCTTGCGAATGGCTATTCGAGTCGGATTTAGGGGATTGCGGCTGCGCGAATTGTCAGGGGTCGGACTTTCGTCGGCGTGTTGACACTCGACGCGTGACATTGTGTCCGTCATGCTTGTGCCAAGAACGCGCCGTTTCGTATGACGCGTACCTTGTCAAGCGACTTGGAGATGCGTGCGTGATGTCTCGTCTGGGACATTGAGGCAGGCCCTCGGCGGTTGCACCCCCCCGTAACCGCTGAGTGGGATCGGCTCGACCCCCCCGGAGCCGCTCCCCGACGACCCCCGTCACCCCCCGGACGGGGGTCGTCTCTATCCCGGTCGGGTGAGATTTGCGGTCGCGGCGCAGGTCAGGCGTCGTCTTCCTCGTCATCCCTATTCACCTCCTCTTCGGTCGTGGGCTCGAAAGGCAGCAGATAGGCAGCGGACGGCCCGAGCGCGTCGATTACCCGCTGCTCGTAATCGTCCGGAGCGTGGGTGTACAGATCGAGCGTGGTGGACGTCTGCTCGTGCCCCAGGACCTTTCGTACGACGTTCACCGGCACGCCTTCGGTGACGAGCCAGGTCGCGTACGAGTGCCTCAGATCATGGAACCTGGCGCCTCCGAATGCCGTCCTCGCGATCTGCGCGACCGCCTCCCGGTGCGTCTCGACGGTCTCGCTGTGAGCCTGCCCGTCCCTGCCGCGCCACGTCGCCCGGAACCCGTCCTCCGACTCGGTGATCTGACCGAGCAGACCGGCCCGGACGAGGGATGGCAGCCACACTCGGCGACGGAAGTTGTTCCGTCGCATCGGACCGCCGGCTCGGCTCGGGAACACCAGGTCGCTTGGCGAGCCGGACTCGCCGTGCCGGCGGAGCGCCTCGACCAGGAACTCCGGGAGCGGCACGCTCCGAAGGCCGGCCCTGGACTTCGGGAATCGCCGGAGCGTGACGGCCGAAGGCGTCTCGACCGCGACCTGGTTCACGCGCAACCGCGCCTTCTCGAGGTCGACTGAGCCCCAGGTCAGTCCGGCGCACTCGCCCCAGCGCAGGCCAGCCCCCGCGGCGGTGCACAGCAAGGCCCGATGGCGGGCCGGGACGGCGGGCAATAGCCGCCCGAAGAAGTCCTCCCGGCTAAGCGTCATCGCGACGCTTCCATGGCTGCGGTTCGGCGGGATCTTGACGCCCTCGGCCGGGTTGTACGAGATGACGCGCGCCCGAACCGCCGTCTTGAGGATCATCGACATGACGCTGTAGCAGCGTACGACCGTGCCGCGTGACCGGCGGCGGACCAGGTCTGAGACCCACTCCTGGACGGCCATGTGGTCGATCTTCGCGAGCGGCCAGGCCGACCATTGTGGAAGGACGTGTGCCCGCAGCGCCGACAGAGTGCGTTCGGCCGTGCGTGCCTCCACTTCCCGGCCCTCCAGCCAGCGACGAGCGAAATCGCCAAAGCGCACCCGGCCGGCATCCGGGTCGATGTACGTGCCATGGTTGATCGCTGACTCAGTCCCGGCGAGGAAGGCGTTCGCCTCCTTCTTGGTCCGGAAGGTCTTGGACCGCTGCCGGCCGGCGGGGTCGCGCCAGCACGCCCGAAACCGGCCGGCTGGAGTCCGTCGTACGAAGCCCATCAGCTCCACCGGTCCCGGTGTCGGGGCGTTGCCGGAACATCGGCACCCGGTGGCAGGTCAGGTCCGTCGTCGTGGTCGACCCCGTCGAGCCAGTTGTG